>CAMEKZ010000130.1 GCA_945921635.1 uncultured Clostridia bacterium
GTACACCCGAGTATATCGAATCACTTGGTGGCACATGGACTCCGGGTTCTACGATTCAGGCGGGTATAGGACAGCTCGAAACCACGGTAACTCCGCTGAATTTAGCCGTTGTCGCACTCACTCTCGCAAACGACGGCACGCGCTACAGACCCTATCTTGTGGACAGCATAACAAGCTATGACGGCAGCGAGGTAATAGAAAAGACACAGCCTAAGGTGGACTATAAGATAGACGCCGACCCGCATATCTTCCAGGTGGTAAGAGAGGGAATGATAATGGTTGCTGATGATGTGCAGTGGCCGATGGGTTCGGGCATAACACAGCTTGCGGATTTGCCGTACGGCGTCGCTATAAAGACCGGTACGCCGCAGGTAACCGAGGACACCTTCAACTCTACTATTCTCGGATATTATCCCGCCGAGGACCCTCAGATATGCTTCGGAATAGTCCTTGAAAAGGGCGAGTTCTCGCGTCTGATGATACGAAATATAATAGAATCGTACTTCTACGACAACTATCAGCCTGTAATAAATGAAAAGGGCGAGGTTACTCTGCCGTGGGGCGGACAGTCAACCAATACCCCCGGCCGTCCGGCGCGCGGCTCACTCACAAGCGGCTCGGACACTTCCGAGGACAGTCATACCCATTGATTTTTCCGTATAAATGCGTATAGTCGTATTTTGTCGGAATATCTGTTAATTTAGTCTTATAGACTAGCTTATTGAACAAATTGCACAAAAAAAAGAAAAGTTTTCATGTTTTTTTAACAAAAATCTAATTTTTTATCAGAAAACTCTTTATTTGTTTGCTTTTTTATGGTACAATAAGAACAATTAAATCTATCATAACATTAATGTAACGATTACCGGTAAGGAGAGCGATGTATATGTCACAAATTATAGCTGTAACCGCAGGAAAAGGTGGAACAGGAAAATCCACTACATCTGCAAATGTTGCCCGTTCGCTTGCCTCTTTAGGAAAAAGAACACTTCTTGTTGAGCTTGACTTTGGTCTGAGATGTCTTGATATCATGCTCGGCATCAAGGATAAGGTAAAACACGATATAGGTGAATATCTCGAGGGTAAAATAGATATTCTCACCGCTACAACAAAGGTTGAAACAGTAGAAAATCTTTATTTGGTGTGTGCGACCCGAAATCCTTTTATGGACATAAATCCCGAAAAGATTATGGGTGTATGCGAGGAGATGCGCCAGCATTTCGATTACATCATCATAGACACCGCAGGTGTAGGAAGCTCGGTATTCAGCGTTATCAAGGCCGCTGAGCTTATACTTATGGTTACCACGCCCGATACTGTGTGCGTGCGTGACGGCGCTATACTTTCGGATTTCCTCTATGTCAAGAACTGTACCAACCAGCGCCTTGTCATCAACAAGGTCAGCCAGAATTTCAAGGATGAAGAAATCCTTTATGACCTCGACGAGGTTATGGACTCCGTCGGCATTCAGCTTGTCGGCGTAGTGCCTGAGGATAATAATATAAAGGTCTGCGGAGCAAAGGGACTTCCGCTTCCGCCCACCTGTGCGGGTGCGAAGGCTTATATGGCTATCGCGAGACGTATTCTTGGCGAGGACGTACCTCTGACAATAAATATCAACTGATGTTTTGCATAAAGAAAAAAGAAGGGATATTGTATGAATATTGCATTTATTGCTCATGATTCAAAAAAAGAACTTATGGTTCAGTTTTGTATCGCCTATTGCGGCATACTCAGCCGACATAGCCTGTGTGCTACCGGCACGACGGGTAAGCTTGTGTCTGAGGCTACAGGACTGCGTATACAACGCTATTTAAGTGGCTCGCAGGGTGGTGACCAGCAGATAGCCGCAAGAATATCCTGCAACGAAATAGACCTTCTTATTTATTTCCGTGACCCTTTAAATGCAAAATCCAACGAGCCTAACGAAATGAATCTTCTGCGTTTATGCGATGTTCATAATATACCTCTCGCAACCAACATAGCTACCGCCGAGGCGCTTATTCATGCACTCGAGCGCGGCGACCTTGACTGGAGAGAGCTTGTCAAGAGCTGATTTTGTATTTTTGCAGGCGTACTGCGGTGCGCCTGTTTTTTTGTTGTATAATTATTTTTGTGTATGACTGAAAGGAATAACTATAATGGAATTAGTTACAAAACGCCCCAGAGGTACTGAAGATAAGCTGCCTAAGGATATATACAAGTGGCACACGGTTGAAAGCGTAGCCGCCGCTGTTGCCGAGGCATACGGCTGCAAGGAGATACGCACCCCGACCTTTGAGCACACCGAGCTTTTTCAGCGCGGTGTCGGCGGCACGACCGATGTAGTACAGAAGGAAATGTACACCTTCAACGATAAAAAGGGAAGAAGCATAACCTTAAAGCCGGAGGGCACGGCAGGAATGGTGCGTGCGTCAGTCGAAAACGGACTTTTAAATGACGCGCTTCCTCTTAAAACCTATTATTTCACAAGATGCTTCAGATATGAGGCTCCGCAGAGCGGAAGACTTCGCGAGTTCAACCAGTTTGGCATTGAGGTGCTGGGTACTGCCGCGCCCTCGTCGGACGCAGAGGTCATTTCACTTGCAAACGATGTAATAAAAAGGCTTGGCGTAAAGAATATTTCACTCGAAATAAACAGCATAGGCTGCCCAAAGTGCCGCGCTGAATATCACAAGGCGCTCAAAGAATACTATTCACAGTACAAGGACAAGCTGTGCGGTACCTGCCTTGAAAGACTTGAGCGCAACCCTATGCGTCTGCTCGACTGCAAGAGCGAGATATGCAGCAGCTTTAAGGCTGACGCGCCGGTTATTCTTGACTATCTGTGTGACGACTGCAAAAATCACTTTGAAAGTGTAAAGGCGCGTCTTGATCTGCTCGGAATTGAGTACAAGATAAATCCGCTTATCGTAAGAGGTCTTGACTACTATACAAATACCGTTTTTGAGTTTATCTCAAATGAAATTGGCTCGCAGGGCGCTGTTTGCGCGGGCGGCAGATACAACGGTCTTGTCGAGGAAATCGGCGGAAGCTCTACCCCCGGACTTGGTTTTGCCATGGGTCTTGAACGTATAATCATGGTAATGGAAAACCAGAAGCTTGATTTTGCCCCCGAAAAGAAATGCGACCTTTATATCGCGTCTTTTGACGATGAAACCAATATGTATGCGATGAAGCTTGTAAAGCAACTGCGCGATTACGGCTTCTGGGCTGAGTGTGACGTATCCGGCCGCAGTTTCAAGGCGCAGATGAAATATGCAAATAAAATCGGCGCGGCATACTGTATGGTAATCGGCTCGGACGAGATGCGTGACAATCGTGCAAAGCTGAAAAGGATGTCCGACGGCGAAGAGACCGCGGTTGCACTTGACGATAAGTTTGCAGAAAAGCTTAACACTCTCATTATGGAGATTTGCTGACTTGAAATTTCCGGTTTCAAATTAAATTTCATCAACATTTTTCAACCTTAATTCATTTTATATTGACAAGTTTTGATGTTGTGTGATATAATTAGGTGTAAAATCCGATTAAAGCGGATTTTACCGTGATTTGCGCTGATGCGCTTCTACGAGGTAAAAATTGTATTTAAAATACAGTAATGAAAGAAAGGAAAGTAAATTATGAAGAGAATTATCGGACTGGCATCTGTAGTTGCGGTTTGTATTGCCGCTTTTTCCGGCTGCTCCAGCGTAAAGCCAAACGAAGTGTTCACCAAGGCTGACCTTGAGAACAAGACCATCGGTGTACAGCAGGGTACTACCGGTGATACTTACGCATCTGATGTTGCAGGCGCTAAAATCGAAAAGTACAAGAAGGGCGCTGACGCAATTCAGGCTCTCAAGCAGGGCAAGGTTGACGCGGTTATCATTGATAACGAGCCCGCAAAGGTTTTCGTAGAAAAGAACGATGACCTCAAAATCCTCGAAGAGGAGTTTGTAACCGAGGAGTACGCAATTGCGCTCAAGAAGGGCTCTGAGCTTACCGAACCCATCAATCAGGCGCTCAAAGAGCTTAAAGAGGACGGCACTCTCGCTCAGATTGAAAAAAACTGGATAGGCGACGAGGCAGGTCAGTACCCCTACACTTCTCCCGAGGGCGTAGACCGCTCCAAGGGTCAGATAGTAATGGCTACAAACGCACAGTTCCCGCCCTATGAGCTTATCGACAACAACAAGATTGTCGGCTATGATGTTGATATGATGCAGGCTGTATGCGACAAGCTCGGCTATGAGCTGAAGATAGACGATATCGACTTTGACTCTATCATTCCTTCAATCAACTCGGGCAAGGCTGATGTAGGTGTTGCAGGTATGTCGGTAACAGAAGACCGTCTGAAGAACGTTGACTTCTCCGACTCATACACAACCGCAACACAGGTTATTATCGTAAGAAAAGCGTAATTTATTTGTTTATGGCAGACAAAGGCTGTCCCGTGACGGAACAGCCT
The DNA here is from genome assembly GCA_945921635.1 of uncultured Clostridia bacterium. Taxonomy (GTDB): domain Bacteria; phylum Bacillota; class Clostridia; order Oscillospirales; family Ruminococcaceae; genus Ruminiclostridium_E. The sequence continues at coordinate 4,451 of CAMEKZ010000130.1, forward strand.
TTGCTTTATAGACGGAAGTGGAGTAATTATGGATTTTTTCAGCGACTTTGCCGAAAAGTTTTATGACAATTTTATAAAGGACGACCGTTGGCGCTATCTTACCGACGGACTTATGAATACGCTGCTGATAACGCTTTTCGCGGTCATTATCGGCCTGCTGTTAGGCTTTATCATAGCTATTATCAGAGCTACACACGATAAGACGGGAAAGCTAAAAGTACTGAATCTTATCTCAAAGGTTTACCTTACCGTTATACGCGGTACTCCTGTCGTTGTACAGCTTCTGATAATTTATTTTGTAATTTTTGCTTCGGTAAACATAGACAAGCTGTTTGTGGCGGTGCTTGCATTCGGCCTTAACTCCGCCGCTTATGTCGCTGAAATCGTCCGCTCGGGTATTATGTCCGTTGATAAGGGACAGTTTGAGGCAGGCTCCAGTCTGGGTCTTGGCTACAATCAGACCATGATTACCATTATACTCCCGCAGGCATTCAAGAACATACTCCCCGCGCTGGCAAATGAATTTATCGTGCTTTTAAAAGAAACCTCGGTATCCGGTTATATTGCTATAGCCGACCTCACAAAGGGCGGCGATATCATCAGAAGCCAGACCTATGAGGCGTTTATGCCGCTGATAGCGGTTGCGCTGATTTATCTTGTTATCGTAATGTTCCTTACCTTCCTTGTAGGTAAGCTTGAAAGGAGACTTGCAAAAAATGATAAACGTTAAAGATTTGCATAAATCCTTCGGCGACCTTCACATTTTAAAGGGCATAAACGAAACAATCGAAAAAGGCGAAAAGGTGGTTATAGTCGGTCCATCGGGCTCAGGAAAAAGTACGTTTTTACGCTGCCTCAACCTTCTGGAAACGCCTACCTCGGGCGATATTTTCTTTGAGGGCACGAATATAACCAAGGCGTCTACTAAAGAAGTAAACCTGCTTAGACAAAAGATGGGTATGGTGTTCCAGCATTTCAATCTTTTCCCGCATCTCACGATAAAAAAGAATATCACGCTCGCACCTGTAAAGCTCGGCCTTATGACTAAGGAAGAGGCGGACGCGACCGCAGATCGCCTGCTCAAAAAGGTTGGCCTTGCCGATAAGGCAGAACAGTACCCACCACAGCTTTCCGGCGGTCAGAAGCAGAGAATCGCGATTGCACGCTCACTTGCTATGAATCCCGATGTAATGCTATTTGACGAGCCTACATCTGCGCTCGACCCCGAGATGGTCGGCGAGGTATTGAACCTGATGAAGGAGCTTGCGGACGATGGCATGACTATGGTCGTTGTTACGCATGAGATGGGCTTTGCGCGCGAGGTTGCGTCAAGGGTGCTGTCCATGGATGACGGATATATTGTTGAGCAGAATACTCCCAAGGAGTTTTTCGCTAACCCTGATAGTCCGCGTCTCAGAGAGTTTTTATCAAAGGTGTTGTAATGCCGTTCAGAACTGTAATAACACAAGGAAAAACCGATTTTTCCGATGCCGCCTTTCTGCGGACAAAGGTTTTTGTTGAAGAACAGGGCTTTGTAAGCGAGTTTGATGATATTGACGAAATGGCGTATCATTTTGTTGTATATGACGG
>CAMEKZ010000131.1 GCA_945921635.1 uncultured Clostridia bacterium
CCACCGCACAGGACGATAATACCGGTGTATCACAGCTCCCGACAGTAAAAATCACAGGTGCGGATAACGCTGTACTGCAAACAATCGAAAATCCCGAGGATGGCAAGGTATACGAAGTTAAGACCGGACTTGAGGAAAAGGTCGCAATATCACTTGACGGCGCGCTTGAGGACGACAACATCTATGTAAACAATAAGCGTATAGCATATAACGAGAGCGCGGAAATTGCAATAAATACGCTGAACGAAAAGACCGTCCGCATTATAGTACAAAACGGTGACAAACAGCCTTGCTATGTATATCTGAAGCTTGTTTCCGATGATATACTTTCGGCAGAGCAGACAGACATCCTTATTTCCGAAATAGGTACTGTTACGCTTGACAGCGGCAAGGCTATTGACAAGGCGCTTGCGGCTTATGACAGCCTTTCGGACAACGCCAAGAGTCTTGTGACTAAGTATGACATTCTTACTGCGGCAAAGGAAGAATATGACAGACTGGTGCAGGAAAAAGAGCTTGCGGATAAAAACGCGGTAGATAACGTAATTGCGCTTATAGACAACGCGGCGCAGGCTATGACCGAGGAGAGCCTGACAGCGGCAAGACAGACATACAACGCACTCCCCGATGAACTGAAAGAAAATGTAACAAATTATGCTGCCCTTACCGCCGCAGAAGCGAGATTTGCCGAAATCGCGGATATAAAGCAGTCGGGAGAAAACTCGGCAAAGAATTATGAGCTTACGGCAGAAAAGCTGACAAACAGCACGATTTATCCGCTTTCTGATATAGGCGGCGAGTGGACTTTGTTCGGCCTTGCAAGAGCAGGTAAGCTGAGTGATGAAAAGGCAGAGGAGTATTACTCCGCACTTGTAAATGCAATTGACGAGCTTGGAAGTGAAACACTCAGCCGCAAGGCTACTGACAACGCCCGCGTAGCGCTTGCGCTCTGCTCGATAGACAAAAATCCCGCGGACGTAAACGGCTATGATTTGTTAAAGCCGCTTTGCGACAAGGATTTTGTAACAAAGCAGGGAATAAACGGCGTGATATTCGCATTGATAGCGCTCGACTGTACCGACTACGAAACCGATATGCGCGATGAGTATGTTGATTATCTTGTAAATAATATGACAGGCGGCGGCTGGGCACTTGCCGGTGACAAGGCTGACCCCGATGTGACTGCTATGGCTTTACAGGCACTCGATCCCTATTGTGACAGCGAAAAGGTAAAGACATCTGTAGATACCGCTCTTGATACCTTATCGGGTATGCTTGACGAAAACTGCCGCTTTAAATCCGGCTGTGAGGGTACGGCGCAGACTATAATCGCGCTTTGCTCGCTCGGAATAAACCCCGAGGAGGACGCAAGGTTTATAAAAGACGGCATAACGCTGATTGACGCGCTTAACTCCTACTACGGCGAAAGCGGCTTCTTCCACGTCCTCGGCGGTGAAGAAAATATGATGGCGACCGAGCAGGCGTTTATGGCACTTACTGCCTTAAATCGTCTTGCTTACGGCAAGTCCGCGCTGTATGATATGGAAGTAAAAACAGCCGCTGATAACGAAAACAACGGTGGTGACACCTCTGAGGATAACAGCAGTAACACATCAGATGATAACAGCACCTCTGAGGATAACGGCAATTCGGATAATGACAGCACAGCTTCGGATACCGACAGCTCCGGCGAGAACTCAACTCCAGACAACAGCGACACCTCCGAGGAAAACAGCGCTCCCGACAGCGACAGCTCGGATATATCCCCCGATGATAATACAAACCCCGCAACCGGCGTAATGCTTGGCGGCACAGGCACTCTTGCTGCGATTGCACTTCTGGGGGCGGCATTTGTAATAAGAAAACGCAAATAAGCAATGATATACTTGCACCGTGCGGCATTATGTTATATAATTGTAAATGCACGGTGCATTTTTCTGTACACGGCATATTCTTAAGTCATACAGGTAACTGAAATGATAGATTTTATTAAAAAATATAAATTTGTACTGCTGACGGCGGCTGTGCTGGTTGCGGCGATAGTGCTTGTGTTTTTCTTTTCGGGCGGAGAGGTATCGGTCGCGGACAGCGGCGCTTCTTCTCAGTCTGTTCAGAGCACAGCAGATTTGACAACGAATAGCAGTGAAGCCCCGCCGCTAAGCAGCACATCAGCCCAAAGTTCAATTCCGGCTACGCAGGCCACATCCTTAACTTCTGATACTAATGCGACCTCGGCTGTATCGTCTATATTGTCCAACACAGCAAGCGGCACGCCGAAGCCTGCCGATACTACCGTACCGGATAGCACAGCTATGCAGTCAGAAACTAAACCCGAGAGCATAAAGCCATCTTCAGTCACTACAAAAGCCACAACACCCGCTCAGACCGCAAAGCCGCAGATAGTAACAACAGCGGTAACAACAGTGAAAACGGCCAAGCCTCCGCAGTCCTCCGTCAGCCGGACAACGCCCGCCACTACAGAGCAGAGCGCTCCCTCACCGGTAAACTATGACAGCTCCTGCGTGTTCAGGATTGATTGCAGCAAAATACTTGACAACATGGATAAACTGGATAAGAATTTAGTGTCCTTTGTTCCGGCGGACGGTGTAATTTACGCAAGTACCGATACAGGATTTAACAGTGGGGAGAGCGCTTTTGATATATTAAAACGCGTTTGCCGTGAAAACAATATTCAGATGGAAGCGTCATTCACCCCCGCGTTTAACAGCTCGTATGTTGAGGGGATAAACAACCTGTATGAGTTTGACTGCGGAAGCGTCTCTGGCTGGGTGTACCGGGTAAATGGCGAAGTGCCTAACAAGGGATGTTCGCTTTATAAGGTAAATGACGGCGATGTGGTAGAGTTTTTGTACACCTGCGACCTCGGTCTTGATATACAATAAATGAAAGGAGCATGGCAGTGAGATATTTTCACCCTATAACCGCGTTTGCGTACTTCCTCGCGGTTATAATCATCACGGCAATAATACAAAATCCGTTTTTTATAGGCACGTCGCTGCTTTGCTCGGCTGTCGCGGCAGTTACGGCAAAAGGTATTGCGGCGCTGAAAACAGCGGCGTATATCCTGCCGCTGTGCGCTTTTTCGATAATCATAAACCTGCTGTTTTCAAACGCGGGGGTGACGGCGCTGTTTTTCCTCCCGAACGGAAACGCGGTGACCGCCGAGTCGCTTATTTTTGCGGCTATGACCTCGCTTATGATGCTTGCGCTTATGATGTGGTTTATCAGCTTTAACAATGTGATGACCACCGATAAGACCGTGTATCTTTTCGGCAGGGCTTTGCCGTCCTTCGGACTGCTTATCTCGATGACAATGAAGTTTATCCCGCAGTTTGCCGCGCGGCTCAGACAGACCGCCGAGGCGCAGAGCTTTGTAGGAAACGATATAAAAAACGGCAGGCTAAAATCCCGGCTGAAAAGTGCGCTTGATATACTCTCTATAAGTATAACAGGCGCAATAGAGGGCGCGGCAATAACCGCACAGTCGATGAAAAACCGCGGCTACGGCACGGCGCGCCGCACCTCGTATTCTATCTACAGATTTACCGCAAAGGACGCGGCGGTTCTTTGCATAACCGTATTGCTTGCGGCGGCGGTATGCGTGCTTTCTTTTACGGGAAATATATCATATTCGTATTATCCGTTCTTTTCGGTGAGCATTGACGGAATTTCGGCGGCGGGGTATTTATGCTGGCTTTTGCTGTGTGCCGTACCCGTTATAATAAGTGCATGGGAGGAAATAAAGTGGAACTGTTTAAGCTAGAGCATTTCGGCTTTTCCTATGCCGGTAGTGACAAAAAGGCGCTTGACGATATAAGCCTTACGGTAACCGACGGCGAGTTTATACTCGTCTGCGGACAGTCCGGAAGCGGAAAATCCACCCTGCTTTCCTGCCTTAAAGGCTGTGCGGGTGCGGGAGAGCAAAGCGGCGAGATATACGCCTTCGGCGAAAAGCAGCGCGAGGACTTTTTATATCCCGATAAAATAGGCTTTGTATCACAGCTCCCCGACGAGCAGACTGTCACCGACAAGGTGTGGCACGAGCTTGCATTCGGGGCTGAGAGTCTCGGACTGCCGCAGTCGGTGATACGCTCGCGCATAGCGCAGACCGCGCTGTTTTTCGGTATCGAACAGCTTTTCGACAGGAAAACAAACGAGCTGTCCGGCGGACAAAAGCAGATGATAAATCTCGCGTCGGTGATGGTTATGCAGCCGCGGGTATTGCTGCTTGACGAGCCAGTGTCACAGCTTGACCCTATTGCGGCGGCAGAATTTATAGGACTGCTTGTCCGTATAAACAAAGAGCTCGGCACGGCAATAATAATAGCCGAGCATAATCTTCCGGCACTTATGCCGGTCTGTGGCAGAATGATAGTGACCGACAAAGGAAAAATCATAGCCGATGATTTACCGCACAATATCCCTGCACTTTTGCGGGAGAAAAATCACCCGATGCTTTCCTCAATGCCCGCGGGAGTGCGCGCCTGCGCGGCGGTGGGGGAGAGCGTATGCCCGTTGTCGGTAAACGAGGCGCGGATATGGTATAATGACTATGTACAAAATCATACAATCTATAGAATGTCCGAGGATAAAGCGGAAAATGAGCAGGCTAAAATCTGCGTAAAGCTCCGTGATGTCTGCTTCAGATTTGAAAAAAACGGTGAAAATATAATAAACAACCTTTCGCTTGATATTTACAAAAATGAGGTACTTTGCATATTGGGCGGCAATGCTGCGGGAAAGACCACGCTTTTAAAGCTTGTCTGCGGTATACTCACGCCGCAGTCGGGAAGTATCGCATTTACGGACATTAAGAGTGAAGATGTGAAGGAAAAAATCGGCTATCTCCCGCAGAACCCCTCCGCGCTTTTTTCAAAATCAACGATTTACGAGGATATACTGAGCGTCTGCGGCGAAAACCGAAATATTGATGAAATAATCAGCCTGTGCCGTCTTGAAAGCCTTACCGACCGCCACCCTTATGATTTATCCGGCGGTGAAAGACAGCGCGCCGCGCTTGCAAAGCTGCTCGCAAAAGGTTTTGACATACTTGTGCTTGACGAGCCGAGCAAGGGGCTGGATAATGATTATAAGGCTCTGCTGTCGGCAATAATACGGTATCTCAGAGAAAACGGAAAAACTATTATCATAGTAAGCCACGACGCGGATTTCTGCGCTGAAAATGCCGACCGCTGCGCGATGCTTTTCGGCGGGGAGATTACCGTAAGCTGTGCGCCGAGGGAGTTTTTCACCGAAAACTTTTTCTTTACCACCGACGCGTCAAAGATAGCAAAGGATACGGAGGAGGGCGTATACACCACCCCTCAGCTTATATATTCCTGCTGTAAACAAGAGCCGCCGAAAGTCGAAATCAATATAGATGCAGACAGCGATACTTCGGGTGACGCAATAAAAATTCTCTCGCAGAAAAAAAGCGGCGGCAAAAAGCGGATGTCGCCGATAAGAAAAATATGCACGATAACAGGCGCAGTGCTTGCGGCAGTGCTTATGCTGATAAACAGCGGACTTTTTCCATCGGTACTGCCGTCCGAGCCGTTTTTTCTGCCGTATCTTTTCCTGCTTGCACCGATAATACTGCTTATAATCGGGATCGCACCGAAAAATAGAATAACGGCATCACCTCCGAAAAAGAGAAAGACCGCAGCCGATATTATAGCCTCGGTTGTCTCAATAATAGTTATACCGCTTACTGCGGTATGCGGGGTGCTGTTTTTTGATAATCGGAAATATCTGTTTATCTCCCTGATTATTCTTGCTGAGTGCCTTATTCCGTTTATATTGCTGTTTGAACATAAAAAACCGGCCGCAAAGGATGTCGCGGTTCTGGCGCTTATGTGTGCGGCGGCTGTGGCGGCAAGAGAGCTGTTTTTCATGTTTCCCCAGTTCAAGCCGACAGCGGCGATAGTAATTGTCGCGGGCGCAGCGTTCGGCGCACAGTCGGGCTTTCTGACAGGGGCGGTTTCCATGCTGGTGT
>CAMEKZ010000132.1 GCA_945921635.1 uncultured Clostridia bacterium
GGCTGCCGCCCCTCAACCCCATTTCGAGAAAAATATAGGTTTATCGACAAGCTGACCGCCGCAGGTTTACTGCGGCGGCATTTTGTTGGATATTATTTAATCGGTCAGCTCACCTTTGCCGCGAACAACAGAACGTGCTTGCTGTAGTCACCGCTGTCATCCGGAACATAGGGTACGGTACACTCCTCGTCACTGTAAAGCTCATAGCCATCGGGGCAAATGAAGCTGAATACATCGCCCTTTCTCACCGTATTGGTAAACACCTTTTCATTTTTCCCTTTCTTTTTTAGCAGCTACAGCCGTTACAGCCATTGCCGCAGCCGCCGCGAGCGCCGTCACAATAACGGTCATATTCGCATTATATCCCGTCTGGGGAGCTGTGGGCGCCTTTGGCTCTCCCGAAGAGTCACCGATAGAGGGAGGGTTGTCGCTGACATCTTCAGATGTGCCGCCCTCGCTGTCAGGCTCGCTGACAACTTCACTCTCTCCGGGTTCAACTACCGATTCGCTCTCTCCCGGCTCGGCAATATCCGATGTGTCGGGGTCTTTGCTTTCTTCCTCGCTTTCGGAGGTCTTGTCGGTCTTTACCATGCCCTGCTTATTTATTAATGCCGCGATAGTGTCGCTGTCCTGGCTGAAAAACTCAATCAGGGCTTCGTCACAGGCGCAGAATTCGCCTGCTTCATCGGCCTGTGCAAGCTGGGGATAATACTGCGATACGGCTACATAGTTGTTTGTAGCAACAGTATAAAGCTTTTCCTCGTCAAGCGGACTTTCTCCCACCTTTATGGAAATCACACGGCTGCCTTTTTCAAGCGCGGGGTTGTATAAAACGGTTATGCCGCCCGTCTGTAAATAGCTTCCGCTCGACTGCGGCCATGCGTCATAGTCACCGCTGTCGTTTGCCGCGATGCACTGTATCTGAATATCAATAGAGGTTTCGATTATTTCCTTTAACTGCTTTCCCGTAACCTGCTTTGTGACGATATAGTTGCCGTACGGGCTTACGCTTATTATATCTCCGTAGGTTATTTCACCCGATTTTACGCTCGCTCTTATACCGCCCGCGTTTTCAAACGCGACATCTGCGCCGGTCGCCTTTATGTATGCGGCTGTCACGGCTCTGCCGAGATTGGTCTCGTCTATTCTGAGGTCTTCCCACACGCCGTCAAGCTCTGCGGGTGACGAGCCTACTACCTTATTCAGAATAACGCTCTGCTCTGTGTTTATATCCTCCAGCAGCTTTGTAAGCTCCGCGCTGTTTTCGTACTCCGATGCCTTTGTATAATCTACTGCGGTTTTCTTGCAGGAAAGCGCGGTTATCTCGCCGCTGTCACTCAGCGTGCAGTCAAGCTCGATAAGACCTATCTCATAGAGATAATATCCGTCCTCGATAACGTACGCCGTACCGCCGTCGGGAGTGGTGGCCGTTGTGTCAATATCAACGTGCTCGTGTCCGCAAAGCCACAAATCGACATCGTTTACCTGCTTTGCAAGCTCCTCGGGGTTGTATGTGTGCGACAGCGCAATAACTATATCACAGCCCTCTTCTTTAAGCTCTGCGGCCGCCCTGTTTGCATAGTCCGCAGAATTTGTAAAGGTCAGTCCCTCGACATTTGACGGGGCAGTAGAAGTATATATTTTCGGGTCGATTACGCCGAATATACCGATTTTCAGCGTCTGCCCGTCCTTTGTGACCTCTTTTATCAGAAATTCGTCGTCAAAAAAGCGCTCGCCCTTTTCATCGACAACATTTCCGGTGAGCATCGTTACGTCAGCAAGCTTTGCAAGCTCCTTCAGTCTGTCCTTGCCGTAGCTCCAGTCATGGTTTCCTGCGGTCATAGCGTCATAGCCGCACGCCTTTATAAGCTGTGCTATTGATTCACCCTTTACAAGGGTAGCTATCGACTGACCGTGAAAGGTGTCGCCTGAATCCAGTACAAGGCTCATATCCGCTCCAACTGTGTACTCGTCGATTATGCCTGCGAGCTTTTCCGCACCGATTATACCGCTCTTGGCATTTTCAAGCACCCGCGCGTGAATATCATTGGTATGTACGATTTTCACACAAAAATCGGTCGGTTGCTCCGCGCCCGCAGTAAACGGTACGGCAAACACCGCGCATAGCAGTATAGCCATACTTATAAATATCGCTGTTATTTTCTTCATTTTTTGCTTCCTTTTTTCGTCTGAAATTTTATTTAAAGCCGGCGGATTTGGCCGGCTCTTTGTCCTACAGATTTTCGGATAAAGCCGCCTGCAGGCTTCTGAGCGCCTTTTTATGTATCACCTTTGCATTTGCATAGGACATATTCATATCATCTGCAATGCTTTTAAGCGTTGCGCCGTTGTAGTAGTGGAAGATGATAAGGCTTCTTGCCCGCTCGTCAAGCTCGGTATCGGCGCTTACTTCATATACCCAGTGTCCGAAAACGCCCCAGACGCAAACCCCGATAAGCAGAATAATCACAGCCACGAGTACCATCCACACGCCCGGATTTGATACGCGTACATAGTCGTTCAGCTGTTCGGGTGAGGAAACGCGCTTTATGATTTTTTCTCTGAAAATGTGTTTGTCAATCGGATAACTCCTTGTAATAGCGCCGGTAAAATACCTAGTGAAATATGCCTTGCAGTCGGGTAAAATCAGCCGCCGATTTTTTTCTTTATGCTCAGTATATTCTGTCCGTCCTTGTATTCGTAGGTTATATCGTCCATGCTCTTTTTCACGATATATATGCCGAGCCCCCCTATATCCCGCTCCTCTGCGGACAGTGTGATGTCGGGGTCTGCCTTTTTCAGCGGGTCGTAGGGTACTCCATGGTCGATAAATGTGATTATTACCGTAATCGGGTCATCGGTCACCTCTACCCGCACGGTCGCGGGACCGACATCGGGGTTGTAGGCGTAGTGCGCGATATTTCCGAAAAGCTCGTCTATGGCTATATCAATCTGCGTCTGAGCCTTCATCGGGCAGTCGTACTGCTCCAGAAGCTCGTTTACAAAGTCGGTGACCTTTTCTATGTTTTCTACGGTTGCGTCAATCTCCAGCTCTTTCATCACTGTTTCCTCCGTTATATCTCAGATAAACCATTGTTATATCGTCAAACTGCGGTGCGTCACCCACAAAGGCGTCAACATCAGCCTTTACCATGCCGCAGACCACGCTTGCCGGCAGGTCGTTAAGCGTGTTCATAAACCGAAGCAGCCGTTCCTCGCCGTACAGCTCGTTATTTGCGTCGGTCGCCTCTGTCACGCCGTCTGTATACAGGAAAATTTCATCTCCGGGTGATAGCTGAAGCTCGTTTTTCCTGTAGCGTATACCCTCCATGCCCGCAAGCACAAAGCTTGCGCGGGATTTTAGATACTCAAAGCTGCCATCATTATGCCGTACAAGCGGCGGGTTGTGTCCCGCGTTAGCGTACTCCACCAGTCCGGTTTTAAGGTCAAGCACGCCCATCCAGGAGGTTACGAACATACCCGCTTCGTTGCTCTCGCAGAGCTTTGCGTTTGCAACGGTGAACACCTCGTTTACGTCACAGCCGGTCTCGGCAAAGCTTTTAATCAGCGTCTTTGATGTCATCATAAACATCGCGGCGGGTATTCCTTTGCCCGATACGTCTGCTATCAGAAAAGCAAGCTTATCCTCGCCGACAAAATAGAAGTCGTAAAAGTCTCCGCCGACCTCCTTTGCTGTGTCCATAAGCGCGTATATATCAAACTCCGTCTTGTTAGGGAAGGGTGGGAACACGCTCGGGAGCGCCGAGTGCTGGATAGCCTTTGCAAATTCGAGCTCCTTGTCTATCCGCGCCGCCGCCTCTGCAATATAGCGCTTTAGCGTAACCACCGTAGAGTTTATATCATCGGACAAGGAGGCAAACTCCGAGTTTGACCGCACATCGACAACTACGCTCAGGTCTCCGTCGGTTATCCGCGACAGCGATTCGTTTACCTTTCCTATATTGTCCACAACCAGCGTTTTGATAAGGAAGTAGACAATTACAAACAGCATACCGAATACGACAAATTCCATGAATACAGTAACATATACCGATACATCGCGCGAGAATACCGCCTCGACAAGCGGCATGACCGCGATTATATAATATCCCTCCGACACCGTATACATACAGTACGAGGCTTCTCCGTATACGCGTGCGGTAAATTTCTCACCTGCTGATATTTTGTCTGTGTCAAGGTGTATGCCGGTAGTATCAAGGCTCTGTCCCTCGTCATCGCTTCGGTTGCTGACTATTTTCAGGTTTTCATCGGTTATTATGATACTGCCGCCCTCGCCGACATGGCGGTTGTGGGTCGCGCCGATTACCTGCGCGTCAATATCCTTCTGAAAATGCTCCGCATCGTAGGCAACCTGTACAAAGCCGCCTTGCCGGAGCACCACGCCCGCGTACTTGCGCCATATATCCGATTTTGAGGCGGTGGGCTGATAGCTCTGGACATATTCTGTTGTTTTACCGTTTAACAGCACGAGGAACTCCGCGGACTGCTCACCGTCTTTCATATTGTAATAAAGAAAGTCATCGTAAGTGGACGCGATAATCACTCCGTGCCGGTCTATTATATCTATCTCGGCTATGTCGTACTTTTTGCCAAGCTCTTTAAGCCCCTGCGAGTCCATGCCGCCCGCATTGTTTATTTCTTCGGCTACGGTGTGGGTGATAGACAGCAGGTTCTTGTCCGACGCGTCCATTATATCCTGCTTTACATCTTCGATATTGAGCTTAATAAGGTTCTCTGCGTCGCTCTCGGACAGCTGGGTCTGCAGACACCACGAAAACAGGGTAGTAGACAGAAAGCCCACTACCACGCAGACAAGCAGCCAGCGCTGAAAGGTCTGGGAGATGTTTTTCAGCTCGTGGCGGTCTTTCCTTTTCGGGTTTCCGATAAGCGAGATAAGCAGTACCGACAGCATGACCGATACGCTGTTCAGCGCTACCATCGGCAGCGAACAAAGCTTTACAAAGGAAAATGCAACGTGCACATCGTACATATTCGTGAGGAATATCATCAGCATATGGATAACCTCTGTTATCATGCCGATGGCAAGTCCGTAGTACCACGCCGGCTTTTTATCATCGAACATATATTTACGCAGAGCCGCCGCAAGCACGCCTGCAAGCACGGTAGACACCGAGCAGGCAAGCCTTGTGTATTCGCCCGCGCCCCACAGCACGGCAAACCAGCGCTCTACTCCGCCGATTACGCCCGCAATAACACCCGCAGGACTGCCGAAAATAAGTCCCGCGCATATCGGCGCGCTGTCGCGGACATTTATTATCGCGCCGCCTATATCCACGCCGAACTCGTTGGCGCATACGGCGAGAGCACCGAAAGCTACACCGAAAATAATCTGCTTGGGCAGATACTTTATTCTGCCGAATGCAGTCTTTTTATCGAGTATGTATAGGATAACCGACGCCAGTATCGGAAACGCAGCCATCACAATCAGTTGTAGAAAAACAGTCATTTTTATTCTCCTAAAACTATGTACCGTATGAGCGGCAAGGACATTACTGCCGCCGCATACAAATATTCACATTATATTATAACAGATTTTTCTAAAAAAATAAATACCTTATTCACATTTTCGTCAAAAAAGCGGCTATAATGAAGCTGATAATTTTCCATAAATTGTATTTCTCACAAAAACAGGATGAAAGTCTTTTCTTTTACAGCATAACATGGTAGAGTATAAATTAGTATAAATACGGTGCGAAAAAATTTTTAAAAAATATTATCCCTTTTCTGTTTTCGCTCGTATAAATTAACAGAAAGCAAAAAGCGGCTATGAAAGATTTCGCTCCCGCTGTCTCGGACAGCGGGAGCGATTATCGGTGACCCGAAGCGGTCTTATCGGTGACCTCTTTGGGTCACCGATTCAGCTTGTCGAAAAAGTGATTTTTCGACAAGCTGTCAGACTTCGAGAAACA
>CAMEKZ010000133.1 GCA_945921635.1 uncultured Clostridia bacterium
GTGTGCATACGCCGCGCGTATCTCGACAAAACAGCCGCATTTTCTGCACATTGCGTTTATAAGGCAGTCGCAGTCCTGACATTTGGCAAGCCTGCTTTTATACAGCATATCGTCCGCCTTTTTCTCGGCGGGTATCAGAGAGACATACTCTCGGATATTGTTATATGCTTCTGCGCTTATCTGCTCCGTCAGACATCTTTTGCAGGTCATCTCAGTATTATGCGGGCGACGCTGCACGGCGGGAGAGTAAAGCTTATTCCGCTTTCGGTGCGCTGTACGTTATCAAGCGGGCGTATCGTTACGTTTTCGGGGTTGTCAAAGGTATTATGCTCGCATATATCCGAGTTTAGTATATCTGCCGTAATATCGGAAAAATCATACTCGGGGATAACTGCGCGTATCTCTTCGGATTTTTCGAGCGAGCAGTTTGAAACCGTTATAACCATGCTGCCGTTTTCGTCAAGCGAGACGCTCTGCGACAGCTCGGGCAGGCTGTAGCCGTCTATGCGCTCGTTTTCGATATAGCTGTAGCAAAGTGTATTTCCCTGATGCTCCTTGTACAAGTCGAAAACGTGATAGGTCGGAGTCAGCACCATGCGCTCGCCCTCGGTCAGTATAAGCGACTGGAGAACATTCACCGCCTGTGCAAGATTTGCCATAACCACGCGGTCGCTGTGTGCGTTGAAGATATTCAGATTGATTGACGCCAGCACCGCGTCGCGCATGGAGTTCTGCTGATACAAAAATCCGGGATTTGTGCCAGGCTCGACATCGCACCACACGCCCCATTCATCGACTATCAGACCGATTTTCTTTTCAGGGTCGTTTGCCGACATTATCTCACAATGCTTTGTGATAAGCTCATCCATGTACCATGTGCTTTCGAGCGTCTTATAATACTCGCCCTCGGTAAACTCGGTCGCGCTGCCCTTTTTGCCCCAGTCGCCGGTTGGGATTGTGTAAAAGTGCAGGCTTATCGCGTCTGCGTGCCACGGCTTTATTTTCTCGGTAATAACCTTTGTCCAGTTGTAGTCGTTTGCGTTTGGCCCACAGGCTACCTTGTACAGCCTGTTCTCGCCGTAGTTGCGGCAGTAGGTTTCGTACCGGCGGTACAGGTCGGCGTAATACTCGGGGGTCATGTTGCCGCCGCAGCCCCAGCTCTCGTTTCCTATTCCGAAATATCTGAGCTTCCACGGCTTTTCTCTGCCGTTTTTGCGCCTGAGCTCCGCCATCGGTGATACACCGTCAAAGGTCATGTATTCTATCCACTCGGACATCTCCTGCACGCTGCCCGAGCCGAGATTTCCAGCTATATAAGGCTCGCAGCCTATCTGCTCGCATAGCTCAAAAAACTCGTGCGTGCCGAAGCTGTTGTTCTCGATAACGCCGCCCCAATGGGTGTTTACCATCTTTTTGCGCTGTGATTTTTCGCCTATGCCGTCCCTCCAGTGGTATTCGTCGGCAAAACAGCCTCCCGGCCAGCGAAGAACGGGCATTTTTATGTTCTTAAACGCGGCAACTACATCGTTACGCATACCGTTTGTGTTAGGTATGGACGAATTTTCTCCGACATAGATGCCATCGTAAATACAGCGGCCGAGATGCTCGGAAAAATGACCGTATATCTCGGGCGCTATGTGACTTTTCTTATCCGCGGTGTTGATAAAAAGCTTTTTCATAAAACCTCCATGCGGCAAAGGCCGGCTGAAATGTGTATTCTGATATATATTTTAACACACGGAGAATAATAAATCAATAGTTTTTGCCGTTTTACGCCGGATTACGGCACGGGAATATTTTAAGTTGACATTGCGGCGTTTTGAATATATAATAATAGTGCACAATTTGTGCACAAAGGAAAGGAAATGATAAAATGAGATACAAGGCGATAATTTTCGATCTGGACGGAACTCTTCTGAACACAATCGATGACCTTGCCGACAGCGCAAACCATGTGCTTTGTGAGCTTGGCTTGCCTGTCCACGATACCGAAAAATATAAATATTTTGTCGGAAACGGCATACCGAAGCTTATCGAGCGGTGTCTGCCGCCGAACAGGCAGGACTTGAAGCAAGAGGCGCTTGAACGGTTTTTAAAATATTATGAACAGCACAGCCGCGACAAGACAGCACCGTACGATGGAATAAAGCAGCTGCTTGCGCGTGCCGCCGAAAAGGGGATAAAGCTCGGAGTTATCACAAACAAAGCCGACGCTATCGCCAAAGAGGTGGTAGAATACTATTTTGGAGAGGGCGTGTTTGATTATGTGCGCGGACTTGATGAAACGATAAAGGCAAAGCCGTGTCCCGACGGCGCTTTGAAAACCGCCGAGATGCTCGGAGTAAGTCCCGACGAGGTGTTTTATGTCGGGGACAGCGGGGTGGATATGTGCACCGCGGTAAACGCCGGATTTACGCCCTGCGGGGTGCTGTGGGGATTCAGACAGCGTGACGAGCTTATAGAAAACGGCGCAAGGTACATAGTGAGCAGACCCGAGGAAATTTTGCAGTACATAGATTAAATTAAAGAGAAAAAGGAAAAGAAGTATGAGAAAGCAGTATCTTGAAATCGGAAAGATAGTAGCCACGCAGGGGCTTAAGGGTGAGCTTAGAGTGCAGTATTACTGCGACAGCGCAGATGTGATATGCAGCTTTGACCGACTGTTTTTAGGCAAAGACAAAAAGGAGCTTGAAGTGGAAAAGGCGCGGCCGAATAAAACGCTCGCCATATTAAAGCTCGGAGGGATAGACAGCATAGAGCAGGCAAAGACCATAGTAGGACAGATGCTGTATATCGACCGTGACGATGCGGAGCTTGACGAGGGAGTATATTTTATACAGGACTTGATAGGTCTTACGGTAAAGGACGCGGACAGCGGAAAGGTGTACGGAAAGATAGATGATGTGTACCAGAACGGCGCGGCAGACGTGTACTCGATAAAGACCCCGTCGGGAAAGCAGCTGATGTTTCCTGCAATACCCGAGGTACTGCTTGATGTAGACATAGACGGGGGAGAAATGACAATACGCCCGCTTGACGGACTTTTTGAGGACACGGAGGAGATAAAGGGCGAATGATAAGAATAGACATCGCCACGTTGTTCCCCGATATGTGCGAGTCGGTGCTCGGTGAGAGCATAATAGGTCGTGCGAGAAGCGCGGGGCATATAGATATAGTATGCCACAACATACGCGATTACACCGAGAACAAGCACAACCGCGTGGACGACAAGCCCTACGGCGGCGGCACGGGCATGGTCATGCAGGCGCAGCCGGTATATGACTGTATCGAGGATATAAAAAGCAAGACCTCCCTTGATGCGAGGGTTATATATATGTCGCCGCAGGGAAAGGTGCTGACACAGCAGAAGGTAAAGGAGCTTGCGGAGCTGTCTAATATCATAATACTCTGCGGGCACTATGAGGGTGTAGACCAGAGGGTGCTTGACGAGCTTTGCGCCGAGGAAATATCGGTCGGTGACTATGTGCTGACGGGCGGCGAATTGCCCGCGCTTATCCTTGCGGACGCGATTTCGCGCCTTCAGGAGGGGGTACTGCCGAACAGCGACGCATATACGCTCGAAAGCCACTATAACGGACTTTTAGAGCACCCGCAGTATTCGCGCCCCGAGGTGTGGCGCGGCAGAGAGGTGCCGCAGGTACTGCTCACGGGTCACCATGACAATATCCAAAAGTGGCAGGAGGAAATGTCGCTTGCCGTGACCGAGAAAAAGCGTCCCGATTTGCTGTATAATCACAGGAAGAACGGCAAGCCGTACGCACAGTATGTACGGATACAGGGCAGGGAAATATCAAAAAGCGGCAAGCCGTTTGACATTATGGCGTATGCGCGCAAGCTGTGTCACAGCCGCGTATTTACAAACAGAGAGGTAAAGCAGTTTAAAAGAATTGAGGAGTGGTTTAAGCAAAATCTGCCCGACCCTGTTTTTGACGATGCAGAGTACAA
Source organism: uncultured Clostridia bacterium (assembly GCA_945921635.1). Classification (GTDB taxonomy): domain Bacteria; phylum Bacillota; class Clostridia; order Oscillospirales; family Ruminococcaceae; genus Ruminiclostridium_E. Next base: position 3,967 of record CAMEKZ010000133.1, read on the forward strand.
AAAAAGCGCGGTTATTTATTATAAATCTGCCGCCGCGGTAAATATACTAGAGATGCTTATGCCGGTTTTGGACATTTTGACCGAACATAATGCCGATTTTGATATAATTTTCACAAATACTCCGGGTAAAATCGTCTATGAGGACGATGTGAGAATCGCCGTAATATAGGGGAATTTCGAGCTTTTTCGCGATTTTGCCGTGAAAACGGTTGAAAACTCATGTATATGTTGAATACATTGTTGAAAGTTTTTTGTGCAATTTTGATAAAAAAGCAAAAAATGATAAATGACTATTGAACAAAATTGAAGAATAATCGCAGAAATATTGACAAATTCTCAAAACTCAGTTGACGAAAACCGATTCTGTGGATATACTATAGGTAAAGAGCAAGACCTATCATCTCATCAGGGTGTTGCTTTTGCGGAAAGTGAAAACAGTAATCGACGGAGGTAGTTAATTATGTTTGTTAAAGAAGTAAGCGTTAAAAATCAGGTAGGCTTACACGCAAGACCTGCTACATTCTTCATCCAGAAGGCAAATGAATACAAGTCATCTATCTGGGTAGAAAAGGAAGAGCGCAGAGTAAACGCAAAGAGCCTTTTAGGTATCCTTTCTCTCGGTATCGTTGGCGGTACTACTATCAGAATTATCGCAGACGGTTCTGACGAGCAGCTTGCTGTAGACGGACTTGTAAAGCTGGTAGAAAGCGGCTTTGCTGAATAATTAAGCCTGTCGGCGAGCGATACATTGCTTTTGCACAAAAGGCATATTTATGTGTCAATACGTTTTGCACAGCCTTTACGGCTGTGCAAAGTTTTTTTATGGATAAAAGGTTAACATCATAACTGATTTGCTCCGTGAAGCGACCTTGCCTTGCATAAGGCTTTCCGGCGGCTTTGCGGACATCTTCCGAAAGGATATATAATGCTGAAAAAAACAGTACCATTTATTATAGCCGCCGCGCTTGCGGCGAGCCTTACGGCGTGCTCGGCGGATTATTCGGGCATAGAGGGCTATAGCGAGATAGAAAATGCGAGAAAGCTGTATTCAGAACTGTTCTCCGCGCACCTCACGATAACCGACTGCGAAAAGGATATACTGACGCAGGAGCTCACCTTTATGTACGATACGCAGGACAGGCTTGTGTACAGCTATTACGGCACCGACGGCAGCACGCAGTATTTTGAATACCACAACGGCTTTGAGTACAGCTATACCGACGGCGGTGAGTGGAAGACCGTAACAGAGGGCAGTGAGAGCTACCACAGCTATTCAAAATCGGCAAAGATGTCAATGACCGACGCGGGCATGATTTTCATAAAGCCGGAGAGTATAACTTCGTCTGCTGTCACGCAGGACGGCGAAAACAAGGTGATAAAGACACAGTATGACGCCGCCGCGCTTAACAGCTCGATGTCGTCACAGCTCGGCCTTGTCGGCAGCCTTAAAAGCTTTGAGGTAATTTATACGCTTGACAAGGACGGTTATTGCGTCACTATGGAGCAGATAGGAGTTGCCGAGCAGGACGGAAAGGAAAGCAAGGTGGATTATCTGCTGAAAATCGATAAGATGAACGATGTGGCGGAGATTGTAAAGCCGGATACCGAGGCTTATAGGATAGACGGGGAAAATGATGGCGGCGATACCGAAAATACCTCGTCACAGTCGGAAAGTGAATAATAAAGGGAAAAACTAAGGGTGTCCCTTTGGGCAGATCCGCCGAGCCATTACCCTCATCTTTTTGAAGGTATCTTTGCTCGGCAGATTGAAAACTGCTTTATCAGAAACGTGCTACTCCCCGCTCTTTACACAGGGCGGGGAGCTTTGCCTTTATTCATATAAAAATCAATTCTTAAAAACCCTCTTATGCAAAAACGGAGCTGTTCCGAAATCCGGAACAGCTCCGTCTCAGCTTGTCGAAAAAGTGATTTTTCGACAAGCTGTCAGACTTCGAGAAACAC
>CAMEKZ010000134.1 GCA_945921635.1 uncultured Clostridia bacterium
ATTACTAACGGTCAAGCTACATGCAAAAGCAGTTACAGCGAAAGCAGCGGTAACATTGCGAGTGTAAAAATCACGCAATCTCTTGAAAAGCATTCTTTTTTATGGTTCTGGGACACAGTCGGCGGAGAATGGACTACAAATTCGAACAAAAGTTCAGTTGCGTTTACGAACTATAAAAGCGGACTTTCAAGCGGTACATACCGAGTAAAATCGGTTTTCACAGTGACTACCAAAGACGGACAGACCGAAACGGTTACCGTCTACAGTGCAGAAAAGACTATCAGCTGACCGCCATCGGCTGATAAAGAAATCAAGACACAGCGTAAGGCTGTCACGTAAAGCTCATTTTGAGCAGAAAGGAAATTATTATGAAAAAAGTAATAAGATACGCAAGCGCAATTGCAATTTGTCTTATGGTTGCTGCTACGGCTATTATTCCTGCTTTTGCAACTACATATCGCAGAGGTATAGTATATTATAAATGGTGGCGTTTCGGTGGCGATACATCATATTCTGATGTTAAGCAAGGTTATATTTCTGAGACAGGTGTACTTAGAGCAGGCACAGCAACTCATGTCGGATATGCCGGTAACAAACATGGCATTGTCGAAGCATTAGGCAAATTTACTGTGTATCAAACAATACCTGAGTCAATTCAGGTTCCGACTACACCGATTCGTGTCGATTATAAGCTGATGAAATCAAATAGCGGTAAATGGTCTCCTGTTACTTTTGCTGATGGAAAAACTGTCAGAAATGTTACTTCAACATATAAAATTCAGCGTTATAAAGGCAGTTCTGATTATACAACAGCTAACTATGAAACGATGTATAATATTGCTCAGGGAGATTATAAAATTGATGTCACTACAACGTATGTTGCTCCGGTTTTCCAATCGTATGTAAAATTTGAATTTGAAGCAGATATTACTCAAAAAATATAATCAAAATTTTGAATTTACTGACCGACTGCATTGCAGTCGGTCATTAAAAATAAATTAGAGGTGCTTATTATGGATTTTGAAACATTTCTTTCAATCTATCTTCCCGCGCTGATACCCGCTATTGTGTTTGCCCTGATTGCGGTTATTCTGCGGCGAAAGACACTTTTTACCGTGCTCGGCGCTACGGTTACCTACTATATCTCGGTATGCCTGTTATCCAATATCCTGCCTTTAAAGCATGGTGAACTGCTCCCGGAGTTTGCCGATGACGGACGGATTTTCGGCTTTATAATAAAGCCGTTTGATTATTTCCCGTCAGGTCTTGATTTCTTCTATCCGCTTTTCGATATTTATTGGAAATCAATGGTGTATATGCTTGTGCTGGGCTTTATTTCGGTTATCACGTTTAAGCCTCTGAGAAAATTCAGATACGCCTGCCTGTTTGACTTGGGGTATTCTATTGTTTCTGCGGCATCGATAATTGTGACGGATTTAATCCTCGGCGGCGTAAACAAAAGCTATGACACATCCGACACAATCGTAGGACTTGTCACATTTTTCATCGGTTTTCTTCTGGCAAAGGCGGTGCTCGCTCTTGTGCCTGCATTTGCGGAAAAAATCGACAGTAAGTTGCCCCCGAGAGTACGAAAGGAAAAGGCTCATATCGTAAGGCGCGAGGTGGAGAAATAAGGCAGTACGGGCGGTGAATATCCTGTAGTTTTCGGCTGTGTATCGGAGGTATTATGAAGTGTTTAAGGTTGTACAAAAGCCTGCTTTTCACCTTTGTGAAAAGCAGTATAAGGCTAAGCGCCGTGGCGGTGCTTATTTCCGTATTTGCCGTTTATTCGGTAATTTGTACCTTTTGCTGTTTTTTAAGCACTTTTAGCGAGATGAATAAGGCAAATCTTAACATATATTTACCCGAATACTATAGCTGTGAAAAAGACAGCTCCGGCTTTGTCTTATCGGTAAAGAATACGAATGTAAAAGAGCTTTTCTCGGTGCTCTCGGATATGCCGGAAATCATAGATTACAAAGCGGGCGTGGCAAATCTTCTGCATACCTCGTCCGACAGCAGGTTTTTTCTTAGCGAATACGCCTATGTGCTTTATCCCGACGAGTACAAGGATGTCTACAGATACATAAATCCCGAATATACAGTCTACGAGGGCAGGGATTTTTCAGAGGACGAAGCACAGACCTGCAATAATACTATTATTGCGTCAAAGCTAAGCAATATGAAGATAGGCGAAACCTTCACCGTACTTTGCGACAAGGGAAATATAGACCTTACCGTGATAGGGATTTCAGATGAGTTTGTAATACCGCTTTCATTTTTTGAAAAATACGGCTATGCACTTTATTATACCGACAATAACCGCAAACAGCACGAAACAAATAAAAATTGTGACGAAATTATTTTTGAGCGCAATCTTACCGATGAAGAGCTTGCGCGGCTTGATGCTGCATCGTTAAATCTTTATGTAAAGTTGCCGGATGAAAACGATTATGCGTCAGACTATGTGCTGATTATACCTATATGTATCGTATTCTGCATTATGACGGCGCTTCAAGTGTACAGTATGTTTTTATATCTTGCAAAGAAGAGTCAGTATCATATCAGTATTATGAAAATCACCGGCTGTAAAAACAGTACTGTGCTTGTTCTTACTCTGCTTGTCACACTTACATATATACTTGCGGCGCTGGTTATTGCAATCTTGTGTATGCCGCTTCTGACCGAGCTTACTATGAAATTCAGGCTCAACTATGTGCCGTGCCTGTCGGATTTTGTTATCGCTTTTGTATTTTACTCTGTCGTGGTGCTTGCGGCAGTATTCCCGGGGCTGAGGTCAATTGTTTCAAAGCCGCTTGCAAAGGTAGGTGAGATACTGTGAAGCTGATTTTTCTGATAAAAAGCCTTCTCGCATCGCGTAAAAGATTTATTGTTCTTATTTCCGCAAGCTTTGTCCTGACAGCAGTCTTGCTTAATGTTTCGATTGCAATGTGCGAGGAGTATTATGCCCGTATGTCATATATTGAGCGCAACCGCTATACTGACACAATGGAGCGCATTTATATAAAGTCATATTCTCCGCTTACTGATGAATATGTTGACAAAATCCTTGCAGATGTGGGACTGGAGAAAAACCGCCGCAATTCGCCGGAGCCGGGAGATATCCCGCTTGAAAGCTCGAGCTTTGAAGATAAGAAAAGCGCTTACAAATTTATGGACGGCATGGTGTATGACGGATATTTCAGCAATATTTATCTCTGCAAATATTCCGAGGAGTACAGCTCATTTATTGATACAGCTGTCAGCGGTGAAATCCCAGATAAGGACAAGAATTATGATGGGTATATACCCGTGATAGCGGGTTACGGCTCGGGACTTAATATAGGGTCGGAAATAAAAAGCAACTATTACGGTACTAAAACGGTTTTTAAGGTGGTCGGAAAATACTCGGATGACAGTCTTGAGGCGTACTTTTCCGCTCAGCCGAACATGATTTATACAGACGAAGAAATTATGTACAAGGCGGGACTTGAACTGCGCCCCGAAGACCAGCCCGTGCTTACGCCTTCGCCCGAAAAGGAACAGATAGTAGGGGAGGACGGCTCGATTACAATAATAAGCAGCGATGAAGAGGAAGAGGTAATACCGTATTTAAAGGGTTATTATATAAGCCGGCCAGAAGAAATGACGCCCGCCGAATTTCGCGCAAGAATTGAATATCTCACAGAAAATGAAATCTACGGCGCACTGGTAAGGGCGAACAACCCGCCGATAAAGGGTAGGGTTTATTTTGAAAACCTATATATATTTACAATAATGTCTTTTCCGATGTTCCTGATGATTTTTATAATCGGCACGCTAGGCGTAGTCGGAAATCTGATAGTAAACGCCGACAGCAATATAAGCAATATGGCTGTGTTCAGACTGTGCGGCGCAAAGGTAAAAACGATATGTCTGCTCACCGCCGTGGGAGAGGCGGCGCTTACTCTGCCTGCGCTTGCAGTTTCGCTCTTGATATGCTTACTTATCGGTCTTGTGTTCGGCTTTGCTGCAATATCGGTGCTGTCATCGGTTATTACCACAGCCGTTGTGCTGACAATTACGCTCGTTATGATTGGCGTGCGGTTAGTATCTGTTATAAAGGATAGGAGGAAGCTTATATGATAGAGCTTGCAGGCGTAGATAAATACTACAATTACAAAATGGACACCCAGGTTCATGCGCTTAAAAATATAAATCTTACGATAGAGGATGGAGAGTTTGTTGCTGTTATCGGTGTATCGGGCAGCGGCAAATCGACCCTGCTTCATATAATAGGCTGTCTTGATACGCCTACAAACGGAAAATTCATACTCGGTGAGTACGAAACAGCAAAATACGACGAAAATACTCTCTCTGAAATACGCAACGAGGAGATAGGCTTTGTTTTGCAGAATTTCGGTCTGCTGCCCGATAAAACCGTGTACGAAAATATATCCTACCCATTGCTATTTAACCCTGCGGTAAAGTATAAAATGCTTAGAAAGCTTATTAAAAAAGCCGCCGATGACATGCTTATCGGAGACCTGTTACATAAAAAGGTGTCCGAGCTTTCCGGCGGACAAAAACAGCGGACGGCTCTTGCTCGTGCCATAGTAAACCGTCCGGATGTTATCCTTGCCGATGAGCCGACAGCGGCGCTTGACAAGAAAACCGCATTTGAGATAATGGACGTTTTTGAAAGACTGAACGAGGCGGGCAAGACGATAATCATAGTTACTCACGACAGGAACATAGCCGCACGGTGCAAAAGAGTTATAGAGCTTGCGGATGGGGAGATAGTGAGAGACAGTAAAAAAGGTGCTGCAAAACTACAACAGTAGTTGTTTTGATAGATATACTTTATTTGTTTTTGGACAGGTTCTGCGTTGCTGATAAAACGCACAACAATTTTTGAAAGGAAGCTAATTATGTCAGAACTCATCAGAACAGAAAATCTTGAAAAGCGTTACTCGGTCGGCGACGCAGAAGTCATTGCTTTAAAAAGCTGTAATCTTACGCTAGAAAAGGGTGAGCAGCTTGCAATCATGGGGCCGTCCGGATCGGGAAAAAGCACCTTGCTGTCGCTTATCGGCTGACTCATGACCCCCACAAGCGGAAGCGTTACCGTTGCGGGAGAGTGCATAACAAATATGAACAGCCATAAGCTGTCGGTATTTCGCAGGAGAAATATCGGCTTTGTCTTTCAGAGCTTCAACCTTATCCCTGAGATGACCGCAAAGCAGAATATACTTCTGCCGCTGATGCTTGACGGCAAGTCTGTCGATAAAGAGTATTTCGGTACTGTATGCGATACTCTCGGACTAGCCGACAGGCTTCACCATCTGCCGGGTCAGCTCTCCGGCGGTCAGCAGCAGAGAGTTGCTATAGCAAGGGCGATTATTACAAAGCCCTCTCTTATTCTTTGCGATGAGCCTACCGGCAACCTTGATTCTGCATCGGGCAGGGAAGTGATGGAACTGCTGCGGTCGGTATGCGCGGGCAGCCAAAGCACACTTGTCGTGGTTACGCATGACAGCACGATAGCAAACAGTCTTCTGAGAAAAATCTCGATATATGACGGTGAGGTAAGAGTATGACAGCCTTAAAAATCGCCTTTGCATATATCAGACATCATTTTTTGAGATTTGTCGTTGTTGTTTTTTCCTGCGCGCTTATGATTTCTTCCATATTCTTTACACAGATTTTTGCGAGCGCAAACAGATACACAGAGTTTTACAACAATAACAAGGACACCGTGCAGTTCCGCAATATCCTTTACGGTGTGGACACCTCGATGATAAACGATGAGGTCTTGTCGGATTTCTGCGCGGGACTTATGTACATATCCGGCTATACCCAAAACGCGGACAATAAGCAGTAT
>CAMEKZ010000135.1 GCA_945921635.1 uncultured Clostridia bacterium
GAGGTGTGTACAGCGGATACTCGTAAAGTGCCGACGCAACGGGAACACCGTCCTCGCTGAAAAGCACGGTCTTTGTGCCCGATGTTCCTATATCAATGCCCAAAATGTAAGCCATAACTGCTCTCCCTTTCACGCGCATACCGCGTAATAGTTTAATACAAATATTTACAGCTGCGAATACTCACAGCCTACCGTTAAATTATAATATATTTTTGCCGCATTTGTCAATAGAAAAATCAAAATATCCCGCAAATAAGCATACTTTTGACGGATAAAGCACAGCGGTGCAATTTATCTGTACTTTCGAGGGAAAGGTTACAATACGGTAACAATTCGGTTACAATTGTGTAACTTTTATTGACGTGTTTACAAATATATTGTATACTCAAATCAGCAACAATCAATTCACATTCCGTACAAACACAAATCTATGCTCCAAGGAGGACAACATGAAAGCAAAACGTTTTATTACTGCCGCCACCGCTGTATCAGCTCTGCTCGCGTCGCTTACGATAAGCGGCTGTCAGTCCGCACCGTCACAGCAATCTGCCGATTTAATGGAAAATGTCAAGGCGGCAAAGCACGAAACTATAAGTACCGATGATAAATTCGCAAACGCATACGCTGATTTTTCGGTAGAACTGTTCAAAAAAAGCTTTACCGATAACCGCAACACGCTGGTTTCGCCGCTGTCGGTGACATTAGCTCTTGCAATGACTGCTAACGGCGCAAACGGACAGACAAAAACCGAGATGGAGTCGCTCCTCGGCGGGGAGATACCGCTTGAAGAGCTGAACAAATACCTCTGCTCGTTCACCGAAAATCTAACCTCGGACGAGGGTTTTAAGCTTGAAACGGCAAATTCGATATGGTTCAGGGATGACGAAAACCGGCTTACCGTGGAAAAGGATTTTTTGCAGACAAACGCAGATTATTACGGCGCGGCGGCATATAAGCGACCGTTTGACAGCGCCACCTGCGACGAAATAAACAAGTGGGTAAGCGATAACACTGATGGCATGATAAAAGAGATTTTAGATGACATTCCGATTGAAGCAGTAATGTATCTGATAAACGCGGTCGCTTTTGACGCCGAGTGGGAAAGCGAATATTATGAGCACGATGTACACGACGGTATTTTCACAAATGCCGAGGGCAAGCAGACCACCGTTAGAATGATGAACTCAGACGAGGGAGTGTATCTGGACGGCAACAACTGCACAGGTTTTATGAAGAACTACAAGGGCGGGAAATACAGCTTCGCCGCGCTGCTTCCGAGTGAAAACACAGACATACATGATTTTGTAAATACGCTTACAGGAGCAGAGCTTAACAAAATACTAAGCAATAAAGAAACCTGCTCGGTAGAAGTTAAGCTCCCGAAATTCAGTTACGAATATTCGATTTTGCTTAACGACGCTTTATCTGCACTCGGTATGCCTACCGCTTTTGATGAAAATAACGCCGATTTTTCCGGCATAGGCAAATCAACGGCGGGAAATATTTTCATTGGCAGAGTTATCCATAAAACCAACATAACCGTAAATGAAAAGGGCACAAAAGCGGGCGCCGCAACTGTTGTAGAAACGCTTGATAACTGTGCGCCGCTTGAAGATAAAAGCGTAATACTCAATCGTCCGTTTGTTTATATGATAATCGACAACAGCACAAATCTTCCGATATTTATAGGCGCTTATACCGACGTATAACAATTATTTTCACAATACGCACCCCAAAGGCCGCACGCTTTCGGGGTGAATATTTTACTGAAGTAGCACTTTTTTGTCGGACTTTACCCTAATATTTTCTTGACTTTTCGGTGATATATGCTATAATTATTTTTAGATAAATGCAGATAATATCGGATATTATCGGAAAGGTCGGATGTAAAAATGGCAAAACGCAGAATAGGTATTTTAACCAGCGGTGGCGACTGTCCCGGACTTAACGCGACAATAAGAGGCGCGGCGAAGGCATGCTATACCCTTCTCGGCGAGGATAATGTCGAGATAGTCGGAATAGCTAACGGTTTTCACGGTCTTATACACAATAATTGTAAAATTATGAAGCCCGAGGATTTTTCGGGTATTTTGACGCAAGGCGGCACAATTCTTGGCACAAAGCGCACACCATACAAGATGATGCAGGTTATCGAGGGTGACAACATCGACAAGGTTGCCGAGATGAAGGCTACCTACAAAGAGCAGAAGCTCGACTGCATACTTACCCTCGGCGGAAACGGTACGCACAAGACGGCAAATCTTCTTTCCGAAGAAGGACTTAACATAATCGGTCTGCCCAAGACTATTGACAATGATATTTGGGGCACAGATGTAACCTTCGGATTTCACACCGCAGTTGATATAGGTACAGAGGTAATCGACCGTATTCATACGACTGCTACCTCGCACAGACGTATCATGGTTATTGAGATAATGGGCAACAAGGCGGGCTGGCTTACCCTTTATTCGGGTATTGCGGGCGGTGCTGACATTATACTGATACCCGAAATTCCCTACAGCATTGACAAAGTTGTCGAGGCTTGCGAAAAGCGTATGCAGGCGGGCAAGAACTTCTCTATCATCGCGGTTGCAGAAGGCGCTATGGACAAGGAAGAAGCCGAGATGAAGAAAAAAGAGCGTGCTAAAAAGCGTGCCGAAGCCGGCGAAACCACCGTTACAAACCGCATAGCAAAGCAGATTGAAGATGCTACCGGCGTTGAGACGCGCGCGGTTGTCCCAGGACACATCCTGCGCGGCGGCAGTCCGTCTGCTTATGACCGTGTGCTTGCTACTAAGTTCGGTGCAAGAGCGGCAATGCTTATCAAGAACGAAAAGTACGGCTATACCGTTGCAAAGGTCGGAAGCGATATATGCGAGAATAAGCTGTCCGATGTAACTATGAAGACAAAGTTTGTGCCTAAGGACGACAAGCTGGTAATCACCGGCAAGAGCATCGGCGTGTCCTTCGGCGACTGATTGAAGTAAATTATTATAATAAACAGCTACCGCTCCGCAGGCTTTCTGCGGAGCGGTTTTGAGTTATTGCAAATTATAAAAGCAAAACAGTCAGTCTGCCATCTGTGCAGGAAATATCCCTTACCGACTTTCTGACAATAGAAGTTGAAATCGCGTCAGCCTTGTCTGCTATACCCTCTCTGATAAGCTCGCCCAAAAAATCAATCTGCGTTTCGTCCTTCTGCTGTGAGTATTGCAGAGTAAAGCTTATCGGGGAAAATTTTTCGCCGGTTGCGCTGAAAATGCAGTTGTAAATCAGTTCCTCACAGATAAGCAGCACCTTGTTTATGCGCTTTTCGTCAAACAGTTGATTTTTGAGAAAGCCTTCGATTTCCGCGTTGAATGCGTAAAGGTCGAATTTCTTATCTTCAATGACATAGTTATAGGTTCTTATCTTATAGATAAACTCCTTTGTTTTCGGCCTCTGCGGATTTTCAAAAATCTGCTGCGGGGGCGAGTCCTCGTAAATTCCCTTTTCGTCCATGTAAAATACGCGGTTGGAAACATTCTTCGCAAAGTTCATCTCGTGGGTAACTATCATCATAGTCATACCTTGCGAAGCAAGCTTGCGGATAACCGCCAGAACCTCGCTCACCATCGTGGGGTCAAGCGCGGAGGTTGGCTCGTCGAAAAGCACTATATCGGGGTGCATGGCAAGGGTGCGGGCAATAGCCACACGCTGCTTCTGTCCTCCGGAAAGCTCGTCGGGATAGTTCATCGCCTTGCTTGCAAGTCCGACCATTTCAAGCAGCTGCATCCCCTCGTCGTATGCCTCCTGACGTGTCTTTTTAAGCAGATTTACGGGGCCGAGCATGATGTTTTCTATTATCATAAGATGCGAGAACAGATTGAATGACTGGAAGACCATTCCCATTTTCATGCGGAGCTTATTGACATCAGCCTTTTTATCGAGAATATCCTGACCCTCAATGAGAATTTTGCCTGAGGTAGGCTGTTCAAGCAGATTAAGACAGCGCATAAATGTGCTTTTGCCGCAGCCCGAAGGCCCGATTATAGAAACCACATCGCCCTTATGTATTTCGGTGCTGATATTTTCCAGCACGCTGAAATCGCCGTATTTTTTGCAGAGATTTTCAATCTTTATCATTTGAGGGCAACTCCTTTCAGTCTTCTCTTTCTGCGCTTGGGGTCAATTTTCTTTTCCAGTACGTTCATCAGGACTATAAACACATAGGTTACCGCAAAGTAGATTATCGCGGTAGCAATAAGCGGGAAGAAAGCCTCATAGGTGCGGCTTCTGATAATGTCGCTAACCTTCGTCAGATCCTGAATAGCAATATATCCTACTATCGAGGTTGATTTGACAAGTGAGATAAACTCGCCCTTATACACAGGCAGGGCGTTTCTCGCCGCCTGCGGGAATATTATTTTTATAAACACCTGGAATTTATTGAAGCCCATTGCCGAAGCCGCCTCTATCTGACCCTTGTCAACCGAATCGATAGCGGTGCGGAACACCTCGGAGGTGTATGCGCCGAGATTTAATGCAAAGCCGATTATCGCGACTATTATTGCAGAAATGTCAAAACTCTTGAACACTATGTAGTAAAGAATCATCAGCAGCACCACAATAGGGGTACCCTGTAAAAGCCGGATATAAACCCGTGCCGGAATGTATGCTATTTTCTTTTTTGAGCGCAGGAGCGCGCAGATAACAGCGCCCCAAAGAGAACCGATAACAAAGGCACACAGCGAAATCAGCAAAGTGACTCCAAGGCCGCTTAACACCAGCTTCCAGCGGTTTTCGGTGATAAAGGTGCGGACAAAGCTGTCCTTCAGCCCTTCCCAGAAGCCGCCCGAAGCGTTTTGAGTTTCACCTATAACTCCGTTGGTTGTTTTCTTCTGAATCAGTACCTGCGGATTATCAAAATAGCTTTCGGTAAAATCGACAACCTTACTGCGCTCCTCAGTATAGACTACGCTGGAGATAACAACATCTACCTTTCCGCTTTGAAGCGCGGGAATAAGCGAGGAAAACGTCATGTCCGAAAACTCGACGCGCATACCCATGTCATAAGCCATACGCATAATAAGCTCGTAATCCAGGCCGCTGTAGCTGTCGTTCAAGACAAAGCACATCGGCTCACGGTTTGCGGCAATTCCTACCTTCAGCACGGGAGCGTCACTGCCCTGCACCGGAATATTGCTTGTATCGTATGCGGGGTCTTTGCCGTCCTCGCCGAACCAATTTGCCAGAATCTTGTCCATTGTGCCGTCGGAATTATACTGTGCAAGAAGCTCGTTGAGTTTATTCAGAAGCTCAGTATTGCCTTTCTTTACAGCGGCGGCAACATCCTCGTCCTCCATTATCCTGTCAGGAACATATAGGTCATCGTTATTGCGTTCATAGTTCTGCGCGGTAGAATATGCCGTCATAACATAATCTACCTTGTTTGCCTTGAGCGCCTCTACCGCGTCTCCAATAGAGTCAAATTCAAAAATAGTTGCATCCGGATAAGCATTTTTCAGAAACGGTCCGGCAACAGTACCTGTCATTACACCGAATTTAGCGGTTTGCAGTTTTTTATCGGAAAGCTCCTCGCCGCTTGACGGATTGTTGTCAGAGCCGGATACAAACGAAAGGTTTTCTTCTGTCCTTTGAGCGAGGACGACATATCCGTTATCAAAATACTGTGTTGTAAAGTCTACCAGCTCTTTGCGCTCCTCCGTCACGCCCATATTGGCAATGACAAAATCTACCCTTTCACTTTGCAGAGCGGGTATAAGAGAAGAAAAATCCATATTGACACACTCAACGCGCATAC
>CAMEKZ010000136.1 GCA_945921635.1 uncultured Clostridia bacterium
GAAGAATAGAAGAAATCTTTGCCGACATCAACGCATACATTTTTGAGCAAGAACATAACGCTCATCAATTACGCGCATGGTCTTTTTAGTGCTCCTCGGTAGAAGTCCTATCTCCACAACCTTTACAATAGGAGTAAAGCCTATTTTGCTCCTGACCTTTTCAGAAATCCGCTTTGCAAGCTCATTAAAGTCAACCGAGCCTGTAGTCTCTACATAAATACGCATTGTGTCCTTTCCGTCAAGATGAGAAATGCGTATCTGATATTTGCTTGATATTTCGGGGAAGATTCCGAGGACTTCTTCAATCTGACTTGGAAAGACTTTAACCCTTGTAATTTTCTCCCGTGTATTGACAAAAAAGCGTTTTTATGATACAATGTGTAAAAAATTTTACAATATTTAGAGGTGAATAAAATGTTTTGTACTAACTGTGGTAAGCAGTTACCTGACAATTCAACAGCATGTCCCTTTTGCAACGCTAGCCTGAAGCCTGCTTCGGCACCCGCGGCTCCCACTCAGGCTCAGCAGGCAGCTCCCGCACCCGCGGCTCCTGTCCAGACCCAGCAGGCAGCTCCCGCACCTGCGGCTACTGCTCAGGCTCAGCAGCCGGCTCCCACAATGCAAGTTGCTACTGCTCAGGCACCGCAGCAAGTTCCCGCTATGCAAGCGGCTCCCAAGGCTCCTGCCGGCCCCGGCTTCTTCAAAAAGCACGCTAAGCTTCTTATCTTATCCGGAATCGGTCTCGTAGTTCTTATAGCCGCTATTGTTGCTATAATCCTGATAGTAGGCTTTGCAAACAGAATAGATATTACAAAGTATATTGACGTAAGTACAGAGGGCTACAACGGTTATGGACAGGTTACATACTCTGTTGACACGGAAAAGATACTGAAGGAAGTATATAAGGTTGACAGCGCAGGAGAGCTCTCTCTTAAAGATATACAGTCATGGAGCTATCTCAGCAACCTTACATTTGACGTTGACGGAAATGTCAAGAACGCTTCAAACGGCGATAAGGTAGTTATCAAAATCAAGAATCTCGAAAACGTCCAGAGCAAGTCAGGCTTACGCTTCAACGGCAACGATACTATCGAATATACCGTTGAGGGACTTGAAGAGCCCAAGTCTTTCTCGGCAGCCGACATTTTTGATGCAAGCTTTACAGGCTTTAACGGCGCAGGCTGTGTTGTGCTTACAACCAAGGACGACAGTCTTCCCTTCAATGTATCGGCAAGCTGGAGCAATGTTTATATTGACGATTACTATTCGTTGACCCTTACAACATCAGAAACAGAGGGCAAGCTCTCAAACGGCGATGAATTTAAGGTAACCATCGCAGAAGATCAGTATACGTCCGAATATCTGCTTTCTAAATACGGTATGTATATTGACGGCAAAACTGAGGCTGTGTTTACGGTAAGCGGTCTCGGCGAGCCCGATACACTTGATATATTCTCATTAGTGGATATTAAAGTATCCGGTGTTGACGGAAAAGCAACACTTACATATCATTGGAACGAAACAGAGGTTACAACAGGAAACCTTGTTATAACAGCAGATGATGAAGATTCAAACAGCTTCAGAATATCAAGCAAGGTTCGCACTCCCGAAAACCAGCTTACTATATCTGAATCTGACGGAAAAGCGACTGATGAATCAGACGAGCTTAACTACATCGGTTCGTTCTACATTAACGCAGACAAGACAAATTCGATTTCCGGCGGAGATACAATCAATATTATAGTAACAAGCGGTTACAGCGAGTTCAGTGCTGATGAATATAAACCTTACGGTCTTGTTTTCAGCGAGATTGCAAAGGAAATGAAAATTGACAGCGCAGAACTCGACAGATACATTACATCGGCTGAAAAGTTAAACAAGGACAACGTTAACGCATTTGCCGATACTGTAAGCGAAAGCGTTAAAGAGCAGGTACTCAACAACTGGGCTTACTATGTACACGATACATACAGCTTCATCTGCTATGACCAGGAAATTTCGAGCTGCAAGCCCGCAGGCAGTGCATATTTTGTATGCAGCTCCAAGAAGAACAACACATACGTTCTTTGCATTCCTTTCCAGTGCAAGGTAAAGGACAGCGAGCTTGACAATGAAAAATCGGTATACATTCTCATGAAGGTATCTACTCCTCTTATCACAAACAACACAAGCGAGATAAAGTTTGAAAACAACAACAATATCAGCTTTGAGTACATCAAAACTCTTACCGACGTTTCCGATAATCTTAACAGAATTGCAGACGGTGATGACAGCATCGCAGAAATCAAGCTGAAATAAAACCGGATAAATAAAGATATGCACCCCCGAAGGCGGACGCTTTCGGGGGTGCATTTTTATTCTATCGGCTCAAGCAAGAAGTCAAAGCTTCCCGCCTTTGTATGCAGGCAGGTATCGAGGATTTTTGAATACAGCTTCAGATTTCGCAGACGGCTTTCATTATTCTGCGGGAAAAACGAATTATCTAGCAGAAAGGTCATCATAGCAATAATCATCTGAGCGCTTTCCTCGGGGTAGTCAGCGTGAAGCTCGCCCTTTTCCGTACCCTCTACCAGAAGCTCGGTCAGGATAGGCGAAATAGCTTTAATCGAAGTCATCATAAGCTTATAGTTTGTGACAATATCATTCTGCAGGTGAAGCTCCCGTATAACATTTTTACTTTTATCTCTCAGCTCGGTGCCGAGAATCGAGCGGAACAGCTGGCGGAGCTTTTCTGTGGTGTTTTCCTGACTTTTTATCGCGCTGATAAAGTTGCCGAGAGCGGCGGTATAGGACTGATTGATGACCTTGCGCTCAGCTCTTACGATGTTATCTGCATACTCGGCGAAATTGAAGAAAAGCTTGACGTGACGGTAAACGAGGCGGATATTGTGGATATACGCACCGTAGGCGAGGTAATCTCTTACCTTGAAGGTCTGAAAAAGTAACCGGAGGTATTTATGGACAAGACAAAAATCGGCACTATCCTTGACCTTGCGCGCGAGTCCGCCGCAGAAAACGGCGACAGAGTGTACATAAGAGAAAAAGCGGGAAAAGAAATCATCGACAGGACGTTCAATGAGTTTTACCGCAACGCCTGCCGTATATGCAGCTTTGTAAACGAGGTGCGCGCAGGCGGCGAGCCTATCCACGCGGCGGTAATCGGCCCTTCGAGCTATGCCTGGATTATCAGCTATTTCGGTACGGTTTTCGGCGGAAACGCGGCAGTACCGCTTGACGCTCTGCTGAACCCCGAGGGGATAATCGAGCTGCTTATACGCTCCGATTCGTCGGTTTTCTTCTATGATGCGAGATACGAAAAGCTTATCCCCGCAGTAAAGCAAAGCTGTCCCAATATAAAAAAATATGTCTGCATAAACCGCGGCACACCCGCAGAAAACGCGAACGGCGATATTGAGCTTAAAGCCATACTTGAAGCATACGAGCCAAGCGAGCCCGCGCCCGTTTCTCCCAACGCGCTGGCGGCAATATCCTACACTTCGGGCACAACCGGAAAGAGCAAGGGCGTAATGCTCTTAAACCGCAACCTTATCGACAACGCGATGTGCAGTGACAACGAAAGCGATGCAGACGGCGCAGTTATGTCGGTGCTTCCGATACACCACATCTACTGCTTTACCTGTGATATACTGCTGTCGCTGAGATACGGCTCACAGCTTTGCATAAACGACTCGCTGATGCACCTTGCGCAGAACCTGACGGTATTCAAACCCACGATTATGCTGGTAGTACCGATGATTGCAAAGACAATATACAGGCAGATAAAGACAGCCGCGGCGGCAAAGCCGGAGATACCGATAGCCGCTATAGCTAACGATGTTTTCGGCGGCAGATTAAAAGTTATATACAGCGGCGGCGCATATCTCAGCCCCGAGCTTCAAAAGGACTACTACGATATGGGTATACGGCTGTTGCAGGGCTACGGCATGACCGAGTGCTCACCGCGTATTGCGACAAAGCCGATAGACAGCGTTGACCTTTCGGATGATGTAGGAACGCTTGTCAGAGGCTGTAATGTAAAAATTGAGGACGGCGAGATACTTGTAAAAAGTCCCTCGGTTATGGCGGGCTATTACAAAGACCCCGAGGAGACCGCAAAGGCGCTCACCGAGGACGGCTGGCTGCGTACGGGCGACTTAGGCTATGTTGATGAAGAAAACAGGCTGTTCCTTACCGGAAGAAAGAAAAATCTGATTATTTTGAGCGGCGGAGAAAATGTATCTCCCGAGGAGCTTGAAAACAAGTTTGACGACCTTGACTTTGTGTCCGAGGCTATGGTATATGACGATGAGGACGTGCTGTGCGCGGAGATTTTCCCGAACAGCGAAGTATCCGCAAAGCTGTCGGAGGAGGAGCTTGTAAAGCTCATCAAGGACGCGGTAGGTACAATCAACAAGACTCTGCCTTCATCAAAGGCTATGCGCCGTGTTCGTCTGAGAGACAGCGAGTTTGAAAAAACCACATCAAAGAAAATTATCCGCAACCAGACAGGTCACGGAAAAATAATTTAACAGGAGAGAATATATGACATTTCAGGAGATTTTTGAAGAAGTAAGAGAAAACATTTACGCGAACGATTTAAGCGGTCTTGAAGGACACCTTGCCGTACAGGTAAACATTGTAGGCGAGGGCGAGGGCGCGTTTTATATCGAGCTTCTTGAGGGCAAGGTTTACGTTGAGCCTTATGAGTATTACGACCGCGACTGCATTTTCATAATTTCGGGCGAGGATTTTCTGAAAATATGCAGAGGCGAGCTTAACCCCGTATGGGCGTTTACCACCGGCAAGCTGAAAATTCAGGGCAGCATCGACAAGGCGCTTGAATTCCAGAAAATTTCGGACAGGGTGCAGAGCAAGTCGGCTGAAAAAAATAAGGCTGACGAAAAGTCCAAACCCGCAGATAAGACTAAATCCGCAGAAAAGAGCAAAACCACAGAAAAAAGCAAAACTGACGCGAAAAGCAAGACCGCCGAAAAAAAGGCAAAAAAGCAGGTTAAATCCGAGTGATGCGATTTTAATTCCGCTTACATCAGCTATAACTTTACATAACCCCTGAAAATAAGTCCGACTAAAATAGAGCCGGACTTATTTTTCATACCGCTTGACTTTAGTTTTTCACATGACTATAATAGGAGTAGGCTTAACGCTAAGCATCGGATATTTACGAAAAATAAAGCCGAAAAGGAGATGCTTTACATCATGTTCCCCGAAAACTATGCGAGTGGAAAATACGCCGTCGGCACTGAGGTATTTTCGATTACGGACAGCACAAGAAAAGAACAGCTCGGAGCTAAGGACGGGTGCAGAAAGATTTCCGTGCGGATGTACTACCCCGCATTAAAATCCGACACAGAAGGAAAAGAGCCCGCCCGTATTTTTTCCGAGCGCAAAATGGCGGCTGTGCAAAAGGCATTCCACATCAAAAAATACGATGAAAAAGCTCTTACCGCAGATTACTACGAAAATATTCCGCATACTCACGGTGAAAAATATCCACTCATTATGTTCAATCACGGCTACAACAGCTATGTCGAGGCAAACACATATCTTTGTATCGAGCTTGCCTCGCACGGCTATATTATAGCCTCGGTAGGTCACGCCTATGAAGCGGTGGAAAACGACTACGAGGACGGCAGCTTTGATTTGTACGATAAAAATATAAACAAAATC
>CAMEKZ010000137.1 GCA_945921635.1 uncultured Clostridia bacterium
TAAAATACCGCTTATCGTAAAGCCCTGTGCGGTCTACACCGACGAAAGCGGCAGGCATGAGATTGCTCCGGACGATTTTGCAAGGCTTGTACGGCTTTCGATGGAAAACGGTGCGGAAATTATCGGCGGCTGCTGTGGTGCGGGAAAAGAGCATATTGCAAGGCTCGGCGAACTGCTGAAAGGCTTTGATTTTTCCGCTGTACAGACAGAAAAGCAGGATATGTCGCTAGTTTTTGCGACCGAAAATCAGGTATTTTTCTTAGACCCCGACACCACCGAGTTTTCGCCTCCGATTGAGTGTGAGCCGGATATGACGGATACTATTACCGATGTCTGTGATGAAAGCTACGATGTACTTACCGTAAGCATAAATTCACCGGACGACGCTATTGACTTTGCTAAAAATATGCATATGTCAACCCTGCCCGTGTCGTTTTTGTCCGATGATGAAATATCCCTTAAAATGGCGCTCATGCTTTATCAGGGCAGAGCGATAGTCGATACAAAATCTCTTATAGAAACAGAAAAGCTTGAAAAAATCGCCGAGAAATACGGAGCGGTTCTCTACTGAGCATACAACATACATCTCCGAACGGCGCGCAAATTTGCATAGATGCTTTTTTCGCACCCTTCGAGGAAGGACGGTCAAATAAATGTACAAATACGAGCTGAAATACTACCGCAAGGCGTTTCTCACAGCGGCTGTCATGGGAATTATTCTACTGCTGCCTTTTGTTATTATCGATGGCGGATATTTTATCTACTATGGTGACTATAACGCACAGCAGATACCGTTTTACACGCTTTGTAACCAGGCGATAAAAAGCGGCGAATTTATGTGGAGCTGGCAGACGGATATCGGTGCCAACTTTATAGGCTCATACTCATTCTATACGCTGGGAAGTCCGTTTTTCTGGCTTACTCTTCCCTTTCCCGCCGAGTTTGCAAAGTACCTTATGGCTCCGCTCATGGTGCTGAAGCTCTCCTGCTGCAGTATGTTCGCGTTTGCCTATATACGCCGCTTTGTGAAAAAGCCGATGTCCGCGCTTATCGGCGGACTGCTGTATGCGTTTTCCGGCTTTTCGATGTACAATGTGTTCTTCAACCACTTCCATGAGGCGATGGTTGTATTCCCGCTCATGCTTATTGCGCTTGAAGAGGCGGTTGTAAACAAGCGCAGGGTTTTCTTTGCGCTGACTGTCGCGCTTAACGCTTTTGTAAACTACTTCTTCTTTATCGGAGAGTGCATTTTCCTTGTTATCTATTTCATCTGCCGCTGCACCGACAAAAGCTTTAATATCACCCCCAAGACCTTTGCGGCTCTTGCATTTGAATCAATAATAGGCGTACTGCTTGCGGGAGTGATGTTCTTCCCTGCGATTCTGTCATGTATTGACGTGCCGCGCTCGGAAAATATGCTTAACGGCTGGAATCTGGTATTCCACAACCCGTCGCAGAGATACGGACTAATCTTCCAGAGCCTGTTTTTCCCTGCCGATATACCGGCAAGGCAGAACTTTTTCCCGAACTCGTCGGCAAAATGGTCTAGCGTTTCGGCATATCTGCCGCTGTTTTCAATGGCAGGAGTTATATCCTTTATCAAGTACAAGAAAAAGCACTGGACAAAGTTCCTTATGCCTATCATGCTGCTGTTTGCGCTGATACCCGCGCTCAACTCAACGTTCGTGCTGTTCAACAACAACTACTACACAAGATGGTACTATATGCCGATACTGATAGCGTGCTTTATGACTGCATACGCGCTTGAGGATAAAGAAATCGACATAAGGTACGGTCTTAAGTGGTGCGGCTTTGCCGTCGTGCTTATCTCACTTGTCGGAATACTGCCGAGCGAGGTGGAAAAGACAATAACCAACCCCGAAACAGGCGTAGAATCGACTGCTAAGGTCACCGAGCTGTTCCAGCTGCCAAATGAGAAGCTTCCGTTCTGGCTGTCGGTTGCATTTGCGGTTATCGCAATAATAGTATGTTGGATTTTAGTACGCAAAAAGGATAAAATCAAAACAAATAAATTCTTGCACAGGGCGTTTTGCTTTACGCTGATTGCCTGCCTCGGCTTTTCCTATTATACGCTGATATACGGCAGAGCGATAGGACCGAAGGTAGGCGACTACAACAGCATAGTAAACGCGGAAATACAGCTTGATGATGAGGAAGAATTTTACCGTATTGAGACCTACGGAATGACGAATAACGCGAATATGCTGTGGGATATGTACGGCTTCAGAAGCTTTCACAGCATTCTCCCCGGCTCGTCGTTTGAATATTATGAGGGCATGGGCTTCAACCGCTCGGTAAACACCGACCCCGACGGCTCTTATTATGCTATGCGCTCGGTAAACTCGACAAAGTATCTCATCATACAAACCTACAAAACCGAATACAGCGATACCGTGACGCTGCTTGATAATATGAGGAGTTTTGAGAAAATAGACGAACAGGACGGCTTTACGATATACAAAAATAACGCTTATGTACCGATCGGCTACTCATATAATTACTATATAACCGACAAGGACTATGAGGCAACCGGAAAGAGCAACCGCGACAATATGCTGTTAAAGGCAACTGTACTGAGTGACGAACAGATTGAAAAGTACAGCGATATAATGGATGAGCTTCCGATAGAGGATTCAAACAAGTTCTCTTATGAGGACTATGAAAACGACTGCCGCGAGCTTGCAAAGACCTGTGTAGACAGCTTCAAGGCGGTTACAAACGGATTTGTCGCTACCTCATCGTTTGAAACCGACCGATTTGTGGTATTCACCGTTCCGTGGGAAAGCGGCTGGAGTGCTACGATAAACGGTGAGCCCGCCGAGATAGAAAAGGTAAACCGCGGTGTAATGGGTATAAAGGTACCCGCGGGAGAATGTGAGATAAAATTTGATTATGTAACACCCGGACTAAAGGCGGGCGCAGCTGCTACTGCGGGCGCGGCGGTAATACTGATAATCTACTATATAGTTCTCAGAAAGGTATTCAAGTACAAGCCGAATCCCGACTGCCACTTATACGGCGAGCAGCAGCTGGATAAAATCATCAACCACAACGCTTATATAAACACACTTGCGCGTGACGCACAAGTGCAGAATACAAGTGATACCGGCACCGACAGTGAAAACATGGTGCAGGAAACAAATGATGAAAACACAGACAGCACCGACAGCGGTGCTGACAAGCAATGAAAGAAGGCATAGATATGCGTTTGTTTGAAAAAACGATTGACAGCGAGGTCAAATACGAGGGTAAAATCCTCACGGTATGCTCTGACACCGCAGAGCTTGAAAACGGCGCAAAGGTAAAGCGCGATGTAATAAAGCACTCGGGCGGCGTATGCGTAGTGCCTGTTACGGAGGATAAGGAAGTAATTTTTGTACGGCAGTTCAGATACCCGTTTGCAAAGGTGCTTTTAGAGGTACCCGCAGGAAAGCTGAACCCCGGTGAGGACCACTACGCCTGCGGTCTGCGCGAGCTTGAAGAAGAAACTGGCTGTACTGCAAGCGACTATCGCTATCTCGGCTGTATGTACCCTACCCCCGCCTACTGCTCGGAGATTACCCATATGTATATGGCGGCAGGTCTTAAAAGCGGAAAGCAGAACCTTGATGATGACGAATTCCTCGAGGTTGTAAAAATCCCGCTTGACAAGGCTGTCGAGATGGTTATGAACAATGAAATAGAGGACGCAAAAACCCAGCTCGCATTATTAAAGACAAAAATGCTGCTCGGCTGATGTTCCAAAGCAAGAAATATCCGCTGCCGTGTTTTTACGGCGGCGGATTACGCTGAATAATTTACATTTACGAATAAATTCCCTGTGCGCTGTTGTATGCCGCGATAATTCTTTCCTCGATTTCGTTTCTGACCTCGGGGTGGATAGGATGGATTATATCCCTGAATTTTCCCTCGTCATCGCGGCGGCTCGGCATCGCGACAAACATTCTGTCATCGCCCTGCACAAGCCGTATATCATGCACCGCGATAGCATTGTCTATCGTGAGTGATACCACGGCGCGCAGCCTGCCCTCCTGCATAACTCTTCTTATTCTGATGTCGCTGATAGTCATAATGTTTTCCTTTCCTATTCTGTCGGTGATGTCATCTTTGACAGTATTTGCATATAGAGCGAATTTATTCATATAATTGAATAATTACGGCAATTATGCCGAAAATCTGATTGAAACATTGAAAGGATTGACAGTAAATGGAGGATTTTCTTACCGGTAAAAAGCACGTTCACTTTATCGGAATAGGCGGCAGCGGTATGTACCCGCTCGCGCAGATTCTGCACAGCAAGGGCTATTATCTGACCGGCTCAGACAACAACGAAACCGAAACGCTGAAAGCGGTTCGCAATATGGGTATAAAGGTATTTCTCGGACAGGATGCGAAGAACATCGAGGGTGCAGACCTTATTGTTCATACGGCGGCTATTATGAGTGACAACCCCGAGCTTATCGCGGCAAGACAAAGCGGAGCGAAGGTGGTTGAGCGAAGCGAGCTGTTAGGTCTTGTTACAAGCTGGTACAACAAGGCGGTATGCGTATCGGGTACGCACGGAAAGACTACTACCTCGTCAATGCTGGCGCACATTTTCCTTGCGGAAAACATTGATATTTCAACGGTTATCGGTGGAAAGCTGAAAGCAATCGGCGGAAGCGGCAGAGCAGGAACAAGCGATGTAATGGTATGCGAAGCGTGCGAGTTTTCAAACACGTTCTTAAAGCTGTACCCCAACATCTCGGTTATACTTAACATAGACGCTGACCACCTGGACTTTTTCAAGACTATGGACAATCTGCGCGCGTCGTTTACCAAGTTCTGTGACAACACGACAGATATTTTAGTTGTAAACGGTGATGATGAAAACACGATGAGGGCGGTGAATGCGTCGAGCTTCGGCGGTCAGCTTATCACCTTCGGCAAGACGAGCAAAAACCGCTACTATCCCGAAAATATCGAAAAGGTTTCGGACTTCCGCACCGATTTTGACCTTATGGAAAACGGCAGAAAAATCGAGCGTATCTCTATCCATGTACCGGGCGCACACAACGTGATAAACGCGGTTGCCGCCTGTGCCGCGGCGCTTTCTATCGGGTGTGACCCCGTGAATATAAACAAGGGACTTGAAACCTTCTGGGGCGCGGGCAGACGCTTTGAGCGGCTTGCCGAGATAAACGGAATCACGGTAGTGGACGATTACGCACATCACCCCGCCGAGGTAGCCGCTACGCTGAAAACCGCAAAGGCAATGTCGGGCTTCAAGCGGGTGTGGGCGGTGCATCAGCCGTTTACCTACTCGCGCACGGCAACCTTGCTTGACGACTTTGCCGAGGCTCTGCAAATAGCGGATAAGGTGGTACTGACCGAGATAATGGGCAGCCGCGAGAAGAACACCTATAATATTTATTCTGCGGATTTATGTGCTAAGATACCGGACGGAAAGTGGTTCCCTACCTTTGACGAGGTGGCACGGTATGTCGCGGATAATGCGGAAAGCGGGGATATGATTATCACGCTGGGGTGTGGAGATGTGTATAAGGTGGCGTTTGAGATAATAGAGATGCTGAAAGAAAAATACGGAGAATAGAATATAGCAAAAGGCGCTGTAAAAAAACAGCCAAGAAAAAAGACTGCAATCTCGAAAAAAACGAGAC
>CAMEKZ010000138.1 GCA_945921635.1 uncultured Clostridia bacterium
AAAATATAGGTTTATCGACAAGCTGAAATCCCGCACGGGGCGCCGTGCGGGATTTGGTGATATTGATTTTTAAAATCAGATATTGGGATTGCCTTTTCCGCAGTTAGAGCAGAATTTTGCATTCGCGCTGTTTGCCGTGCCGCATGAGCAGTACCACTCGTACTGGGGCGCGTCCGCCTGCTGATAAGCGGTAGCGGCAGCCTGCGGAGCGTTGTTCGGCACCTGTGGAGGTATCGGATTCTGCGGCTGATAGCCGTTTGCGGGCTGCTGATAAGCATTCTGCTGAGGATAAGCGAAAGAAGCAGAGCCGCAGCGCGGGCAGTTCTGCGCGGTGTATGCTACCGTATTTCCGCAGACGGTGCAGGTCTTGGGCATACTCTGTGCGTATGCTCCCTGAGCATTTTTCACATTGGTATTTGCAAACGCCGCCGCTGTCCAGGTCTTGTTTGCGAGCGCCTTATAGCCGAGTACCATGCATACGATGCCGTATACGATTGTGACTATATTGATAATAATCGTAACCCACATTACGCCTGACACAATGCTCATCGTGCTTGAGCTTATTTCGCTGAATGTACCGCTGTCAAAGCCCTCTGCCTTTTCAATCTGTGAGAACATTTGGTTGAAAAGATCGCTGAAGGAGCCTGAGCTGAGTATACCGATAGAAGCAATAGAGCTGATTACACCGAGTACGCTTAAAGCGGTGAAAATCGTGAGCAGGATATTGAGTACAAGTATTGCCTTTCTCTTTCCTGCCGTCTGCAGTTTTTTGTACTGGAAATACAAAACCATTACGGGTATTCCTAAACCTATTACTACCATAGAAATCTTCCTTTCACAATAAATGTTGTGTATTTATTCTACCACTATACAGCGGATATGTCAATCATTATTATCGCTGACTGTTCCTGTTTTTTCCGCAGGCGGGGCAGAATTTTGCGTGTGCGTTGTTTTTCTTTCCGCAGCCGGTGCAGTACCAGTACGAATTATCAGCCGCAGCCCCGCTCTGAGGTGCGGTGGTAAAGTGCAGATTGTCCTCTCCGGGGGCGGTATTATTCTGCGGCGGAGGTGTAAAGCGAGGATTTGTACTGCCGTACGCGCCGAATATGGTCACCCGCTCGTTGTAGGCGGCGTTTGCTGTCCAGACCTTGTTTAACAAAGCCTTGTAGCCGAGCACGGCGGAAATAATACCCATAACATTTATTGCAAGGCAGATAACAGTGTATATGAACATAACTGCCATTCCTACCCGAACTATAATGTTATAGCCGGACACGCCGCCGTTTTCGATATACGCTGCAATAATCCGAACTATTACAGCCAGAGAAGAAAGCAGGAAAATCGAGGTGAAAACCGTCTGCAGTATGGTCAGCACCGTGATTACATTCCTTTTTCCTGCAGTCTGAAGCTTTTTATACTGAAAATAGAGTATCAGAAGAGGTATGCCTAGTCCTATAACTGCCATGATTTTCTTCCTTTCTCAAAGTGGTTTTCAATGTCTGAGCGCCGTTCCACATTGCGAGCAGAACGCCGCATCGTGCTCATTTATCTCGCCGCATACGGGGCAGGCGTCGGGATTTACAGGTGTCTGTACACCTGGCGCATTCTGCGGATTATACTGCTCAACAGGCTTTATCAGAGCAAATACCGTGCCGGCGCATCTCGGGCACTCGGCCGCATCACGGGGTACGCTGTGACCGCACACAGCACATACCTTATTGGCGTCTTTATACTCGGGCAAAAGCTCCTTTGTTTTATATGCCGCCGCGGTAAGAGCTTTGTTTGCGACGGTGCGGTAGCCGATAACACACGCGATTATTCCGACAATAACGGTTACAATGATTACAATATACGCGACTGTGCATACCGCCTGCGCCATCGGGTCGGAAAAATCGTTGCCGGTAAATCTGCCCGACTTGAAATAATTGTACGGATTGTATAAAAACGAAAACAAATCAATCTTCGCTATAAGCAAAAGAGAATCGAAAACGGTAATGAGTATCGAAAGCACCCTTACCGACCGCCGCTTGCCTACCGTGGGATTTGCTTTGTATTTCGCGCATACTATAAAAATCGCAATCACCATGCCGAGAACGGCGGCAAAGAAAAAGAAGCCGTCAAACAGGTCGGAATAGAGCTTATCTGCAGAATAGCTTAGTGTATCAGTGTCAAACATAGAATTTCCTCCGATTTGAATGTAATTTTAGGCAACACCGCACAAAGACCGCCTTACGGCTTTGCGTACACCTTGCTAGCATCTTTTCCGTCATATTGCACAGAAATTTCTTGACATACGTCAGTATGCCTGCGAAATCTCTATACAATCTGACGAAAAATCTGTCGGCGCAATTCGCACGCAATCTTTGTGCGGTGTTGCCTTTAGTTTTTTTAATTTTAGCACAATAAACTTTATTTGTCAAATTTATCTTTTTCTTAGCTGTAGGTGATAATGCTCCCTATCGGCTAGGCTGCTCCTTTGTCGCGCTCGCCTTTTTTGGCACTGACGAAAAGCGGCGGCAAGCCGTAAGGCAGAAAAATCTCCCCTTACGAAAATCCGTAAGGGGCGACCAGACTGTCGATAAACCCACGCACCGCAAAAACGCAGTTTTTTCAAATAATTGAGATTGATTTATAGGTTGCTTTTTTATAAGTTTCGGAGAGCCTCACATCGGCTCTCCGAAAGCGTTTTTGCTTACTTCGTCAAAAGCCGCCTACCGTACCTTTGTACGCCTACGGCGGCTTTTTCCTCGTCTGCGCGTGTTTCTCGAAGTCTGACAGCTTGTCGAAAAATCACTTTTTCGACAAGCTGATCGCCCCTTACGAAAATCCGTAAGGGGCGACTATTTATCTTATACTTGGATTAAAAAGCTTTCTTGTAAATCTCAAGGATTTCATCGGGGTTTGTTTCTCTGGGATTGCCGCCTGTGCATACGTCATTGAACGCCGCAACCGACAGAGGCTGCAAATCCTCCTGCTTTACGCCGATTTCGCTGAGCTTCTGAGGAATGTCGATAGAAACAGAGAGCTTGCGTACAGCGTCTACAGCCGCCTTTACGCCCTCGTCATCGGTCATGCTCTCGGTACCCTGTACGCCCATAGCCTTTGCTATAGCCTTGTACTTGGGCTTTGCGGGGCTTTCTGCGTTGTATTCCATTACATAGGGCAGAAGAAGTGCGTTAGCGACACCGTGGGGTGTGTCATAGAATGCGCCGAGTGGGTGAGCCATAGAGTGAACGATACCCAAACCTACGTTTGAGAAGCCCATACCTGCGATATACTGTGCAAGCGCCATTGTTTCTCTTGCCTTGGGGTTGCCCTGTACGCTGTCATAGAGCGAAGAAGCGATAAGCTCGATTGCTCTCAGCTCTACCATGTCGGACAGCTCCCATGCGCCCTTTGTTATGTAGCCCTCGATTGCGTGCGTAAGCGCGTCCATACCGGTAGAAGCGCAGAGGCCTTTAGGCATACCCATCATAAGGTCGCTGTCAACGATTGCAACAACAGGAATATCCTTGGGGTCAACGCATACCATCTTTTTCCTGTTAGCTTCGTCTGTGATAACGTAGTTGATTGTTACCTCAGCCGCTGTACCCGAGGTTGTGGGC
Source organism: uncultured Clostridia bacterium (assembly GCA_945921635.1). GTDB lineage: Bacteria > Bacillota > Clostridia > Oscillospirales > Ruminococcaceae > Ruminiclostridium_E. The sequence continues at coordinate 3,606 of CAMEKZ010000138.1, forward strand.
AGCGCTATCAGCGGAACGCTCTTGTTCTTTGTGTCAGCAACGCCTTCAAGAGATACTACATCTGCAAAATCAGGGTTCTCGATGATTATGCCTACTGCCTTAGCAGTATCCATAACCGATCCGCCGCCTACTGCAACCAGAGAGTCAGCGCCGATTTCCTTGAACTTTGCAACGCCTGCCTGTACGTTGGCAACTGTGGGGTTCGCCTTGATGTCGCTGTAGATTTCGTAAGCTACGCCCGCCTTGTCAAGCTCCTCGGTTACCTTTGTGGCAACGCCGCACTGAAGCAGTACCTTGTCGGTTACAAACAGAACCTTTTTAAGTCCTCTGTTTTTAAGCTCGGCGACGAGGTTTTCTCTTGCACCTGCGCCAAAATAGGATGTTTCGTTAAGAATAAAACGATTTGCCATTGTTTTTTCTTCTCCTTATAATAATTTAATTTTCCGCTTCGCCGCCGCTCGGCTTCACAATAAGCCAATCGGCAACGGTATATATTTATTATAACTCTTAAAGCAGAAAATTGCAACACTTTTCACAAAAGTTTTACATAAATTTCTCTCAATATGTAAGTTTTGCACCACGATTAAAGATACTTTTTATATCCCGGGTGCTTGCCGGTTACGCCGTACTGCTCTCTCATTGAGATAAGGCGGTCGATGTTGTCGCGGTCGATGTCCTTTACCCCGCCGAGAAGGCGCGCCACAAGCGAGATGTGAGCCTGTAGCTCCATCGTTTCCATTCTGTAGTAAGCGGTGATGAGGTCTGCGCCGACGGTGAGTGCGCCGTGGTTTTCAAGCAGCATACAGTCATGCTCTTTGAGATAAGGCGCGATAGCCTCGGGTACCTCGTAGGTTGAGGGTGTGCCGTAGGGGGTGAGCGGGATTGAGCCTACGCCGATAACCGTTTCAATCATGCAGTAATCGTCCATAGGCAGGTGCGCACAGGCAAAGCCTGTCGATACCGGCGGGTGCGCGTGTACTACCGCGCCTACGTCGGGGCGCTCCTTATAGCATCTGAGGTGCATTTTGACCTCAGAGGAGGGTCTCCAGCCCTCGACAGCGTCTATTATATTGAAATCATCATCGATAAGACCGATTTTATCGGGTGTGATGAATGCCTTGCTGACGCCTGTCTGGGTAGCTAAGTATCTGCCCTCGGCTACCTTTACGGTGACGTTGCCGTCATTTGCGGCAACCCAGCCCTTTTGCCAGAGCTTGTGGCATATATCGACCATCTGTTCTTTGATTTCTTCGTACATATTTAAAATCCTTTCGTGTAATTAAATTTAAATGAACACACCAAAATATTTTATTATATAGTGCTTCGTGTAACCGCCGCGGTCGCAAACATTTTCACTTACGCAAAGCTATACGCGGCGGAATTGGGTAAAGCGGCACGCTTAATACCATTTATATAGCAGTCTGCGTAACCGCCGCGGTTGCAAACATTTTCACTTACACAAGGTTATACGCGGCGGAATTGGGTAAAGCGGCTCGCTTTATTGGGTAAAGCGGCACGCTAAAAACATTTAAATAGCACTCCGCGTGACCCGCCGCGGCTGCAAACATTTTCACTTACGCAAAGCTATACGCGGCGGAATTGGGTAAAGCGGCTCGCTTTATTGGGTAAAGCGGCACGCTAAAAACATTTAAATAGCACTCCGCGTGACCCGCCGCGGCTGCAAACATTTTCACTTACGCAAAGCTATACGCGGCGGAATTGGGTAAAGCGGCTCGCTTTATTGGGTAAAGCGGCACGCT
>CAMEKZ010000139.1 GCA_945921635.1 uncultured Clostridia bacterium
CCCCTCCGTTTACCACTTCAACTTTACAGCAGGAGGCGTCTCGTAAGCTGTCGTTTAACGCGCGCCGCACCATGAAGGCGGCACAGGAGCTATACGAGGGCGTCGAGATTGAGGGTATGGGCGCAGTCGGTATCATCACCTATATGAGAACCGACAGCCTGAGAGTATCAGACGAGGCAAAGGCGGCGGCGGCAGAGCTTATCGAGCAGACCTACGGCAAGGAGTATCTACCCGCAAAGCCGAGAGTATATAAATCAAAGAGCAACGCGCAGGACGCGCACGAGGCTATACGTCCGTCTATCATTTCGCTGACCCCCGACAGGGTAAAGACATCGCTTACCTCCGACCAGTATAAGCTGTATAAGCTTATCTGGGAGCGCTTTATGGCAAGCCAGATGGAAAACGCGGTGCTTGATACTAAGGCTGTGGATATATCCTGCGGTGACTGCCTGTTCAAGGCGAACGGCTACACAGTAAAGTTTGACGGCTTTACCGTGCTGTATGAGGAAAGTAAGGACACCGATGAGGAAGAGGGCGGCGCACTGCCGAAACTCACCGTAGGCGAAAAGCTAAAGGTAAAGGAGCTTACCGGCAATCAGCACTTCACGCAGCCGCCACCGAGATACACCGAAGCGAGCCTTATCAAGGCACTGGAAGAAAACGGCATCGGACGTCCGTCAACCTACGCGCCGACAATAGCGACGATACTTGACAGACATTATGTAGAGCGCGAGGCAAAGCAGCTCAAGCCCACAGCGCTCGGCATGGTAATAACCGACCTTATGAAAGGTCATTTTGAGCGTATAGTTGACGCAAAGTTTACCGCGCAGATGGAGGACGACCTTGATAAAATAGAGGCGGGCAAGGCTGACTGGGTAGACGTGCTGAAAAAGTTCTATTCCGGCTTTGACAAGATGCTGCAAAAGGCGGAAAAGGACATGGAGGGCAAGCGCGTAAAGATACCCGACGAGCCTACCGATGTTATCTGCGAAAAGTGCGGCAAGCCGATGGTTATAAAAATAGGTCCTTACGGCAAGTTCTTGGGCTGCTCGGGCTTTCCGGAGTGCAAGTTTACTAAGCGCATAGTAAATGAGGCAGGAGGAAACTGTCCTAAGTGCGGTGCGAAGATGCTCGCCAAAAAGTCAAAAAAGGGCAAGCCGTTTTTCGGCTGTGAAAATTACAAGGACTGCAACTATATGACATGGGACACACCTATCCCCGATTTATGTCCTAAGTGCGGCTCGACAATGTTCAAAAAGGCGGGCAAGTCCGGTCAGGTGTACTGTGCAAAGGACGGCTGCGGATATGTAAGACCCGCAGAGGACGAACCGCAGGAGAATAAATAATCGAAAGGACGTTTTGCTTGAATAACAGACAGGTCACCGTAATAGGCGCGGGACTTGCGGGCAGCGAGGCGGCGTGGCAGCTTGCCAACCGCGGCTTTGCGGTAAGACTATGCGAGATGAAGCCGGTAAAGTTTTCGCCCGCGCATAAATACAGCGGCTTTGCGGAGCTTGTGTGCAGCAATTCGCTCAAATCCGCCGATACCGCAAGCGCCTGCGGTATGCTCAAAGAAGAAATGCGGTATATGAATTCGCTTACTATGGCGGCGGCAGAAAAGACGAAAGTGAGCGCGGGCGGAGCGCTTGCGGTAAACCGCGAGCAGTTTTCCGACGAGATAACAGCCGCGCTGAAAAGCCACCCGAATATTGAGATAATAAGCGGAGAGATAACCGATTTTCCCGATAAAGACACGGTGATAGCGACAGGCCCGCTTACTTCCGACGTGTTTGCCGAAAGGATACAGGAAAAGTGCGGACAGCCTCTGAGCTTTTACGATGCGGCGGCACCGATAGTGACCGCAGAGAGCATAGATATGTCGCTGGCGTTTTTCGCTACGCGGTATGACAAGGGCGAGGCAGACTATATAAACTGCCCGATGACAAAAGAGGAGTACGAGGCGTTTTACAACGAGCTTGTAAACGCCGAGAGCGTACCGCTTAAAGCTTTTGAGAACTTAAAGGTATACGAGGGCTGTATGCCTGTCGAGGTGCTGGCAAAGCGCGGCATAGAAAGCGTGAGATACGGCTGTATGAAGCCGGTCGGCCTTACCGACCCGCGCACCGGCAGAAGACCATACGCCGTGGTACAGCTGAGAAAAGAAAACAACGAGGGCACGCTGTACAATCTTGTCGGTTTTCAGACGAATCTGAAATTCGGCGAGCAAAAGCGCGTATTTTCGATGATAACCGGACTTAAAAACGCGGATTTTGTCCGCTACGGCGTAATGCACAGAAATACGTTTTTAAATTCTCCGCTGCTGCTTGACAGCACTTTTAAGCTAAAGGACAGCGACAATATATATTTTGCGGGACAGATGACAGGTGTAGAGGGATATGTCGAGAGCGCCGCATCGGGTATTGTCGCGGGTATAAATCTCGCGCACGCGCTTTGCGGAAGGCCTGCGCTTTCACTCCCCGATACCTGCATGACGGCGGCGCTTTGCAAGCATATATGCACGCAAAATAAGGACTTTCAGCCGATGGGAGCAAATATGGGTATACTCCCGCCGCTTGAAAGTAGGATAAAAGACAAAAAGCTGAGATACCGCGCGATAGCCGACAGAGGACTTTCTGACCTCAAATCGGCGCTTGACGGTCAGCTATGAATACAGCGAATACGATGAAAGGAAGAAAATCATTATGAGAATAGCAGTTGACGCTTTCGGCGGGGATAACTCTCCCGACGAGGTAGTAAAGGGTGCGGTCGCGGCTGTAAAGGAATACGGCGTAACCGTTGTGCTGACGGGTGAAAAGGACAAGCTTGACGAGTGCTTTTCGCGGCTCGGTCTTCCTAAGGACGGCATTGAGTACGCCGAGGCGGACGGCATAATCAGAATAGAGGACAACCCCAAGGAGATATTAAAGGAAAAGAAAAATTCGTCTATGGGTGTGGCATTGACTATGGTAGCAGAGGGAAAGGCTGACGCTATGGTAAGCGCGGGAAGCACCGCGGCACTTGTTATGGGCGGTACTCTTATAGTAAAGCGCATAAAGGGCGTAAAGCGCCCGTCGCTGACGCCTATCATGCCGGGTACGGACAATATGTACATACTGCTTGACGGTGGTGCAAACGTTGACTGCCGACCCGATATGCTAAGACAGTTTGCGGTAATGGGCAGCGTATATATGAATAAAATCATGGGCGTAGAAAAACCGAAGGTAGGACTTTTAAACGTCGGTGCGGAGGAAGAAAAGGGCAGAGAGCTTGAACAGGAAACCTACGTTCTGCTTAAAAACAGCCCGCTTAATTTCATAGGAAATGTAGAAGCGCGAAACGCGGCGCTCGGCGAGGCGGACGTAGTGGTCACCGACGGCTTTACCGGAAACGTGTTCTTAAAGACGGTCGAGGGCATGGGCAAGTTTATGAAGGTTTCGCTGAAAAGGCTGTTCTTCCGCAACTTCGGTACTAAGCTTGCCGCGCTTATGACAAACAAGGGTATAAAGGAAATCAGCAAGAAGATGGACTACCGCGAGACAGGCGGCTCGCCACTGCTCGGTACGGCAAAGCCGGTAATAAAGGCACACGGAAGCAGCGATGCGCTTGCGTTCAAGAATGCTATCCGTCAGGCTAAGGAGTTTGTGGAAAAGAACGTTATCGACGAGATAACAAAGACACTTGAAATGCTTGAAGAAAAGACGGAAAATGAGTAATTTTTCTGCTTTTACCGCCGCGGTACAGAATCGCGGCGGATAAAGGCGGTTTATCGGTTTTACCGACTGATATTTATACAGAAAGGCGGTACGGACATTGACAGAGCTTGAAAGCATAATCGGCTATACATTCAAAAACCCGAAGCTGCTTAATGAAGCGCTTACACATTCGTCATATACAAACGGCAAGCACATGAGAAGCAACGAGCGGCTGGAGTTCCTCGGCGACAGCGTGCTGAGCATAGTTGTGTCGGAGTATCTGTTTGAAAACCTCACAAATCTGCCCGAGGGTCAGCTTACCAAGATAAGGGCAAGCGTGGTATGCGAAAATGCACTGTATCCCTTTGCAAGGAAAATAGATTTAGGCAAGTATATTTTCCTGGGAAAGGGCGAGGAGCACACGGGCGGCAGGGACAGGCACTCTATCCTTGCGGACGCGTTTGAGGCGCTTATCGCGGCTATATATCTTGACGGAGGGATTGAAGCGGCAAGAGCTTTTATACTGCCGTTTATCCCCTCACTCGAAAGACTGAAAAACGGAAGATTTCTGCTCGGCGACTACAAGACGGTGCTGCAGGAGATTATCCAGCAGAACCCCGAGGAAAAGGTCACCTACGAAATATCCGACGAGTGCGGACAGGCGCACAACAAGCAGTTTACCGCTAACGTACTGCTTAACGGTCAGATTATAGGTACCGGCACAGGCAAGAGCAAGAAAGAGGCGGAGCAGAGCGCCGCAAAAGAAGCGATAGGTCTTATGGGTTATGAAACAGACTAACATATCGGTATTTATCCCGCACAGCGGATGTAAAAACACCTGTAGCTTCTGCAATCAGAAAACCATAAGCGGCTGTGACAGACCGGTAACCCCTGAGCAGCTTGAAGAGATACTGTCGGAGCAGCAGCCGGTGCTGGAAAGCAACGATACAAGGGCGCAGATTGCATTTTTCGGTGGGAGCTTTACCGCGATAGACCGCGATTATATGTGCGACTTGCTTAAAACCGCGTCGGAGTTTACAAAAAAATACCCCGAACAGTTTTGCGGCATACGCTGTTCTACTCGACCGGATTGCATAGACAGCGAGATACTGGATATATTGAAGCATTACGGCATGACGGCGATTGAGCTTGGCGCACAGAGCATGAACGATGATGTGCTTTTGGCAAACAGACGCGGACACACCGCCGAGGACGTAAGGCGGGCTTCAAAACTTATAAAGCAGTACGGCTTTGAGCTTGGACTCCAGATGATGACCGGACTGTACATGGACAAGCCCGAATACTGCATACAGACAGCAGAGGAGTTTATAAAGCTTTGCTGTGACACGGTGAGGATATACCCTACGGTTATATTAAAGGGTACGGAGCTTGACAGGCTTAAAAATGAGGGGCTGTACGACAGCTTTGATTTTGACCAGACGGTTGAGCTTTGCACGACGCTGTTACAGATGTTTGAAAGCGCAGGTATACCGGTAATAAGGCTCGGACTTCACGCAAGCCGTGATGTAGAGGAAAATATGACAGGCGGCGTGTATCATCAGGCACTGAGGGAAATATGCGAGAGCAGGGCGCTTTTGCGGCTGGAGCAGGAGCAGGCACCCGAGGCGGGGAAATATGTGTTTTACACCGACAGACACAATATAAGCAAGGTG
>CAMEKZ010000140.1 GCA_945921635.1 uncultured Clostridia bacterium
AAAGGATCTGGAGGAAACCTATCTCCCCGCATTCCGCGCGCTTGTAAAAGCGGGAGTCGAGGGTGTGATGGGCGCATACAACCGAGTAAACGGCGAGCCGTCCTGTGCAAGCGAATACCTTATGAATAAGCTGAAGGACTGGGGCTTTGACGGTTATTTTGTGTCCGACTGCTGGGCAATAAGCGACTTTCATAAGCATCACGGCGTGACGGCTACCGCGCCAGAGTCGGCGGCGATGGCGCTGAAAGCAGGCTGTGACATAAACTGCGGCAACACCTACCTCAATATTCTTCTCGCGCTCGAGGAGGGTCGCGTGACAAAAGATGACATAAGAAACGCCTGCGTGCGCGCTATGCGTACAAGGATAAGGCTCGGTATGCTTGACGAAAAAACCGAGTGGGACGATATACCGTACAGCGTAGTTTCATCTCCCGAGCATAAGGCGCTGTCGCTCGAATGCGCCGAAAAGTCGATGGTACTGCTGAAAAATGACGGTATTCTCCCGCTTGATAAAAGCAAAATCCGCACTATCGCGGTGATAGGCCCTAACGCCGACAGCAGAGCGGCGCTGGAGGGCAACTACTGCGGTACGGCAGACAGGTATATTACCTTTTTAGAGGGTATAGAGGACGAATTTGACGGACGTGTGCTTTATGCCGAGGGCTGTCACCTGTGGCGCGACAGAAGCTCCGGACTTGCTTTGGCGGGTGACAGATACGCCGAGGCGGTCACCGCCGCGGAAAACGCCGATGTCGTTATACTTTGTCTTGGACTTGACGCGACCCTTGAAGGCGAGGAGGGTGATACGGGAAACGAGTTTTCCTCAGGGGATAAAAACGACCTGTTTTTGCCGCAGCCACAGCGCGTTTTAATTGAGAGAATTGTAGCAACCGGAAAGCCTGTCATAGCTGTCACGGCGGCTGGCAGCTCGATAAATACCGAGCAGGATTTCAACGCCTTAATTCACTCATGGTACCCGGGTCAGTGCGGCGGAAAGGCGCTTGCGAATATCATTTTCGGCAAGACCTCACCGTCGGGAAAGCTGCCTGTCACGTTTTACAAATCCGCCGATAAGCTACCCGATTTTACCGACTACAGCATGAAAGACCGTACCTACAGATACGCAGAGGACACCACAGCCGAGGGCAATATACTTTATCCGTTCGGCTACGGACTGACCTATTCAAAGGTTATCTGTAAAAGCGTAAGCTTCGACGCTGATAACAAAGAGGTGCATATCACGGCAGAAAATGTCGGAATGTGTGACACCGACGAGGTAATACAGCTTTATATAAAGGATTTTTCGGAGTACGCCGTGCCGAATCACAGCCTTTGCGGCTTTAAGAGAGCACATTTTTCCGCAGGCGAGCAGAAAGAAATTGTTATCCCGTTATCTGATTCTGCCTTTGAAGCAGTAAACGACAAGGGTGAAAGGGCGGTATACGGCAAGCGGTTTTTGCTGTATGCGGGGGTAAGCCAGCCCGATGAATTAAGTGTAAGCCTTACGGGAACAGAGTGCGCGGTGTGCGAGATAGAGCTGTAAATTAAGCTTATATAGCCTGTAAGCATATGCCTTATTACAGAACCGAATGCTGATTGGAGATGAAATGTATGCTGAAAAGCCGCGCCGATAGAATAATATCAGATGGGCATCGCATTATCGGTACAGTAAAATCCGTCAAAGCCTGCGGCTGGCTGAAAGTTAATACAAAGCCGATTCGAACTCACTCATTGGACGGAGCACTATTTTTGCATAAAATCACTTATGAGTATAGCGTGAATAATAAAATGTACTGTGGAAAGTGCATTTTAAGTCCTTATAAAGAGCCTCCTGGAGTGGGCACGGAAATAGTGGTGTATTATGATAAATCAAGACCAGAAATATCCAAAGCTGTCGTTTGATGTATGCTATATTTTTTCGTATGTCAAACGCCTTTGAAAAATACCCCTTGCATTTTTAAAAAAAGTATGCTACAATGTTACAAGTAAAATTTAATAATCTGTTGGAAATACGGTTTGAAAGGTACAATACTAATAACCATTTAAACTCAGGAAGTCTTTTCGCAAATCTTTTCCTTTGTTCAAACGGTTATTAGCATAAGCCCAGTAAGTAATTGGGAATTCGGTTCGACTCCGAAACAACCGTCATTACTGTGTTTGCAAAAAATGTCTGTAATTATGTTACGGACAGCTTTGTGCATAAGTCAGAATACTCCCATATTTTCAAGGCAGGTAATCTTGGACGAAGAAGAGGTACAGCCGATTTTAGCTTTTGGCTGTACCTTATTTTTATAATTTGTTGCAGCCTTGGCGCCGCCGAGCGAAAAATCAGTTGTGCTTCCGTACAATAAGTACGGGAGCATTTTTGTTTTTGCTTATACAGAGGTAGTTATGAGTGATGAAAAATACGAGCTTGCAAAGGCTCTGCTGACAGAAAAATATAATCAGCTCGGGCGGCTGCCGACCCGCGCGGACTTTGAGCCGAAGACGGTGTGCTTTATAAAGCAGAAGCTCGGTCCGTGGAACAGGGCACTTGAAGCGGCGGGACTCAAAGCACCGCCCGAAATCAGCGCAAAGGAAAAAAGCCGAATGAAACGCGAGCGCGCCGCCGCACGGCGAAAAGAAGCGCGGCGCGAAGAAAAGGCAAAGGCTAATAAGTCCGAGTGACTTTTAATATATACATATTGCGGGATTTACCCGCATGGAAAGGATGACTTAGAAATGACAAATCAGAAATTCTCCGCAAAGCGCCTTACGGCTCTTATTTTAGCGGCGGTAATGACACTATTCGCATTGCCGCAGATAAGTCTTTTAAGCTACGCGGAAGATGACGAAAAGCAGGTAAGGGTAATTGTAGAAAACACCACCTTTACCGAGCCTGTGGACGATGTTGATATTACTCCCGCGTGGACGGGCACTCTGCTCGACACATGGGTGACACTTGAGGACAGCGACAACGCCATAACGGTGATTGCAAAGGCTATTACTGCCAAAGGCACTACACAAACCGGAGCGGAAAGCAACTATATCACCGAAATCGGTGGACTGAGCGCATACGACGGCGGCTGGATGAGCGGCTGGATGGGTACGCTGAACGACTGGTTTACCGATGAGGGGTTAAACGCCTATACAGTCGCAAACGGAAAGCTTGCCGACGGTGACGAAATCCGCATGATGTACAGCATGGACTGGGGCGCGGATTTAGGCTATGACTGGAGCGGTGAGGATACCTCGCTCAAAGCGATAAACACCGATGTTGGTACTTTGTCACCCGAGTTTTCTTCATCGGTATATGAATATACTCTCACGGTGCCCTACGGTACAAGTGAAATCACATTCCGCCCCGAGGCACTAAACAAAGCCTTTCAGGTGAAAACAACACTTGCAGGAAACGAGGTAAAACGTAGCCGACCATTAGCTATATCCGACAGTGATATTTTTACCGTAACGGTTGACGGCAAGACTTCATATAAGGTAACGGTAAAAGAGGATGAAAAGCCCGCGCCCCGCTTTGAAAGTGTAGCTTTTCCTACTTATGCGGTATCCGATTGGGATAACGATACCTCGTTTGACCCCGAGGTATTTGAATATGATGTAAATATCAAGACCTACAGCACATCAACCTTATCATTTACAAGTGCGACAAGGTACAACAGCGACCTTTTGACAGCCTATGCGGAATATACCGATATAAACGGCGTCAAGCAGAAAATCGAGATAAAATCCGGCTCGTACTCGTATCTTTACAATATCCCGTTCGGCAAGACCAAAGTCACCGTAACGCTTGAATATAAGGATGATGCGGCGGTAAAGACAGAGTATGTCTTTAATGTAAGCAGACCCTATGACTACACCGCAGAAATTGCCGCTACAAGCGGTATCGTGCTTGTCCCTGGCGGCAGAGAGCTGCTCACGGCTAAATACAACGGCTATGCCGAGGGCACGGTGCTGCGCAATGACGAGGACGGAAACGTAACCGACACCACGGGTACGAACGCTGCTTGCAAAAGCTATACGGCGTATCTGCTTGACAATCCCGACAGCTTTGCACTGACTCTTAAAGGCAAGACCGCGAATGTGCATTTCAGAACAGCTGTCGGTGACGAAACACCCGAGGAGATTTTAAGCTCGGGCACTACAAGACAGTATGCTTTCGGCGAAAAGGACAGCCTTACCGTAAAAATCGAGGCTGCGTCGGACGGTGATTATAACGAATCCGGCTTTACCGATGCAGAAAAGATACAGACCTACTATATTACGGTTATCAGAGCTGATGCAAAAACCGACAGCGCAAAGATAACCGAGGCAGTATATGATTACGGCGATTTTTATCCCGCGTTTGCACCTGACAGCTACACATACAGCATAGTTATCGAAAACGATGCCGAATATCCCGAAATCGCCTTTAAGGTTACCGACGGCAGTACGGTAGTATCGGGTTCTGAGGAGCTTAGCGCAGACGAGGGCGGATATTATCACATAACCGCAAAAAACACAGCGACAACTGTTAAGCTGACTAACGGAAGTATTGAAAACACATATTCTTTTAAAGCGGTAAAGAAAAGCGCTCATGCAGTACCCGACAAGGTAGTGGATTATCTTTGCATAAACAGCCAGTACACTAACGGCTCATACGGCATACAGCCGGAGGTTACGCTGAGCGGCACGATTAAATCACTCGGCAACTTCGGCGGCTATATAACCTATTATTATGAACAGCCCGTGACAGACAATCCGAACAACCTTTACGGAGTTGACTTTTACGTTTACGGCAACAGCTTTGCAAACGGCGGCAGTGCCGCAGAGAGCGCACAGGTGTATGTTTCGGAGGACGGAGAGAGCTGGTACGCGCTTGCAGGAAGTGAGCATTTTGAGGACAGCACAATTACCGATTATGAGATAACCTATACAAAGACCAAAAGCGGCAAAACCGCATGGACAGACAATCAGGGCAACTCAAATGACGGAAGTTCAAACAGCGGAAAATGGGTATCACCGTCGGTATATTACATGAACGAGCTTGCAAAGGGAGACAGTATTACGCTTCGCGGTGTGCTTATCCCGAGCATACAGGGTACGGTGACCGGTGACGGTACAACCGCGTCGTTTGTAGGTGAGACGAAATTCGGCTATGCAGATTACTTTAAAAACGGCACTATCGGTGCAGATGTAAACCCCTATGCCGAGTCCGCCGCTTCAAACGGCTTTGACTTAAAGTGGGCGGTTGATGAAAACGGAAACCCCGTCACCTTTGAAAACGGTATTCACTATATAAAGGTTGCTACCGTAAGCAATATCTGGGCGGGCGCTTTCGGAGAAAAATCACCCGAAATCGGCTATGTAGTAAAAA
>CAMEKZ010000141.1 GCA_945921635.1 uncultured Clostridia bacterium
GCAACCAGTATCGGGAGCTGCAATTCTCCCTCGGGCGGGTCGGCGGTTATCTCGCCCTTCTGCAAAGCCATGAACATAGCCATCTCGGCAACGCCGTAGAAGTAGATGTTATCCGAGCCGATAAACTGATATACCTGCGCGTCCTTTGAGCACCAGTAGTCCTTCCACTCCGACATATCTCTGCCCTGTGACTTTAAATAAGCACAGGTAAACGAGATAGGCGCCCACAGCGACTCCGGCCATACCCATACCGTGAGATCCTTTACATCCTCAAGGTCGGGTGCCTTTACGCCCCATTCGATATTTCCGGTAAGGCGGAACGGAACTAAGGTCTTGCCGGTTCTGAAGCGCAGACCGTGGTGTGCCATGCTTTCACACGCCTTGTCGCGCTCGTCCAGCGAGTCAAAGCAGATAGTAAACGACGGTTTTTTCTCATCGTTTTCAAGCGTGTGATGTGCAAGCAGACCCTTTATCTTCTCATAGTCCGCCATAAGCTCCTTTTTGATATGAACGACAGGCGGCTCTAAAAATTCGCCGATTGTCTTTGAAACAAGCGGGCGCACATTAGGCATCTGCTTTATTTCCTCAACATATTCGGTCAGCAGCTTTGTGTAATCCGTCAGACGGAAGTACCAGTTTACTACGTCCTTCATCACCGGCGTCTCGCCTGTCAGTGTGCTTTTCGGGTCGATAAGGCTGGACGGCATATACTGATGACCGAGCGAGCACTCGTCCGCATACGCCTTGTCCGACTGACAGCCCATGACGGGGCATTTTCCTACTACCTGTCTGCCGTTTAAGAACACGCCCGCCTTTTCGTCGAAAAACTGTGAGGTGGTTATTTTTTCAAGCTGACCGTTTTCGTACAGGCGCTTGATAAACTCCTCGGACACCATGTTGTGTACCTCGGCAGGCTCGTCTAGAGCGCTTGCACCGAATAAATTCAGGCTTATATCATAGTCTGCGAGCGTCTTTTTCTGGTGCTCGTGATTTTTTCTTACAAAGTCGGCGATAGAGCCTTCAAACTCTCCATGTGCTACAAGGTTGCGATAGCTCTCCGCAATCGGCGAGCCGTAGCAGTCGGTACCCGAAACAAATATAACGTTGTTCTTTCCGATACGGTCACGCAGAAATCTTGCGTATGCGTCCGCAAAAACAAACACGCCGCCGACATGGCCGAAGTGAAGCTGCTTGTTGCCGTAAGGCATACCGCCGGTTATTACCGCTCTTTTAGGAAACTCGGGGCGGTTGTCCTTTGACGGCTTTTTGTTTTTATAATTGTTGTTGTTCTCCAAAATCAACACTCCTTAGCTTATGTTGTACATAACGTTATTTTATCACAAAAAAACTTTAATTGCAATAAAAATACTCATTCCTGTAAAAAAAATCTGCATATTCTGCCTGAGAGGCATTATATCTGCATTTTTTTATGCGCTTTTGAGCATTGTTGCGGTATTTTCAAATTTATTTCCTGAAATATCTCTATTTATCTTGAATTTTTTTATAAGATGTGATAAAATAATATAGATACATCTGAAAGGGGGATTTGTATGTTTGCGCCGAATAAAAAGCATAACCCGAATGTTGCATTCTGCGTCGGTGACCTTAATGCCGCAAAGCCGCTGCTTACGGGACTTTGTGATGAGTTTATGAAGCTTAATATCAATCTGCACGTTTTCCACGGCTTTACCAGCTGCTATGACGGCGAGCCGCAGGATATAGCGCAGACCAATATATATAATCTCCCGAATTACGACATGATAGATATGCTGATTGTTGCGCCGTTTTACCTCTCTACCGATACCGGAGTTATTTCGGCTGTTATTGACAGGGCGAAAAAGGCGGGCAAGCCGGTGCTTACAATCGGTGCGGAGTATGAAGGCTGCTACTGCATAAAGCCCGATTATACTACGCAGATTGAGCTTATCACCGAGCATTTTATAAAAGTACATAAGTTTACCGATATATATTTCATTTCCGGAATAAAGGGTGAGCCGGTCGCTGAGCAGAGGCTTGCCGGCTACAAGCGGGCATTTGAAAAGAACGGTATCCCGCTTGACGAATCTAAAATATATTACGGCGACTTCTGGGAAAAGCCTACTGTTAAGGCTATCGACAGTATGCTATCCGATGCTAAGAAGCTGCCGCAGGCCATCGTCTGCGGAAATGACACCATGGCGCTTACGGTTATGATCAGACTCAGCGAGCTTGGCTACAAAGTACCCGAGGATATATGCATATCGGGTATGGACGGAATAGCCGAGGCAGAGGGATTTGTCACGACCGCAAAGATTTTTTCAGCAGAAACCGGTGTGCTTGCCGCAAGAATGGTAAACGATATACTTAGCGGCAAAAAGCAGAACACCGATGCGATTGAGCCTATCAACATCATATACGGCGAGAGCTGCGGCTGCGTAGAGGAAAACAAGTCCATCAATTTCAGCAAGCGTCATGCGCTTTTTGAAAATATGTACGATGCTCGAATTTATTCTAAATCTGCGCTCAGACATACACAGGAGCTTGCGAACAGCGGCTCTTTTGACGAGCTTAACGATAGGCTTGTAGCCCTTATGGCAAAAATGTGGGTAAAAAACAGCTGGCTGTGTATATGCAAGGATTTTATGACCGATATTTCGGTTTCATCTATCGACAGCGCGGAGGACGCGACAAAGTCGGCATCGGGCGCGGTGCACCTTATCGGCTACTGCGAGCAGATGTGCTGCCCCGTGCGGTATATAGACAAGACGCTAGTCGGCGAATGTGTCTTTGATACCGAGCAGATGCTCCCCGATTTTTACAATGCCGCGGACGACAGTAAGGTTATTTTATATTCACCGCTTCATGTCAGGGATAACACGATAGGCTATCTTGCGTTTGACTTCTACCCGTGGAGCAACACCATCCATGTGCTTAACATACTGACGGTCGGCATATCAAACGTGCTGGAGTCGGTACGGCGGCAGAATGAGCTGTACGCCTACGCAAAGAAGGTTGACGAGCTTTATATCACTGATTCGCTTACAAAGCTGTACAACCGCCGCGGATTTTTCCGTCTTTATTCTGATTATCTCAACAACCCCGACAAGACAGACTGCATGATTATTTCCATCGACCTTGACAATTTAAAGCAGATAAACGACAACTACGGTCACAGTGAGGGAGACAACGCGATTGTAGCAATGGCACAGGCTATGCTTAGCACCAAGGCTGACGGAGATGTATGTGCGCGTTTCGGCGGTGATGAATATGTGGTATTCGGCTGCTGCAAGAGCGAAGAATATCTCAATGATTATGTAAACAGGATTTTTGAATATATCGAGCAGTTCAACAAAACTTCGGGCAAGCCGTACAACGTGCACGCAAGCTGCGGAAGCTGCATAGTACCCAGAAACGCCGATAAGCATATCGACTATTACATAAACGCGGCTGACTCGAAAATGTATTTAAACAAAGAAAAGCATAAACGCACGCGTATGCTTCATCTCCCCGACGCACAGCAGTAGGGTCTTGACAAGCCGCACCGATTATGCTAAAATAAACACGATAGCTTAAAAGCTGTGATAAGAACTATTAAGCGTTTCGGATTTTGCAGAGAGAGGGCGGACGGTGCAAGCCCTTAATGAAAAAACGCCGAACCCGTCTTTGAGCCGCGCGCAAAACGTTTTCGCCAAGCGCCGCCGGGCTTCTCCCGTTACAGAGAAAGGTATTTTTTGTACCGTAAGCGCGGTTTTGCCGAATTTAGGTGGTACCACGGACTGTAAAGTTCGCCCTGAGGTTTTTCACTTCGGGGCTTTTTTTATTTTTTGACTTATGGTCACCTCTAAAAACCTGTGCCATTTCTCTGCGGCACATCTTCATCCGTCATATTGCCCAAAATTTTCTTGAAATACATCCAGTATTCCTGCAAAAATTTTGTACAATCTGCCGAATAAATCTGCACCACATAAAAACGGCACAGGTTTTTAGAGGAGACCTTATTTTTGAAAGGATGTTATTATGAAACTTGAAAAGCTTGTCGGCGACAGATTCAAAGAAAGGCCGTCCGACTGTCAGATTGACAGCCATGCGATTATGGTAAGGGGCGGCTACATCAAATATGTCGCGAACGGAATTTTCTCGTCATATATGCCCACCCGCAGAGTGACAAGAAAAATCGAGCAGATTATCCGCGAGGAAATGGACAGAATAGACGGACAGGAGGTGCAGTTTCCTGTTGTTATGCCCGCGTCATTATGGCAGGAGTCGGGCAGATATGAGAGCATAGGAAGCGAGCTGCTGCGCTTTACCGACCGCAACAACGCGCCGATGGTGCTCGGCATGACCCATGAGGAGGCGGCTGTTCATCTTGTAAGAGAGTATGGTCAGAGCTATACCAAGTACCCGTTTATGATTTATCAGATACAGACAAAGTTCCGTGACGAGGCAAGACCTAGGGGCGGCCTTATCCGCGTGCGCGAGTTTACCATGAAGGACGCGTATTCGTTCCACACCTCTCAGGAGGATTTAGAGGACTACTACGACAAGTGCCACAAGGCATACGAGCGTATTTTTAAGCGCGCGGGCGTACCTGAGGTAATATCGGTAAAATCCGACTCGGGCATGATGGGCGGCAGCGTTTCGCATGAGTTTATGCTGCTTACTCCAGTAGGCGAGGACACAATAGCTATCTGCAAGGAGTGCGGCTTCAGCGCAAATATGGAGGCGGCACAGTCCATAATTGAAAACACCCGCGATGAGGTATCCGCACCGCTTGAAAAGGTATACACGCCGAATATCCACACGATTGAGGAAGTATGCGATTTTCTGAAAACCCCGAAGGAAAAGAGCTGCAAGGCGGTTGTATATCAGAGAAATGCCGATGACTCTTATGTTGTAGTATTCACACGCGGTGACATCGACGTAAACGAAACCAAGCTCAGAAATCACCTCGGCTGTGAGATACACCCGGCGGTTATCACCGAGGACAGCGGACTGAATCCCGGCTATATCGGCCCTTGCGGCATAACCGACAAGTGCACCGTGCTGTTTGATATTTCGCTCAAAAATACAAACAATCTTTCCTGCGGCGCAAACGAGGAGGAGTATCACTATACCGGTCTTGACATCGAGCGCGATATTCCTAATGCCGAATACTTTGACCTTTCAAAAATTGTTGACGGCGGCATCTGTCCTGTGTGCCATAAGCACGCTATCACAATTTCGCGCGGTATCGAGGTAGGAAACATATTCCAGCTCGGCACTAAGTACACCAAGACGATGGGTATGACCTATCTTGATTCAAACGGCGAGGCACACAACCCTATCATG
>CAMEKZ010000142.1 GCA_945921635.1 uncultured Clostridia bacterium
GTGCGGTGTAGGTGGGCTTAACTACTGAGGAAACGTACTTGTGGCCTGTTGCGGGGATTTCTTTTGCTTCGTTAGCGCCGCACGCGCAGGTACGGGTCTGTGTGCCCTTTTCTGTGCAGGTGGGGTTCTTGGTTACTGTCCAGTTGCCGTAGGTGTGGCCGGTTGCGGGGATTGCCGTAACATCGGACTTAGCACCGCAAACTGTACAATGATGAGATTTGCTTCCTGCTGTGGTGCAGGTAGCGGGGGTGTCTATAGTCCATTCGGTCGAATATTTGTGGCCTTTAGCTTCGATTGCTTCTGTCTGCTTATCGCCGCAGGAGCAGGTTCTGGTGCGCTCGCCGGCTTCGGTGCAGGTGGGGTTCTTGGTTACTGTCCATTCGCTGTAGCAATGAGTGTGAGGAACTGTCGGATTATCATCTTCTGATTTTCCGCAATTAAGGCAAATACCGTTTTCAAAGTTGTGACCGAGCGCTGGGATTACTTCAGTATCTGTTTCACCGCAATCAGAACAAGTACGTGTCTTTAAGCCTTCATCAGTACAAGTTGCTTCCTCAGTTATTTCCCAAGCACCAAATGTATGAGAAACGGTCGGAATGTCAATTGACAAATAGCTATCAGTAATATTCAGTGTATCAGCTTTTACAGAGCCATAATTATAAAAATAGCCATAATCATAATTTCCGGCTGACATGAAAGTGCCATAATGCAACGCATTTATTGTTTTAGTTACGGTGAAAGAACTTGTGTTATAAATCGTTCCAAACACATAAACATTTCCGTTTACCGTAAAATTAGCATTGATTGTAAGAGTACACCCTTTTTTTATGTACAAATCATTGTTAATTACTGTAGAATCACTGATTGTCACATCTTGGTCTATTATACCATTAGATATATCTGACGTTGAAGTAGTAATATTAGTTGGCTCATCAAAATAAATCGTGTACTCGGACACAATATACGTCTCTGCCCCCGCGCACACCGCACAGAGTACCGCCATAGCCGCGAGGGTGACCAGCCCTAATATCAGCTTTTTTAATTTTTTTATCTTCCCTGAATACCTCCATTTTTATGCAAATTACGCACGAAATATTTTATGTTTCATCTGCCTTTTTAAATATATTTGTATTCTAAAGTATTATAGCACATTCGACAAGGCTTGTCAAGCAAAACCTATGACATGTACTATAATTTCATACCAAACGGAATGGTCGGCTGTCACTCAGGCAAAACGGCATATTACTGATTAAATCTCTATTTAAGAGCATACAACACGGCGGCATCGGAAAACCGAATGCAGAATGAAAAGTAAATATTTTTGTATTAAGAGTTAGAATAAAACAAGAAAAATAATCGCGGATATGTTAAAATAAAGAAAATAAAGCAATCGTGACTTATGCCGCATCGCGGCGGAAAGGAAATATTTTATTATGGCAGAAAACAGACTTATCGGCGATTATCCCGTTATCGGTATCCGCCCCACAATCGACGGCAGACGCGGAGTGCTCGGTGTAAGAGAATCTCTCGAGGAGCAGACCATGAACATGGCAAAATCCGCCGCAAAGCTTTTTGAGGAGAACCTCAGATATTCAAACGGCGAAAAGGTAAAGGTAGTTATCGCTGACACCACTATCGGCAGAGTTGCAGAGGCGGCGGCGTGCGCCGACAAATTCAAAAAATGCGGCGTAGACATCACCCTGACCGTTACACCCTGCTGGTGCTACGGCGCGGAAACAATGGATATGGACCCCATGACTATCAAGGGTGTATGGGGCTTTAACGGTACCGAGCGCCCGGGCGCTGTATATCTCGCGTCGGTGCTTGCCACCCACGCGCAGAAGGGTCTGCCCGCTTTCGGCATCTACGGCCACGAGGTATGCGAGGCTGACGACACGACAATCCCCGAGGACGTAAAGGAAAAGCTCCTGCGCTTCGGCCGCGCGGCTGTTGCCTGTGCTACCATGAGAGGAAAGTCTTATTTACAGATAGGCTCGGTTACAATGGGTATCGGCGGCTCTATCATCGACCCCGCATTTATTGAGGAATATCTCGGTATGCGCGTAGAGTCGGTTGACGAGGTAGAGATTATCCGCCGCATGACCGAGGGCATCTATGATGAAGCGGAGTATCAGAAGGCGCTTGCATGGACAAAAGCAAAGTGCAAAGAGGGCTTTGACAAGAACCCCGAGGAATTAAGACGTTCAAGAGAGCAGAAGGACAGCGACTGGGAGTTTGTCGTAAAAATGATGTGCATTATCAAGGATCTGATGTGCGGCAACAAAAATCTCCCCAAGGGCTGTGAGGAAGAGGCTGTCGGCCACAACGCAATCGCGGCGGGCTTCCAGGGTCAGCGCCAGTGGACGGACTTTTATCCCAACTGCGACTTCCCTGAAGCAATGCTTAACACCTCGTTCGACTGGAACGGCGCAAGAGAGCCGTATGTACTCGCGACCGAAAACGACGTACTGAACGGTCTTGGTATGCTGTTTATGAAGCTGCTTACAAACCGAGCTCAGATTTTCGCCGATGTGCGTACCTACTGGAGCCCCGAGGCAGTAAAGAAAGCTACCGGATATGAGCTGGAGGGCGTAGCAAAGCAGTCGGGCGGCTTTATCCACCTGATAAACTCCGGCGCGGCGTGCCTTGACGCAAACGGCAAGGCAACCGACGAAAACGGAAACGGCGTAATGAAGCCGTGGTACGATGTAACCGACAAGGACATAGACGCTATACTCGGCGCTACCACATGGAACTATGCGGATTTAGGCTATTTCAGAGGCGGCGGCTATTCTTCGAGATTTGTCACCGAAGCCGAGATGCCCTGCACCATGATAAGACTTAACCTTGTAAAGGGTCTGGGTCCCGTGCTTCAGATTGCCGAGGGCTGGACGGTTCATCTGCCCGACGAAGTAACCGACAAGCTCTGGAAGCGCACCGACTACACATGGCCCTGCACATGGTTCGCACCGCGCACAACAGGCGAGGGCGCATTCAAGACCGCTTATGATGTAATGAACAACTGGGGCGCAAACCACGGCGCGATAAGCTACGGCCACATCGGCGCAGACCTCATCACACTCTGCTCGATGCTGAGAATACCCGTTGCTATGCACAACGTACCCGAAAAGGATATATTCCGTCCTGCGGCATGGAACGCCTTCGGCATGGATAAAGAGGGTCAGGACTACAGAGCCTGCGCGGCATACGGTCCTATGTATAAGAATATCAGATAACCGCCGACAGCGGATATTTTCAGAGAGGAGCGGCAGATGAACAGAGTTCTTGCGATAGATTTCGGCGCGTCAAGCGGACGCGCGGTACTCGGCGAGTTTGACGGAGAGAAGATAACGCTGACCGAGATACACCGCTTTTCAAACGACCCCGTTATTTTAAACGGCACTATGTACTGGGATGTGCTGAGACTTTTCCACGAGATAAAGCAGAGCCTTATAAAGTCAAAGGAATACGGCGAGGTTGAAAGTATCGCGATAGATACATGGGGAGTCGATTTCGGACTTTTAGATAAGGACGGCAGACTGCTCGAAAATCCCGTACACTACCGCGACAGCCGCACAGACGGCATGGCAGAGTACAGCAAAGCGCTTATCCCAGCAGAAAAGCTGTATGAGAAAACCGGCATACAGATAATGGATATAAACACCGCATTTCAGCTTTTATCTCTTGTCAAAGACCGCGCCGAGCTTTTACAGCGCGCAGACAGACTACTGCTCATGCCGGATTTGTTTTCGTATTTTCTCGGCGGCGAGCCTGTTGCGGAAACTTCAATCGCGTCCACCACACAGCTTTTTGACGCTAAGACAAAGGACTGGTCGGACGAGGTTATAAACGCGCTCGGCATAAAGCACACGCTTTTCCCAAAAGTGGTAAAGAGCGGAACGGTAACGGGCACATTATCCCCCGCGCTTTGCGAGGAGCTTGATATAAAGCCCGCAAAGATAATCGCGGTATGCGGTCACGATACCCAGTCGGCGCTTGCGGCCGTACCCGCTGAGGAAAAGGACTTCGCGTTCTTGTCCTGCGGAACGTGGTCGCTGCTCGGCACAGAGCTTGACGCGCCCGTGATAGACGAAAGCTCCGCGCGGCTAAACGTTTCAAACGAAACCGGCTTTGCCGACAAGACCTCGTTTTTAAAGAACATTATCGGTTTGTGGCTCATTCAGGAGAGCCGCAGGCAATGGATACGAGAGGGAAAGACCTATTCCTTTGCCGAGCTTGAAAATCTGGCAAAAGCGGCAAAGCCGTTTCAGTGCTTTATCGATCCCGACGCGCCGGAGTTTACCCCCGCGGGAAATATTCCCCAGAGGATAAGGGAATACTGCGAGCGGACAAATCAGTATGTACCGCAGAGCGTGGGCGAGATTATGCGCTGTATCTACGAGAGCCTTGCGCTCAAATACCGCAGTGCGATAGCCGAGCTTGAACAGTGCACCGCAAAGAGCTTTAAAAAGCTGTACATGGTAGGCGGCGGCACAAAGGATAAGTTTTTGTCACAGCTTGCCGCCTGCGCCTGCAAAATCGAGGTGTCGAGCGGACCTGTCGAGGCTACTTCGCTTGGCAACATCGCGGTACAGCTTATCAGCGGCGGCGCGATAAAGGATCTCACGCAGGCAAGACGGATAGTGAAGAACTCCGAGCCGGTTATCACCTTCACCCCGAGCGACGCCGCCGAGGAGTGGGACGAGGCGTATGAGCGGTTTGTAAAGGTCACAGCCTGACACGAAAGGAATTACACAATGCTTAAAAATATACCCGCAATTTTATCTCCCGAGCTTTTAAAGACGCTCTGCGAGATGGGACACAGCGACAGAATAATTATAGCTGACGGAAATTTTCCCGCCGAGAGCATGGGTAAAAACTGCAAGGTTATACGCGCCGACGGACACGGCGTGCCCGAGCTTTTAGACGCAATCCTACAGCTTTTCCCGCTTGATACCTATGTAGATAAGCCGGTAAACCTCATGCAGGTAATGCCGGGCGACACGGCGAAAACCCCAATATGGGACGAGTACAAGAAAATCGTTAAAAATTACGATGAACGCGGCGACAGCGCAATCGGTCAGATTGAGCGCTTTGAGTTTTACGAGCAGGCAAAGACCGCCTACGCAATAATCGCCACCGGCGAAAAAGCCGTCTACGCCAACATTATGCTCCAAAAAGGCGTCGTATAAAGCGTGCCGCTTTACCCAATTCCGCCGCGTATAACCTTGCGAAAGTGAAAATGTTAGCAGCCGCGGCGGGTCACGCGGAGTGCTATTTAAATGTATTTAGCG
>CAMEKZ010000143.1 GCA_945921635.1 uncultured Clostridia bacterium
GTTTCTCGAAGTCTGACAGCTTGTCGAAAAATCACTTTTTCGACAAGCTGACGCCGGCTGTGTTCAGCCGGCGGCAACAAATATGAAAAATTAAATTGATTTACAGCGTAAACGTTCCGCCGTGGTTTGCCTTTCTCCACTCGACATACTCCTCGTATGTTCCCTGTCTGTCATAGCAGCCCTTGTCGGAGATTTCGATAATTCTGTTTGCAACCGTCTGAACAATTTCGTGGTCATGCGACGCAAACAGGATATTTCCCTTAAAATCGGAAAGTCCGTTGTTTACCGCGGTTATGCTTTCAAGGTCGAGGTGGTTTGTCGGGCGGTCGAGTATCAGCACGTTTGACTGGAAAAGCATCATGCGCGAGAACATACAGCGCACCTTTTCTCCTCCCGAAAGCACATCAACCGACTTGAATATATCATCACCCGAGAACAGCATTCTGCCGAGGAAGCCGCGCAGATAGGTTTCGGTCTCGTCCTTTGAATACTGTCTTATCCAGTCGAGGATAGACAGCTTGCAGTCGTTGAAGAACGCGCTGTTGTCCTGCGGGAAATAGCTTACGCTTGCAGTGCTTCCCCACTTGAAGGTACCCGCATCGGGCTGTTCTTCCTCCATCAGGATTTTGAACAATGTGGTTACCGCTATTTCGTTGTCGCCTACAAATGCAATCTTATCGTTTCTGCCGACGGTAAAGCTTACGTTGTCCAGTACCTTTACGCCGTCAACCGTCTTTGTAAGTCCGGTTACCTGCAAAATATCCTTGCCTATCTCGCGCTCCATGTCAAAGCTGATAAACGGATAGCGTCTGCTTGACGCGGGCAGCTCCTCTACAGTCAGCTTGTCGATAAGCTTCTTTCGCGAGGTTGCCTGCTTGGACTTTGACTTGTTTGCCGAGAAGCGCTGGATAAAGCTTTGCAATTCCTTTATCTTCTCTTCATTCTTCTTGTTCTGCTGCTTTAGCATTTTCTGAATGAGCTGTGACGATTCATACCAGAACTCATAGTTGCCGACATACATCTTTATCTTTGTATAGTCGATATCGACGGTATGGGTACAAACGTTGTTGAGAAAATGACGGTCGTGCGATACAACTATGACCGTACCGAAATATTCCGCAAGGAAGTCCTCAAGCCACGCCACCGCGTCGATGTCGAGGTGGTTTGTAGGCTCGTCCATCAATATTATGTCGGGGTTGCCGAAAAGCGCCTGTGCAAGCAGTACCTTTACCTTTTCGTTTCCGGCAAGGCTGCTCATCTGCGCGTACATTATGCTCTCGTCAAGCCCCAGACCCTGCACAAGCTTTGCCGCATCGGCCTCAGCCTCCCAGCCGCCAAGCTCCGCAAACTCGCCCTCAAGCTCGCTTGCGAGGTTTCCGTCCTCCTCGGTGAAATCCTCTTTTGCATAAAGCGCCTCTTTTTGCTTCATTACATCGTAAAGGCGCTGATTTCCCATTATTACCGTGTCCTGTACGGTATATTCGTCATACGCGAAGTGATCCTGCTTCAGCACCGACATACGCAGACCCTCTTTTACGGTTACGCTGCCGGTGGTGGGCTCGAGGTCGCCGCAGAGTATTTTTAAAAAGGTGGACTTTCCCGCGCCGTTTGCGCCGATTACGCCGTAGCAGTTTCCTGCCGTGAAAAGCAGGTTTACATCCTTGAACAGAAGCTGTCCGCCGAATGAAAGACTTACGTCCGATACAGTTATCATTTATTTAACCCTTTCTTATTTCAAATTCCTATAGCCAAAACAACATTAGTATATCATACTTTAATGCAAAATGCAAATATTATTGTGCAATATCGGGCTGTGTCGTGGATTTTTCGTTTTTATCCGTTGGAAAACGTCTCCTTAATATCTTTATTGTATAGAAAAATGCGGGTAAGAGAAACACATCGGCCAGTACCCACGCCGCGGGGCTTGCAAAGCACACCGCGTTGTAGCCGAGCATCGGCACAAAACAAAGACCAAAAATTCCTCTTGCCACCATCTCAAACACACCCGCAAAAACCGCGAGCTTTGAGCTTCCGAGTCCCTGTATTGAAAATCTGATAATGTTTACAAAGGCGAGCGGGATATAAAATGCCACGTTTGTTACAAGGAACTGCTTTGCAAGCTCCAGTACGTCCGCCTGACCGTCCTTGATAAACAGCATCGCGATATTTCCGCCGAAGAACAAAAGCACGACGAACGCCGCCACAGCATAGCAGATACCGATAAGTGAGCAGGACTTCACGCCCTTCATCACGCGGTCAACCTTTCTCGCACCGATGTTTTGTCCGCAGTAGGTTGCCATAGTCGAGCCCATTGCGTCAAACGGACAGCAGGCAAACTGTGACACCTTGCTTCCTGCGGTGACTGCTGCCACATAGGTTTCGCCGAGCGAGTTTACCGCAGACTGGAGTAAGATACTGCCTATCGCGGTGATTGAATATTGCAGTCCCATCGGCACGCCCATCGAGCAAAGGCGGCTGATGTAGAAGATATCCGGCTTCAGCTCGTCACGCGACAGCCTTAATATGTCAAATTTTTTAGCCATGTAGATAAGGCAGAGTATACCCGAGATAAGCTGTGCCGTGACAGTCGCCCAGCCTGCACCCGAAACGCCCATGCCGAACACTACTATAAACAGAATATCCAGTCCGACATTTATAATACTCGATATTGCGAGGAAAATGACCGGAGATTTTGAGTCGCCGAGCGAGCGGATAATACCCGACAGTATATTATAAAGAAAGGTTACGGGAATACCTAAAAAGATGATAAAAATATAGTCGTAAGCCTCTTTAAATACCGTCTGCGGCGTGTTCATCCATGTAAGTATATTTCCGCAAAGCAGGCAGGTAGCCGCAGTAAGCACCGCCGCGAACGCGAGAGCGAGCCAGATAGTATTTCCGACATAGCGGCGCAGCCCCTTAAAATCCTTTTCGCCGAACTTCTGCGCGACCGGTATTGCAAAACCCGCGCAAAGTCCGATGCAAAAGCCGAGGACAAGGAAGTTTACCGAGCCGGTCGAGCCTACGCCCGCAAGCGCGTTTACTCCGAGCACCTGTCCTACTACTATAGTATCAACCATGTTGTAAAACTGCTGAAACAAAAGTCCGAGCAGCATAGGCAGCATAAATCCGACAATATGCCTTGTCGGCGAGCCTGTAGTCAAATCCTTTACGGCACCGGGCATAAGCGTTCTCCTTTCTTTTAATCAAGACAAATAAATCAGGCGCGTCTGCGCGTATCGATTTTACATTATACAATATCAGCGGCGCGGTTTCAATCGTAAAAATATACAATCTATACCTCCCTTTACATCATATTTAGGGCAAAATGCAACACGCTATCTCTTAATTGCATAATACCGATATGCATATATGATAATTCCTACCGCGGCATTGCCTTTACTTTTTATTCTAAAACCCCTTGACAGCAGAAAAAAATTGTGCTATGATTTAACTGTAATAGATTAAACCGATGAGTGAGAGTAGTAGCTGATGTCCCTGTATGTCAGAGAGCCGTATATTGGTGAAAACGCGGTGATACAAACATCTGTGAATGGACTCACGAGGGCAAGCCGAAAGCGTATAGCCGTAGGTGCGACGTATATTCACGTTACGAATCGACGTATATGATAGTATATGTGAGCGAGTGGCAGTAAATTTTTACTGCAATTTGGGTGGTACCGCAGGTAATTATTCCTGTCCCATTTTTGGGGACAGGATTTTTTATTTCCAAAATAAGCAATAACCGGCATAACACCGGAAACATTCCGTGAAATCTTAGAAAGTGAGGTCATTATCATGGCAAACAAGGAAATCCCGTACAAAATTTATCTGGAAGAAAACGAGCTTCCGAAGCAGTGGTACAACGTGAGAGCGGACATGAAGAACAAGCCCGCCCCGCTGCTGAACCCCGGCACATTAAAGCCCTGCTCGCTTGACGAGCTGAGCCACGTTTTCTGCGAGGAGCTTGCAAAGCAGGAGCTGGACGACACCACACCGTATGTTGACATCCCGCAGGAGATACTGGACTTTTACAAAATGTACAGACCCTCTCCGCTTGTAAGAGCATACTGTCTTGAAAAGGCGCTCGGCACGCCCGCAAAGATTTACTACAAATTCGAGGGCAACAACACCTCGGGCAGCCACAAGCTGAACAGTGCGATAGCTCAGGCTTATTACGCAAAGAAGCAGGGTCTTAAAGGTGTAACAACCGAGACCGGTGCAGGTCAGTGGGGCACGGCGCTTTCTATGGCGTGCGCTTATCTCGGACTTGACTGCAAGGTGTTCATGGTAAAATGTTCGTATGAACAAAAGCCGTTCAGACGCGAGGTTATGAGAACCTACGGCGCAAATGTTACCCCCTCTCCTTCAATGGAAACCGAGGTCGGAAAGAAGATAAACGCGGAGTTCCCCGGTACGACAGGTTCGCTAGGCTGTGCCATCTCCGAGGCGGTTGAAGCGGCTGTAACGCACGAAGGCTACAGATACGTCCTCGGCTCGGTACTGTCACAGGTACTGCTCCACCAGACGGTTATCGGTCTTGAAGCCAAGACAGCCTGCGAAAAGTACGACATAAAGCCGGATATTATCATCGGCTGTGCAGGCGGCGGCTCTAACCTCGGCGGTCTTATCTCGCCGTTTATGGGTGAAAAGCTCCGCGGCGAAGCCGATTATCAGTTCATCGCGGTAGAACCCGCGTCCTGCCCGTCGCTGACCCGCGGCGTATACGCTTACGACTTCTGCGACACCGGCGCTGTCTGCCCGCTCGCAAAGATGTACACGCTCGGCAGTACCTTTATCCCCTCGGCAAACCACGCAGGCGGACTTCGCTATCACGGCATGAGCAGTATACTTTCACAGCTTTACCATGACGGATATTTACAGGCGCGCTCGGTTGAGCAGACCTCGGTATTTGCCGCTGCAGAGCAGTTCGCAAGAATTGAGGGTATACTCCCCGCTCCCGAGAGCAGCCATGCAATCAGAGTTGCTATCGATGAAGCACTCAAATGCAAGGAGACAGGCGAGGAAAAAACTATCCTCTTCGGTCTTACCGGTACGGGCTACTTTGATATGGTTGCTTATCAGAAGTACAACGACGGCGAGATGAGTGACTATATCCCGACGGATGACGAGCTGAAAGAGAGCATCTCGCGTATGCCGAAGGTAGATTTATAATACTAATTGTAATATTTTGACGAAAAAGCGCGGAGCGTAATAGCTCCGCACTTTTTCAGACTGTCGATAAACCCACGCACCGCAAAAACGCAGTTTTTTCAAATAATT
>CAMEKZ010000144.1 GCA_945921635.1 uncultured Clostridia bacterium
CAGCTGATTTGTAATCAGCAGGTCGGGGGTTCGAATCCGTCCACCAGCTCCACAAGTTCATATTTGGAGGAGTTCCCGAGTGGCCAAAGGGGGCAGACTGTAAATCTGTTGCGTTTCGCTTCGGTGGTCCGAATCCACCCGCTCCCACCAGTCGAGTGTCTCAACACGCTTTTTGCGCGCCGAGGCACTTCTTTTATATTCATTTCACCCGCGACAAAATATTTTCCAGTGACGACCAAAAAAAGTCGCGTTATGCGGCTTTTATTTTTTATCGTGGGTTTTACTCACAGACTGCGGGCAATTGCTTTTGGGAGGTATATATGAAACGTATTACGGCTTTTTTTATCACATTATTCATATTGCTTTCTGTGCTTTCTGCCTGTGGACAGACGGCTGATGTCACATCGGATTTTTCCGTCGCAGGCGACAGTTCGTCTGAAATTACATCTGATTCTGCAACCGAAAGCGACAGCGGTACAGAGCGCACCTATGACGGCTCTTTAGGCTCGGCTGGCAAATTGAATGGGAAAACGGTAGTTGTATCGATTTACGCGGACGACAGCACTACAAGCTGGGACAAAGATGACACCTCAGATAATGCAAGGCTGGAATCCACGCTGTTATATTTAAAAATTGCCGCGTACTGGCTTACTTCCAACGCCGGACAATATACCGATGATGTCAGCTTTGTCTGCGACTGGAAGCAGTGCCCCGACCTGAGATATGACGCGGAATTTTCCGAAACGCTTGTCAGACCCGACGGAGAAATGTACCAGGTGCAAAGGCAGTATATAGTGGATAATATCGACAGCGACGGATTACTGGATAAATACGGCGCAGAAAATATCATCTATCTGTATTTTTTCAACACCGATTTTTCAAACGAGTTTACCCCACGCACCTTTGACTACGGCTGCGGACCCGGCATAGACATAGAGTATGTAAATATGTACACCGGAGCCTGCGACTTTTTCACGCCGCCTGCGTCATACGCGCATGAGATGATGCACACCTTCGGCGCGCCCGACCTGTATTATGCGAATAACGTTATATCGCAAAGCTATGTGGATTATTGCGAGAGCATAACTTCGGGGGATATTATGTTTTCCACCTATCTCGGCGAGCATATTTCAAATGAGTTTACCGAGCTTGACGCTTATTACGTCGGACTTACCGACAGCTCGGAGACTGTAGAGGCATGGGATTTAGGACTGTCAGAGCATGAGCTTTACGGGGGAGAATGGGTGGAAGGATAAAAATTTGCCATAGGTACTTGATTTTTTATAAAAAAGTGGTATAATTTAATTGTTAATTTTGGGGGTGTGGCTCAGTTGGGAGAGCGCTTGCTTCGCATGTAAGAGGTCAGGGGTTCGAATCCCCTCATCTCCACCAGTCTGTAGCAAGTTGAATTGTCAACTTGCGGAAATCGGTAACCTCTTTGGATCACCGATAATGCTTCGGCAAGCAGCTTTGCGTGCCGGGGCTTTCTTTTTTTCTTTAGTACTTGCAATGTCGGTTTATTATAAACGCACATATTAAATGGCATTTGCTTACGAAATGGCATTTGCTTACGCAGAAGATAACGCTCCGGTGAATAGTCTGATTGATTACAAAACCCGCCGAAACCTTTGCTTGCCAAGGTTTAGGCGGGATTTTACTGTCTGATATTTTCTCTCACAGCTCGGCAAGTGTTTTTTCGAGCACCTCAAAATATTCTGCAAAGGTCTTTTTACAGCAGGACGGATTAAGTATCCGCACTCCCTTTGTCCTTAGTCCCGTCAGCGCAAATGACATTGCCACCCTGTGGTCGTCAAAGGTTTCTATATCCCCGCCGTGCGGGGCGCCCGGGTATATCGTCACCTCGTCCGGCTTTTCATCGGTCTTTATGCCGAGCGCCGCGAGGTTATCAGTTATCGCCTTTATACGGTCACATTCCTGCAGACGTATATGACCTATGCCGGTTATCGTGATAGGTGCGTCTGCAAAGGGCGCTATCGCGGCAAGGGTCAGCGCCTGGTCGGAAAATGCTGACATATCCGAGGTAAATCCGCCTGTCAGATGTCCTCCATCTGCACCGGTTACGCATATTTCTCCGCCCGCATTTTCTACCTTGCAGCCCATTTTTTGGAGCAGCTGTAAAAACTGCGTGTCACCCTGGAGCATATTCTCGCTCACTCCGTTTACAATCACCCTTGCGCCTGTCACCGCCGCCAAAGCGTAAAAATACGCCGCCGCTGACATATCCGGCTCTACCGCATAATCTGCGGTCTTGTAGCACTCTCTGCCCGAAAATGTGTATTGTATCTGTCCGTTATCTTCCTGCTTTTGCGCTGTCACGCCGAAGCTTTTCATCATTTTGGCTGTCATATCCACATAGCTCAGTCCGTGCGAGCCGGTGACATTTATAGCTATCGGCTTTCCGAGCGTGCCCGAGGCTATCAGCAGAGCACTTAAAAACTGTGAGCTTTTGTCGATGTTTACCGTTATGCTGTCGGGTAGGCTGCTTCTGCCCGCACCGGTTATTTTAAGCGGGAAATGACCCTCGCTCTCGGTACATTCAACCCTTGCGCCCGCGCCCCTCAGCGCGTCTATCAGCGGCTGCATAGGCCGCTTTTTCATCTGCTCGGAGGAGTTCAGCATATATTCCCCATCGGAAAAGGCAAGCATCGCGGCTAAAAACCGCGCCGCCGTGCCCGCGCTGCCTACATAAATATCTGCCGACTTTTTCGGAATATCCCCGCCAAAGCCGGTGATTGTGATGTCGCTGCCAAGTCTTCCGTCCGATACCTCGCTGACGGGGAATCCGAGCGCTTTCAGACACTCGATAAAATGCCGCGCATCATCGCTTGTAAGACATCCGCTGAGCTTACTAGTGCCGTCCGATACGGCGGCAAGCAAAAGCGCCCTGTTTGTGATTGATTTTGAGCCGGGGACGGTGACCCTGACTGTCCTTCCGGCGGTTATTTTCACAGGTGGAATAACCTCGTATATATCGTTGCTTGTCATGGATTTTTACCTTTCGTGTTGCCTTAATATTCCCGCATAAAGCAATTATAGCACGAAGGGCGCGGCAAGTCAAATTCAATTAGTATAAAGAATGTACCGTGCATTTTTTCAACAAAACCCGAGAAGAATTTCTCCTCCCGGGTTGTATGATTTACCTTTATTTTACAAGCTGCGCCTTAGACCCTTCGAAGCTTCTGTTTATACAGTCAACCGCATCCTTCAGCATCTCGTCCGAGATACCGCCGAACGAGCGGATTTGTCTCAGCGGCATATCCTTAATC
The DNA here is from genome assembly GCA_945921635.1 of uncultured Clostridia bacterium. Classification (GTDB taxonomy): domain Bacteria; phylum Bacillota; class Clostridia; order Oscillospirales; family Ruminococcaceae; genus Ruminiclostridium_E. The sequence continues at coordinate 3,288 of CAMEKZ010000144.1, forward strand.
ATACTGCGTACCGCCTGCGGCTCCATGTGCTCTCCGCCGAGCAGTCCCTCGGAAATAAGCGGCATGAGCATATCTATAGCCTCTTTTGCTTCGGGATAGTCCATAAATTCGCCGAATACGGTGTTTTCGTCTGCGGTAAACGGCAGCTTTGCCGAGGTCGTGAAGTGTACATCTGCGGTGAGCTGAATGTCGCGCGAGGACTTGCCGAGCATTATCTTATATATGCCCGCGGGCGCGTACCAGTCGCCGAGACTCTCGTTGTAATAGCTGAAGCTGCGCTTTGTCAGCGTAAAGCTTACCGTTTTGCTTTCTCCGGGCTGAAGCAGTACCTTTTCAAAGCCTTTAAGCTCCTTTACGGGGCGCATATCAAAGCCGGTGCAGTCCGCAACATAAAGCTGAACCGCCTCTTTTCCCGCACAGCTGCCGGTGTTTGTGATAACAGCCGTAACGGTTATTGTATCGTCATCTGATATTTCGGTTTTCGACACCTTTATATCAGAATATTCAAAGGTCGTGTAGGACAGGCCGTGACCGAACGGATAAAGCACCTCCGCCTGCTTTTTGTCATAGTATCTGTAGCCTACAAACACGCCCTCGTTGTACTCGGCGTGCCTGTCGCCGGGGTAGGTGAGATAGCACGGCGTGTCGGACAGTTTTCTTGGGAATGACTCGGCGAGCTTTCCGCAGGGGTTAGCCTTGCCGAAAAGTATATCCGCGGTTGCTTCGCCTGCAGCCTCGCCGCACAGATACGCCTCTACAACCGCGCCCACGCGGTCATTCCACGGGAGCTCTATCGGCGAGCCGTTGTGAAGTACTACAATCACGTTTTCCTGCACGTCGCAGATTTTATTTATCAATTCGTTCTGACAGTCGGGCATTCTCATGTGGGTGCGGTCGTAGCCCTCCGACTCAAAGCTGTCGGGAAGTCCCGCAAATACAACCACCGCGTCACAGCTCTTTGCAAGCTCTACGGCTTCGGCGATAAGCGCAGGGTCGCTGTCGTTTTCCTCGCGGTTGTAGCCCTTTGCATATTCGATTTCACAGTATTTTCTCGCCTGCTCCAGCGCGTTTGTCACAGATTTCGTGCTGATGTGCGAGCTTCCGCCGCCCTGTATGCGAGGATTTTCGGCAAACTCGCCGATAAATGCGATTTTCGCGCCCGAGGTCGGCAGGGGGAGCGCACCCTCGTTTTTCAGCAGGACGATACATTCCTTTGCAATATCAGCCGCCTTTTTGTGGTCTGCGGCGCGGTCAAAGGTGTACTTGCCTTTGTTTTCGTCATCGCTGTGATAGCGGTAAACCTGCTCCAGTATGCGTTTTACTGCTTTGTCGAGGATTTTCTCGTCAAGCTCTCCGCTTTTTACCGCCTTGACGATTTTTCCGTCGTTAAAGCCGTTGCTTGACGGCATCTCAAGGTCGAGTCCCGCTTTCAGCCCCTTTACGCGGTCGTTTACCGCGCCCCAGTCGGACATAACGTAGCCCTCAAAGCCCCACTCGTCGCGGAGTATCTTGTTCAGCGTGTGGTCGTTTTCCGAGCCGTACACGCCGTTTATCAGGTTATAGCTGCACATCACCGTACACGGCTGTGACTTTTTCACCGCGGTCTCGAAGGCGGGCAGGTATATCTCGCGCAGGGTGCGCTCGCTCATATCCGATGAGCAGGTCATGCGGCGGGTCTCCTGACTGTTAGCCGCAAAGTGCTTTATAGATGTGCCGACATTTTTGCTCTGCACGCCCTTTATATACGCGGCGGAAAGCTCTCCCGCAAGATATGGGTCCTCCGACACATACTCAAAGTTGCGTCCGCAAAGCGGCGAGCGCTTTATGTTTACCGCGGGGCCTAACAGCACCGACACGTCCTCGGCGCGGCCCTCTTCTCCAAGCGTCTCGCCCATCTTTTCCATCAAATCACGGTCA
>CAMEKZ010000145.1 GCA_945921635.1 uncultured Clostridia bacterium
CAATTATTTGAAAAAACTGCGTTTTTGCGGTGCGTGGGTTTATCGACAGTCTGAATCCCCTGCCGGCGGCAGGGGATTTCTTGTAAGTAAGCTATTCGCTATTTCGTATTAAAGAAATTACTTTCTCTTCTTAGAAATGATAACAGCGCCTGTTGCGAGAACTGCAACGCCTGCTACTACTGCGATACCCTCAACACCTGTGTTTGTGTTGGGCTTTGTGGACTCGCCTGTTGTAGGAGCTTCTGTCTCAGCGGGAGCCTCGGTATCAGCGGGAGCTTCTGTATCAGCGGGAGCTTCTGTGTCAGCGGGCTCTTCAGCTGCAAGACCGGTTACTGTGAACTGGATTTCGAGAGATTGTGTAGGATATGCGCCTGTATAAGATTCGAAGTCCTCGTCCTTGTTCCAGATGTTTGCGAACATAACATGAACGTAGTCCTTATCATCGGGGTCAATCTTAGGAACAGCATAGGTTTCTACTGTCTGACCGTCAACGATGATAGAAGCGTCAGTAATTGTTGCACCGGAATCAATCGGAATATTTGTGTCTACGAACAGCAGGTTGAAGCCTGTTGCCTTATCGAGCGACCAGTCGAAATCCTTTACAGCAACGGTGTATGTACCATCCTTGTCGATGTCAGCATCTACATAAGTAGGTGTGAAAACATAGCCGGTGATGTCATAGTCGAAGTTATCCTCGAACTCAGGGTATGTTTCAGGGTCATTTCCACCCCAAACGATAGCCTTGTCAAAATAGTCTGTCTCTATTCCGTATGTAGGCTCATAAAATGCGTTTCTGAAAGAATAAGCAGCTGTCTGGAAGCCGATATAGCCCTTATAGGTCTCTGCGCCGGCTGCAACTGCTAAGCTTGCTACTACTGCCGTAGAAACAACACCGGCAGCAACTAATTTTGCAATCTTCATTGAAAATTACCTCCGTTTATCTTTTTAAGCTTAATGAATATCCGCAAGTTTGCTACAGATACCCAACTTAAAGATATTATAATAGATTTTCACACAATTTTCAATATACATTTTGACCACATTTTAGGGTGTAAGTTTGGTGAAACTGACTAATAAGGTTATTAGGTAAAAATGAATATTATTGTACAAAATAACCGCGCCTGTAATTGGCGCGGTCATTTACGTCATGCTTGCGTTACATATTTATTCGATAGCGATAAGCTCCGTCTTTTTAGACTCTGCAAAATAATACTGCTCCGACGAGTATAATTTAAGGAATTTGCGCGAGCGGCTGTAGTTTGCCAGCACATAGGTGCCCTTCGGGTCGCGCCACCAGCAGCGCAGAAGCATACCGAAAACCGTCACCGAGATTTTTTTTCGGAGAATATAATAGATAAAGCGGTTGTTGCCGAATATGTTTTCACTCTCCATAAAATTGCGGATTGAGGCGTATGCCTGAAGATAATTTCTTACATCACGCTTTGAAATACTGCCTATTATGCTGCCCTTACGGTGAGCATAATAGTACAGCGTATCGCTTATAAAAGAGACTTTTCCGGCATGATAGAACAGCTGGGGCATTATCGCAAAATCTTCAAAATTCATGCCGAGAGGAAATGTGATGTTATTTCCGGTAAAAAGCGTGCGGCGAAAAAGCTTGTTCCATACATAGCTCCTCACCGTTATATCGCGAAGCACCGCTCTGAAAACGGTTTTTCCGTCAAAGCAGCCGCATCTGTGTACAAGAAAGTTGTCGAGCCCCGAGCTTCCGTCCTCGTTCGTGTTGCGGTAATTGCAGCAGACAATATCCGAATCGTACTGCTCTGCCGACTCGCAAAGCCTTTCTATATAAAAAGGTGAGACATAGTCATCACTGTCAACAAACGCGACATACTCTCCCACAGCGTGCAGAACGCCGGTGTTTCTTGCGGCTGACACACCGCCGTTTTCCTGCGATATTATTCTTATTTTGTCATTTTCTGCGGCGAGCTGTTTTACAATATCCGCAGAGCCGTCTGTCGAGCCGTCGTCTACGGCAAGGATTTCGTAGCTGTACTCGCTCTCCTGATTTATCAGCGAGAGCATACAGCGCCGTATGTACTTTTCTACGTTATAAAAGGGAACAATTACGCTGACAACAGGCTTGTTCGTTTGCGTGTCCATTTTTATGCGACCTTTCTTTTTGGTTGTTATCACCGTTTTCTGCGGCGAAACCGTGAGCTGAAAACATTTAACAATTTAAAATTGCGGAATAACTGCATATTGAGTCTTGAAATTTGCTTGTGCTGTGTGAAATATCGGGAAAAAATCAGCGGGATTTTGTACTCTCATCATAAATTATGATAATTATACATCTTTAGTTAAAAATAGTCAATGCGAAAACAAAGTAAAGTCTGTCAATTTTTAAAATTACGGCAAAATAACGAATAATATCGGATTGACCGGCAGATAATTAAGCAAAAGAACTAATTTTTATCTGTGAATTTGTTCAGGATGCTGACGGCGTACCGAACGCGCCGCAACGGTTTTCTGCCGTATCAAAAGCTTTGCATAATCAGAAAGGGATGTGAATATGAAAATAGAAAAAAACACCGCGATAGCGGCTATAATAGCCGGTATAGCATTAATTGCGCTTATGGTAGGCGTGCTTTTTGCGGCGACCTCTGCGGCGGCAGAGGAAAACAAGGGGCAGGTGTTCGGGCTGATGTATCATCAGGTGCTAAGGGACGAGAGCAGGCACGGGCGCTATGTCGTATCTCCCGACGAGCTTGAAGCGGATTTGAAATATCTGTCCGAAAACGGCTTTACCTCGCTTTTTGCGTCCGAGGTTGCACAGATAGCCGAGAGCGGCGGGAAAATCCCCGACAAGGCGGTAATAATCACGCTTGATGACGGCTACGAAACCGGTCTTGATTATGTAGTGCCGCTTCTTAAAAAATACAACATGAAAGCGGTCATTAACATTGTGGGCGAATATACCGATGAATATTCAGCCCTTGCCGAGACCGAAAAAAGTCTGTCCTACGCGTATCTGACATGGGACGAGATAAATGAGCTTTCGGACAGCGGGGTAGTCGAGATAGGCAACCACACCTATTATATGCACGGAAACGATTATACGCGACACGGCTGTTCGATAAACTACGGTGAGGACAGCTCAAGCTATCATGACGCGCTTGTAAAGGATATAGGCACGCTTCAGGAAAAAATAGAGCAGATTACCGGCACGCGGCCTGTCACCTTTGCGTACCCTTACGGCATAATCAGCGAGGGCTCGATGTCGGCTATTGAGGAAACGGGGATAAAGGTCTTTCTTACCTGCAACGAAAAGCCATCTGATATAAGCGGAACACCGGTGGTTATCAACCGCTACAACCGCGAGCACGGCAGAAGCGCGCAGGAATTATACGAGCTGTATCAGAACGCGTTAGACGGCAGACTATAATGAAAAACCTCTGTTTTTTAATTTGCTATCGGTCACCTCTGAAAACCTCTGCCATCTCTCTGCGGCACATCTTCATCCGTCATATTGCCCAAAATTTTCTTAAAATACATCCGGTATTCCTGCAAAAATTTTGTACAATCTGCCGAATAAATCTGTACCACATAAAAACAGCATAGGTTTTTAGAGGAGACCTATTGAAATCCGTCGGCTTTTATGATAAAATAGTAATGATATTACAAACGGAGGTGTTTTTATGAAGCACATTAAGACTGTAAACAAGGCAAACTTAAAGGAAACCGCTGCTAAGGGCGGCTGCGGCAGATGCCAGACATCCTGCCAGTCTGCTTGCAAAACAAGCTGCACAGTAGCTAACCAGAAGTGCGAGGCTGTTAAGTAATTCGGATATTTTCATTTGCAAAGCGGCTGCGAATTGCGGATAATGTTGATAACAGTCCAGAAGCTCTCGAAAGGGAGCTTTTTGCCTTGTATAGCGAAAAATACTGCTTTTGCCTTGTATGGCAAAAACAATACGGAAGGAAAATCACAATGATACATAAATACTGTCAGAACGGCAGATATATAGTGCTTGACGTGTGCAGCGGCGGCGTACACGTTGTTGACGAGCTTACCTACAATTTGCTTGATTACGCAAAGCCGCCTTTTGCCGACACCTGTCCCGCCGAAATCCTCGAAAAGATGAGCGGCTATGACAAATCCGAGGTCTGTGAGTGCTATGCCGAGCTGCGCGAGCTTTATGACGCAAAGATGCTGTATACTGATGATGATTACGCAAAATATGCGGCTATGGCGATGAAAGCGCCGATAAAAGCAATGTGTCTGCACGTTTCGCATGACTGCAACCTGCGGTGCAAATACTGCTTTGCTCAGACAGGCGACTTCGGCGGAAGCCGTATGCTGATGTCACCCGAAACCGGCAAAAAGGCGATGGATTTTCTTATCGAAAATTCGGGCGACAGGGTAAACCTTGAGGTTGACTTTTTCGGCGGCGAGCCTTTAATGGCGTGGGATACTGTTGTTGAAACCGTAAAATACGCGCGCAGCATAGAAAAGCAGCACGGAAAGAACTTCAGATTTACAATTACCACAAACGGAATTTTACTCGACGATGAGAAGATAGGCTATATCAACCGCGAAATGTCGAACTGCGTACTTTCCCTCGACGGCAGAAAGGAAATAAACGACAACATCCGCCCCACCCCAAACGGCTCGGGCAGCTATGAGGTAATCGTGCCGAAATTCAAAAAGCTGGTGGACGGACGCGGCGACAAGGACTACTATGTGCGCGGCACATTTACAAAGTACAATCTCGACTTTGCAAATGACGTACTGCATATAAACGAGCTTGGCTTTGAGCAGTTGTCGGTCGAGCCGGTTGTTACAGACGAGAAAATGCCTTATGCTATCACAAAGGCGGATTTGCCCGCTATCTTTGACGAATACGACCGTCTTGAAAAGATAATGGAGGAGCAGAAAATAAAGGGCGAGCGAAAGTTCAATTTCTTCCACTTTATGATTGACTTGAATCAGGGTCCGTGCGCGGTGAAAAGACTGCGCGGCTGTGGCTGCGGTAACGAATATGTCGCGGTTACACCCGACGGTGATATATACCCCTGTCACCAGTTTGTCGGAATTGAGCAGTGGAAGATGGGCAGCATTTTCACCGGTGAAGTAAACCGTGAGATAAAGGACTACTTTGCGGGTATTCATATCTACAGCAAGGAAGAATGCGGAAGCTGCTGGGCAAGATTTTACTGCAGCGGCGGCTGTAACGCAA
>CAMEKZ010000146.1 GCA_945921635.1 uncultured Clostridia bacterium
CAGTCTTAACAACTACGTCCTTAACGTACTTAAGCTCCTTAACCTCGCCAACCAGAGGAATCATGATTTCGGGAACGATTGTCCAGTCGGGGTGGTTCTTCTTAACATTGATAGCAGCCTTGATAACTGCCTTTGTCTGCATCTTTGCGATTTCGGGGTATGTTACTGCAAGACGGCATCCTCTGTGACCCATCATGGGGTTGAACTCGTGCAGAGAAGCGATGATGTTCTTGATAGTCTCAACGGACTTGCCCTGAGCCTTAGCAAGAAGCTCGATGTCAGCCTCTTCTGTAGGAACGAATTCGTGAAGCGGAGGATCGAGGAAGCGGATAGTAACAGGGTTGCCTTCAAGAGCCTCATAGAGAGCCTCAAAGTCAGACTGCTGCATAGGCTCAATCTTAGCGAGTGCAGCTTCTCTCTCTTCTACTGTATCGGAGCAAATCATCTCACGGAATGCCGCAATTCTGTCAGCCTCGAAGAACATATGCTCTGTACGGCAAAGACCGATACCCTCTGCGCCAAGCTCTCTTGCCTTCTTAGCGTCTGCGGGTGTATCAGCGTTTGTTCTTACCTTTAATACTCTGTACTTGTCAGCCCAAGCCATGATTCTGCCGAACTCGCCTGCGATTGTAGCGTCAACAGTAGCGATAAGGCCATCGTAGATGTTACCTGTTGTACCGTCGATGGAGATGCAGTCGCCTTCGTGGAAGGTCTTGCCTGCAAGCTCGAACTTCTTGTTCTCTTCATCCATCTTGATGTCGCCGCAGCCGGATACGCAGCAGGTACCCATACCACGAGCAACAACGGCTGCGTGCGATGTCATACCGCCGCGAACTGTCAGGATACCCTGTGCAGCCTTCATACCTGTGATGTCCTCGGGAGAGGTCTCAAGACGAACAAGAACAACCTTTTCACCCTTTTCTTTCCATGCTACAGCGTCATCAGCTGTAAATACTATCTTACCGCAAGCAGCTCCGGGAGAAGCGCCGAGACCCTTGCCGATAGGTGTAGCAGCCTTGAGAGCCTTAGCGTCGAACTGAGGGTGGAGAAGTGTATCGAGGTTACGAGGATCGATCATAAGAACAGCCTTCTTTTCATCGATCATGCCCTCGTCAACGAGGTCGCAAGCGATTTTAAGAGCAGCCTGAGCTGTTCTCTTACCGTTACGGCACTGGAGCATATAAAGCTTCTTGTTTTCAACTGTGAATTCCATATCCTGCATATCGCGGTAGTGGTCTTCGAGAGTTGCGCAAACCTTTACGAACTGTGCATAAGCGTCGGGGAAGAGCTCTTCCATCTGAGCGATAGGCATAGGAGTACGAACGCCTGCAACAACGTCCTCACCCTGTGCGTTTACAAGGAATTCGCCCATGAGCTTCTTTTCGCCTGTAGCAGGGTCACGGGTAAATGCAACGCCTGTACCGGACTGGTCGTTTAAGTTACCGAATACCATAGGCATTACGTTAACTGCAGTACCCCAAGAATAAGGAATATCGTTGTCACGACGGTAAACGTTTGCTCTGGGGTTGTCCCATGAACGGAAAACTGCTTCGATAGCGAGCTTTAACTGTGTAACAGGGTCTGAGGGGAAGTCTTCGCCAAGCTGCTTTTTGTATTCAGCCTTGAACTGATTAGCGAGTTCTTTGAGGTCTGCCGCAGTAAGCTCAACGTCAAACTTAACGCCCTTTTCTTCCTTCATCTTGTCGATAAGCTGTTCAAAATACTTCTTACCGACTTCCATAACTACATCGGAGAACATCTGGATGAATCTTCTGTAGGAGTCATATACGAATCTTTCAAACTTAGGATCGGGGTTGCCTTCAATCATAGCGGCAACAACTTCGTCGTTAAGACCGAGGTTAAGGATAGTATCCATCATACCGGGCATAGAAGCTCTTGCACCGGAACGAACAGAAACGAGAAGCGGGTTCTTGAGGTCACCGAACTTCTTTCCGTTTTCCTTTTCCATCCAAGCAACGCCTTCCATTGCCTGAGCCATGATTTCATCATTGATCTTGCGACCGTCTTCATAATACTGTGTGCATGCCTCTGTTGTGATTGTGAAACCCTGAGGAACGGGAAGACCGATCTCTGTCATTTCAGCAAGGTTTGCGCCCTTACCACCGAGTAAGTTACGCATAGTCATGTTACCTTCTTTAAAGGTATAGACCCATTTTTTAGCCATTGGGGTTTTCCTCCTAAAATAAATTAAGATTAGATTTGACCGACTTGTCCATACTTTCCGCAGACGGAAAACGCCGGAACTGTCGCTGCCCGACGGACTTGTCAACCATACATTTAGTATTATAGCAGATTTATCTCAACATTTCCAGTATATTTTGAAAATTTTTTTGAATTTTACAGAGAAATTTAAGCGCGTTTTTTGTAAAGAATGACAAAAGCGGGAGTAAAACCGCCGCATGAAGCCGGATTTTTACACAAATAAATGAAAGCTCACCGATTTTCGCTTTATTTATCCGTAATTTATATCCTCACATAAAAAGCGCCGCACCGCGAAAAATAATACTGCGCGAAAATGCTTTGATTATTTTAAAAACGGGGTGTTTGTGATATGGAAAGAGAAAAAAACGAAAAGCGGCAGCATAAATCCTCAAAGCACAAAAGCGAGGTAATGAGAAAGCCGCTTGAAATAATCGCCATGCGTGCGGTGAACACCGACCCGCAGGGCAGCTATACCGGCGTATGCAAGGATATTTATGAACCGCCTATGCAGGACGCGGACGATTTATAGTATTGCCGCAGTCCGGCATTAAAATAAAAGAACACGGCAAGTCTTGAAATATTTCGCGCGATGTGGTAATATTATGGATAATAAAGCTGAAAGCTACCACATCGTGCGAAAGGATTTTTTCGGATATGGACACTCAGAACAACACCGCGGCAAAAAAGCCGAGAATAGTATCACTTGAAGAAATAAACCGCATGGCAAGGACAAATCCCGCCGAGCTTATCGACCTTGGCGAGCGTACATATTCACACAGCATAGAACACGCCGCGCAGGGCATAGCGGACAGCTTTGCCGCAAAGCCGGTGATACTTCTGTCCGGACCGTCGGGCTCTGCCAAGACGTCTACGGCGCTAAGGCTCAGAAAAGAGCTGGAAAGGCACGGCATTAAGTCGCTTGTAATCTCGATGGACGACTATTTTGTACCCGGAAAGCTGGAGCCCGAGGCAGACGGCAAAATCGACTACGAAAAGCCCGAGAGAGTGGATATAAAGCTGCTGTCCGAGCATCTCGAAATACTGGCAAACGGCGGCAGCGTGCGCCTGCCGAAGTTCAACTTCTCCGATAACACCCGCGCCGAAGGCGAAATTATTCAAAGAGAAAAGGACACCGCGGTTATAATCGAGGGCATACACGCGCTGAATCCGCTGGTGACCGGCGGCCACCACGACTACGCCACATTCGTATATGTCAGCGTGCGTACAAGAATAGCCGATAAAAGCGGACTGCTCCTGCACCCGTCCAAGATACGGCTTATGCGCCGTCTTTCGCGCGACAAGCTGTTCAGGGGCAGGGATTTCAAGCTGACGGTTGCAAATTTCAGCAGCGTACAGCGCGGAGAGAGCCTTTACATAATGCCCTTCAAATCGCGTGCGGATTATGATATTGACAGCTTTTTTGCATACGAGCTGGGTGTGTACCGCAACGTACTGCCCAAGCTCTGCGGAAGCGAGTTTGAAAAATACGAGCGCGCGGCTGACGACCGCAGCGTTCTGCCGTATTTTCTCTCGGCGGCGGAGGAAATCCCCGCCCAGCTTGTCCCCGTAACCTCGGTTGTCAAGGAATTTATAGGCTGACTGCCATTAAAGCCGGTTGTGCAATCTTACAAATTTTACACAATATCTTGTTTAATTTTCACTAAACTTTGCTAAATCCCCTTTACAATTTTGTTGATTGGGTGTATAATCATTATGTAAAATTCACTAGGAAGGTGATTTTTTTGGCTGCTTATACTCAGAGAGGCTCGGAGATACTGCTTGAGAGCGGTACAAACGAGCTGGAGCTTCTTGAATTTGATATATGTGGAAATCTTTACGGAATCAATATAGCAAAGGTACGCGAAATAATGATGACCGCAGAGCTTGTTCCGATGCCGCAGTCCGCCCCTGAAATAGAGGGCGTTTTCATGCCGCGCGACAAGCTGATTACCGTAGTTGATTTACATAAAGTGCTGGGAAAGACCAAGCCCGAAAACGAGCGCGGACTCTTCATAATCTGCCAGTTCAACGGCATGGACATCGGTTTTCATGTAAGTGCGGTGCACGGCATACAGCGTATCAGCTGGAAATCCATTGAAAAGCCGCCGAGGGTGTCCGGCTCCGAGGATCAGGGCATAGCTACGGGCATTGCAAAGGTAAACGGTAAAATAATCGTTATACTTGATTTTGAAAAAATCGTGTCGGATTTGAACCGCACCGCGGGTCTTGATTTATCCGGTACCGAAAATGTTGACGCACACGACATAAAAGCGATTGACAAGCATCTTGTTATTGCTGAGGACTCGCAATTCCTCAACCGCATGATTGTAAACAGTCTGAGCGACATAGGCTTTAAGGATATAAAGGCTTTCCCCGACGGTCAGGCCGCATGGGATTATATCTCATCATTCAGAGATTATGACGGTGACGTAACCGAAAAAATCGCCGCAGTCATCACGGATATCGAGATGCCCCAGATGGACGGTCACCGACTCACAAAGCTGATTAAATCCGATGATAAGCTGAAGAAAATCCCCGTGTTCCTTTTCTCATCGCTCATAAACGAGCAGATGTACAAAAAGGGACTGTCGGTAGGTGCGGACGCACAATTTTCAAAGCCGCAGATAGGCGCGCTTATAGAGCGCCTTATCCAGATGTTAAGCTGATTTTAAAGAAGCTGATGCTTTTTTAAATACTTTTTTCATTTTGTTATCTCTTTATTCCTGATTTGATTTTCCGGCAGGCTTTGCCTGCCGCTCTTTTTTGTGCCGACATTCAAAATGCGCGAAAAGCGCGGCAAAGGCTTGAAGTCCGCGAAAAAATATGTTATCATATACTAAGTAAGCTATTTGCGGTACAGCAACACTTAACCGGAAGGAATGACCGTAAAATGAGAATAGTTGCTTTGTCGGAAAATACTGCGACCACCGATAAGCTG
>CAMEKZ010000147.1 GCA_945921635.1 uncultured Clostridia bacterium
TTATCGGCTTTATAATAATCGGGCTCGGCTGTGCGCCGGTCTACCCATGTATAATCCACTCCACCCCGAAAAACTTCGGCGCGGAAAACTCGCAGGGCATAATCGGCATACAGATGGCGAGCGCCTACGTCGGCTCGACCTTTATGCCGCCGCTTTTCGGCCTGATAGCAAATAATGTCAGTCTTACGCTGATGCCGCTCTACCTCGCGTTCTTCCTGATTTTACTTCTTATTATGATATATAAAACGGAAAAAGCGTGCAGGAGCTGATTTTGCCGGTTGCACCGCCAGCCGGTTGCACCGCCTGCCGGTTGCACCGGCTGGCAGTTCCGCCTTTTGAAACGTTTACAAAATATGAAAGCTGACTAACGGCGGGGTCATAACGCAGACGGTTGCGCCGACACGCAATTCCTCCTTTTGAAACGTTTACAAAATATGAAAGCTGACTAACGGCGGGGTCACAACGCAGTCGGTTACCTCTACAGCCAACCGGCGTTCATATTTCCCTTAATTTTGCAGATACTATTCTTGCACATAAAATCATGCTATCTGAAAAGGAAAGGAAAATCTGAAATATGAACACAAACAAATCCAAAGACGAGCTTCAAAAGGAATACAACCTGCTCAAAAAGCCCGTGCCGAAAAACGCACAGGACAAATCCGACATGGAGGATATAATCCTCGGCAACTTCACCCCGTCCTCCTCCTCGAACGACTGCACCGGACTTGTGCCGCACGGCAGAGAGAGCGACAAGAACCAAAACTCCTACCGTGATGTCTACCCCCACGCAGTACCGGTCGAAAACAAAATGCACGGCTCGCAAAAGAGCGAATACAAGTCATCGGACGGCTCCTCTGCCCCCGGCTCGACCTATGGAAAACGTGGCACGCACGGCGGGGTGTAAGGATATTATAACTCACTGTATAAAAATTGGGCAGTTTGTCAAAAAGTCAAGCGAAAGCTTGGCTTTTTTTGATTAGAACTTGCTTTTTTTTGAATAAAACTTGCTTTTTTTTGATTTTATGATACAATATATACAAACCCAACAAACCAAAGGAGTTGATTTCATGCCACACTCAGGAGGCGGAGGCTCTCACAGCGGAGGCTCTCACGGAGGAAGCCACCACAGCAGCGGCAGCTCGGGCAGCAGCAACCGCGTGTCGCAGACCTATTTCAGAGGCGCTCACCGCTATATGTATTACTACAACGGCAGACCTAATTACTACTACGCTCAGCGCAAGGTAGTCCCGGGGACAAAAATAACCGGTATTTACCTTATAATATTCAGCGTAATGTGGCTGCTTATATCTTTGCCGGTAGTGATTGCGTTCATGTCCGATATGTTCGTTTCCGGACCCTTGTCATTAAACTACGATACCTCAATCGTAATAGATGACGAAATAGGCATTGTTGACAACGTATCAGAGATTACCGACACATTCAAGGCTTTTCAGGAAAAGACCGGCGTTACCCTAAGCATTGTCACACGAACTCCCGAAAACGCATATATGGGCGCTACATACGAAAAACAGGCGTATAACTGCTATGTCTCCCGCTGGGACGACGAGCGGCACTGGCTGATTTACTATGTAGGCAGCTCCCCCTACCGCACCGATGACTGGCACTGGGAGCTGATGTGCGGAGATGACTGCGCAAAAATACTGAGCTCCGCGATTGAAAAAAGCTTCACCAATGATTTTCACAGGTATCTCGTAGCAAGCGAGCGCTACTCATTCAGCGAGGCTGTAACAGCCGCCGTAAACAACATAGATGTTCAGCCCGGCTCGTTTAACAGCGATGCGGTCGTTGAGCTGATACCTATACTTATCTTCCCAGTAATCGGAATATTCCTCCTTGTTCTCGGAATAGTTCTGACCGCAAAGAAGCTCACCCCCGAAGAGCAGGCAAAGAAGCAGGCTGTCGATATAGGCGTTGACTCGGTATGCGAGGAGGCTGTCTGCCAGTACTGCAACGGCGTTTACATAAAGTACACCTGCGTTCAGTGCCCCCACTGCGGCGCTCCGATAAGAATAGACAACCCCGCAAATGTCACGCAGTAAAACCGAATAAATCAAAGCCTGAAAAGAAACCGCTTCTTTTCAGGCTTTTGTTATCTCACGGAAAACACAACGGAAAAACCAAAGCCGCCCCGAACATCACGTCCAAAGCGGCTTTATCGCTAATAAATACTGTCAAAAACCGAGCTTGCCTATCAGCCTATCGCCGCAATAACCGCGTCGGTAAACTCCTTTAAATCCGCGTCGGTCGGCTTAAAGCACACTCTGCTGCTGCCAAGCACCTTAAGACCTATACCCGCACAGCGCTCCGACAGGTTTTTCTGCGCCTCGCCGCTCCAGCCGTCCGAACCGAACACATACACCGGCTTATTCCTGCATGACACGGGGTCGATATTTGAAATCAGATCCCACACCGGCTTTACCGCGTCGCGGTTTATCGTAGGCGAGCCGAGCAGTAGCAAGTCGCAGTCGTGCGCGCTCTGCGCCACCTTTGCCATGTCGTGCTTTATTATATCAAAACACTCTACATTATAGCCTGCGCCCTCTAAAGCGCCCTTTGCCGCCTTAGCCATAGCTCTGGTGTAGCCGTAAGCGGAAACATACGCGATACAAGCGGTCTTGCCGGATTTCTCGGCGGGCGTGCTCCACTCGCGGTACTTGTCCATAGCCGTCTTTATGCCGTTTATCAGCACAGGGCCGTGGCTCGGGCAAACCATGTCGATTTCAAGTCCGTCAAGCTTTTTAAGACCCTCCAGCACAAACGGCTTGAACGGACCCATAATAGCGCAGTAGTAATAATGAAAAGCGTCCGCGTACGCGTCTGGGTGGCTCAGCCACTCGTCGGTAAAGGTAGGCTCGCAGTAGTGAGAGCCTAAAAAGTCGCAGGAAAACAGCGTCTTGTCCTCTTCAAGATAGGTGAACATCGTGTCCGGCCAATGTACATTCGGGTTCGGGATAAATTTCAGCGTCCTGCCGCCGAGGTCGATACTATCCCCCGCCTTTACAGACATCGCGTTGAACTCGGTGTTCGTGATAGACTTCAGGTTCTTTATTGCGGCATTTGTGCCCACAACCGTGATTTCCGGCTTTATCTCAATCAGCTTTACGAGCGAGCCCGAGTGGTCGGGTTCGGTGTGGTTGCAGATTACATAGTCTATGTCCTGCGGCTTGCACACCTCGTTTATGTTGTCGAAAAACACCTTTGAAAAGCTGTTGTGGCAGGTCTCGATAAGCGCGGTTTTCTCCCCGCCCTTTACGATATACGCGTTGTAGGACGTGCCGTAATCGGTACGCATGATTATATCGAATACGCGCAGATTGGGGTTCAGCGCGCCGACGTAGTAAATTCCGTTTTTCAGTTCTTTCATATTTATGACCATTCCTTTCCAGCTAAGGCAGCTTCTTGTCCTGCGGCAGGCTGATACCGCGGCATTATTATTTTCTGCCTGATATTCATTATAATACATACGGAGCAAAAAATCAATAATCATTCGTGATTTTTTATCAATTAGCTATATTTGTGAAATATTGCTGATTTTCGGCACGCACACCGCCGCAAAATCGCATTTGCACAGCCGGAGCAGGAGTTCCCGAATAATGTGCCGAAACGGGAACAAAACTATCAAAAATCTCAAAAGTATGCTGAAACTAGAACAAAACTTGACTTTTTGCATATTTTGTGCTATAATCGGAATACTTCTTACAGGGGGTGTTTTTATGGTACAAAGAAAAGAATATCTTAACAAGCTTATGTCATGGAAGGATACTCAGGTAATAAAGGTCGTGACAGGCATACGCCGCTGTGGAAAATCCACCTTGCTTATGCAGTATCAGGACAGTCTGAAAGCAGCGGGCGTTTCCGAAAATCAGATAATAGCGATAAATTTTGAAGAGCTTGAATATGAGGAGCTGTGCGACTACAAAAAGCTGTACGAATATATCACGCAAAGACTGCTCCCCGACAAGACGGTATATATCTTCCTTGACGAGATACAAAAGGTGCCGCACTTTGAAAAGGTCGTAGACAGCCTGTATGTAAAGCCGCATACCGATATATACATCACCGGTTCAAACGCGTATATGCTGTCAGGCGACCTCGCCACCCTGCTCAGCGGCCGCTATGTGGAAATATCAATGCTTCCGCTGTCATTTGCGGAATTTTTACAGCTAAGCAAAAGCAAGGACCGTGAAAGCGCCTTTGCAGATTATCTGAAATACGGCGGACTGCCGTTTGTAGCCACGATGGAAAAATCCGATGAAAAAGCAGACGTATATCTCGAAGGCATATACAATACCGTTATCGTAAAGGACATCGAAGACCGTCAGAAGCGCGAAGACGCCGCAAGCCGAAAAATAACCGACATCACCTTGCTAAAAACAATTTCAAAATACCTCGCAAGCGTTATCGGCAGTCCGGTGTCGGTACGAAGCATCACAAATTACCTTGTATCGGGCGGAAGAAAAATCTCCTCAAATACTGTCAGCGACTATGTAAAGGCGCTAACCGAGGCGTTCTTTTTCTACCCCGCAGAGCGCTATGATATTGTAGGCAAGCAGCTTCTGAACACAAACAGCAAATATTATATAGTCGATTTTGGCATAAGAAATCATATTCTGCCGCGTAAGACCTACGACCTCGGCTTTTCGTTGGAAAACACCGTCTATTTCGAGCTGTTACGACGCGGATATAAGGTAAATGTCGGGAAATTTCAGAACACCGAGGTCGATTTTGTCGCAGAAAAAAGCGGTACTATAGCATACGTTCAGGTCACCGCCGATATGACCGCAGAGGAAACCTTTGACAGAGAGATGAAGCCGCTTTACTCGATAAAGGATAATTACAGCAAAACCGTCCTCACTCTCGACAAGCTCACCGCAGGAAATTATGACGGTATCAAGGTTATAAATGTGCTTGACTGGCTGACGGAAGGTTAAGCCGCATTAGCATAGAAGCACAAATCTCCCCACCTAAATCTAGCGGGGAGATTTCAGACTGTCGATAAACCCACGCACCGCAAAAACGCAGTTTTTTCAAATAATT
>CAMEKZ010000148.1 GCA_945921635.1 uncultured Clostridia bacterium
AAGGTCGATAAGGTCGTCATCCGTGCAGACACCGAGCGCACGGATAAGGGTGGTTGCGGGGATTTTTCTGTTTTTATCTATACGGACATAGAAAATGTCGTTTGAGTCCATCTCATATTCAAGCCATGCACCGCGGTTTGGGATAACAGTGGACTTGAACAGCTTTTTACCGGTCTTGTCATAGTCAAAGCCGTAGTAAACACCCGGAGAACGAACGAGCTGTGATACTATTACACGCTCCGCGCCGTTGATTACGAACGTGCCGCTGTCAGTCATAAGCGGGAAATCGCCCATGAATATTTCATTTTCCATAACCTCGCCGGTTTCGGTATTTCTGAGCTGTGCCTTTACTCTCAGCGGGGCAGCGTAGGTGACGTCGCGTTCCTTACATTCTTCGATAGTATACTTGGGCTTTTCGTCGATACGGTAATCGACAAAGCTCAGTACCAGTTTTCCGTTGGAATCGGTAATGGAGGAAATATCATTGAAAACCTCTTTGATACCTTCGTCCAAAAACCACTGATATGAATCCTTCTGAATTTCAATCAGGTTGGGCATTTCCTGAACCTCATTGATTTTAGAAAAACTCATACGGGTATTTCTACCCAAGCTTACCTGCTTGACATTGACCATGGGCTTTACCACTCCTTATATATACTACATCAGGATATGCGCGCTGTGCCAAACCGCTCTGACAAGCGAAAAATGCACTTGATTTTTTTGCCGTAAGGGTGTATAATCAGTACATAAAAATCAGCATAAACGCATATAAATCCATTATGATACATTTTACTATTTTACCATAACCAAATCAAGAAGTCAATAGGGAAAACGCTAAATTTTATTATTTTAGTGTAAATTTTTATCGGCTAATTTTCCGAAATTTGACGAAATAGCGATTTTTGTATATAAAATTTATATGACGATATTCCGAATTTATATATTGTGGTTTACTGCGGCAGAAGAAGTCTTATAAAACATTAGCGCGCCCCCGAAGATACCGGGGGCGCGCCAGACTGTCGATAAACCCACGCACCGCAAAAACGCAGTTTTTTATAGACAATTTGACCTATATTGAAGTTAGTAATTTATTAAATTTCGGAGAGCCTCAAATCGGCTCTCCGAAAGCGTTTTTGCTTACTTCTGTCAAACGTGAACGCTTTGTGGCGCGTCGTCCTGACGCGCTTTGGGCGTTCACTGACGGCATCCTTGCCTAGCCGCCTACCGTACCTTTGTACGCCTACGGCGGCTTTTTCTAATCAAATCCTCTTACAAACACACGAAAAGTAATTTTTGTGTGTTTGGCGATTGCCCCACGGGGCAATCGCAATGTCTGCGCGTGTTTCTCGCAGTCTGACAGTTTGCAGAAAAAGTTCTTTCTTTTTTAAACGGATAAGAATAAAAAGGATATAAAAGAAAGCTGATTGATAAATCTCTCTTAATGCAAATAACACGGAAAAATCCCGCAAATCCTTTATTGAAAAGGATTTACGGGCTTTTTTCACAAAGCTTATTTTCCTATATGAATGATAACCTTTCTGTATGTGTCAAAGCTTACCCACTTTTCAAAAAATGCGCTCTGACCGCTCTCGGGAGTAGCCGCGTATTCGGATAAAAACGCCTTCGCTTCCTCCTCCGACTTTACCTTCACCTCAAAGCCGCGTCCGTTTATCACGGGGCAACCGCTGTAGCTGTACTGAGCCGCGGGAATTATCTCGGTGATTTTCTTATCTCTAACCTTAATAGCGGTGCTGTCACGCAGTACGATTATGTCAAAGCTGTCGGGGTATTTGTAGCTCTCGCCCGCAGTCGGTATCGTGTCGCCTACCGTGTAGGTGGCGCTTACCGGCTGGTATTTAAGCACGTTAAGGCTCGCGGTATCATAATAAAACTCCTCGAAGATGTCACCCCTTGCGGAAATATCGCCGTACTTAAACGACGCTCTGCCCGCCGTGCCGCCCTTTTCGCTCACTTCCTCGACTACTCCGCACGCAGATGTCATGTGGCTTACGCGGTCTATAAGTATCAGCTCACCGAGGGTCTTGTGCTGTGAAAATCTGTCGGCGGGTATAGCCTCGGTCAGCAGTATGTCACATACCGCTATACCGTTTTTAGAGAGTGTATCCGCCTTGATATGCTCACCAGTGTTTACGTCTACCGCATAGTCTATGCTTGTCACAATACCCGAAATCTTTTTTGTTCCGAGCTTTACAAGGTAATCCTTGCCTATTGTAAGCGGCTCGTCGTCCATCCATAAAACAGACGCTTTGAGCTTTTTATATACTGCTATGTCCGCGTCCTTTTGCAGTACGCAGCCGCGCGACACGTCAACCTCTCTGTCAAGCGTGATAGTTACGGGCTGACCCTTGTATGCGGTGTCGGCGCTCTTATCGGTCACGAGTATGCTCTTTACCGCCGCCCTTTCGTTGCTGGGTAAAGCGATTATCTCATCTCCTACGCTGACACTTCCAGCCTCAATCTGACCCTGAAAGCCCCTGAACGTGTGGTCGGGGCGGCACACGCGCTGTACCGGCATATAAAAGCCCTTTTCGCTGTCGTCCGAGGTGATGTCCACGGTTTCGAGGTATTTAAGCAAAGGTACTCCGTCGTACCACTTGATATTGTCGGATTTTACCGTCACGTTGTCGCCCTCGGTGGCAGAAAGCGGTATAATCTGCACGTTTTCAAGTCCGAGCTCTTTTGTGAGTGCGGAAATCTGAGCGGTTATCTCGTCAAATCTCTGCTCGCTGTAGCCGACAAGATCCATCTTGTTTACCGCGAAAACAAAGTATTTTATACCCATAAGGCGGCAAATCCTTGCGTGCCGTCTTGTCTGTACAAGCACGCCCTGTGACGCGTCAACCAGTATTACGGCTAAATCTGCAAACGATGCGCCGACTGCCATATTGCGGGTGTATTCCTCATGTCCGGGGGTGTCCGCTACGATAAAGCTGCGGCTCTCGGTGGTGAAATATCTGTACGCGACATCTATCGTTATACCCTGCTCGCGCTCTGCCATAAGACCGTCAAGCAAGAGCGAATAGTCGATTTTTCCATTTCTGCTGCCTACCTTGCTGTCAAGCTCCAGCGCCTTTTCCTGGTCGGCGTACAGCAGTTTTGAGTCGTAGAGTATGTGTCCGATAAGCGTTGACTTACCGTCGTCTACGCTTCCGCAGGTGATACATTTAAGCAAGCCCTTCATATTAAAAATAGCCCTCCCTCTTGCGGCGCTCCATACTGCCCGCCGCTTCGTTGTCTATCACTCTCGAGGTTCTCTCGGAGGACACCGAGCTTAATGTTTCTTCGATTATCGCATCCAGCGTATCTGCGGTGGACTCGATACCGCCGGTCAGCGGATAGCAGCCGAGTGTTCTAAAGCGTACCGACTTTAACTGCGGCACCTCGCCCTCTCTCAGCGGAAAGCGGTCATCATCTACCATGATAAGGTTGCCGTCGCGCTCAACGACAGGACGTTCTTTTGCAAAATACAGCGGCACGATATCGATGTTCTCGCGCTTTATGTACTGCCAGATGTCCTTTTCAGTCCAGTTAGATATAGGAAAGACGCGTATGCTCTCGCCCTTGTTTATCGTGGTGTTGTACAGCTTCCACATTTCGGGGCGCTGATTTTTGGGATCCCATGCGTGCGCCGCGTTTCTGAAGGAGAAAATCCTCTCCTTTGCGCGGGATTTTTCTTCGTCGCGCCGTCCGCCGCCGAATGCCGCGGTAAAGCCGTACTTGTTCAGCGCCTGCTTCAGCGCCTGCGTTTTCATTATATCGGTGTATGCCGCGCCGTGGTCAAACGGGTTTATGCCCTGCCTTACGCCGTCCTCGTTTATGTACTCCAGCATTTCTATGCCGAGCTTTTTCGCCGTCTTATCGCGGAACTCTATCATCTCGCGGAATTTCCATGTCGTATTTACATGGAGAAACGGAAAAGGCGGCTTTTCGGGGTAAAACGCCTTCATCGCAAGATGAAGCATAACCGAGCTGTCCTTGCCTATCGAGTAGAGCATTACCGGCTTTTCGCACTCTGCCGCGACCTCTCTTATTATATAGATGGCCTCTGCCTCTAGCTCGTCAAGATGTGAAAATTCACTCACGCTGTATTCCTCCTAGTATTTGTTGGATTTTGTCGGGTCTATCTCTATCTCGGTCACCCTGCCGTCGGGAGATTTTATCACCCATACAAGCATAGCGCCGCGCTTTTCGGTATGTACAAGGCTCCCCATTCCGCCTATATCCGCGCCGAGATAAAAGCTTACGGCGTAGGCGGGGCACTCCTTTATGCAGGAGGTACAACCCCAGCAGTCCTTAGAATATTTGATATACGCCTTTTTGTCCGCGCCGATTTTTATAAGCGAGCCGGGACAGACCTCATGGCAGCGGCCGCAGCCGACACATTTTTCTTTGTCAATCGCTATGCTCATAGGTTTTCTGCCCCTCTCTTGTAAGCTCGCGCAGGATAATTTTTATTTCGCCGTTTTCCATTCGCGAGTTGACGTACTTATTCCAGTTTTCGTCATCTCTCTCGGGATAGTCGAGGTTTTCGGCAAAGCTGTGCCAGCGGGTTTCCTGCCGTGCCCTCAGATGCGCTATCACGCTCCTGCACACGACAAGCCGCTCACGAAGCTCATATATGTACATAAGCTCCTGAAAATCCTCTGCCAAAAGCTTTTCCGACAGCTTTTCGAGCTGATTTATTTTATAATCCGCTATATCAAGCTGTTTTTCGTTAAAGCGATAATTGGTCTTTATGCCCCCCGCGTAGGAATCCATGACCGTCTGCATTGCTTCTTCAAGCTGCTCGGTGGTAAACTGCGGATTTTGCTGCGCCAAAAAGCCCTCGACTTCGCTTATATGCGCGTTTATCTCGGCATCGCTGATTGAATTTGCAGTGTTATCTCCGATAAATTCCACCGCCGATACCGCCGCAATCTCGCCCTCGGCGAGCGCGCCGGTGACATATTTCTGCGGACAGCCGCCCGCGACATCCCCCGCCGCAAACAGT
>CAMEKZ010000149.1 GCA_945921635.1 uncultured Clostridia bacterium
ATTATTTGAAAAAACTGCGTTTTTGCGGTGCGTGGGTTTATCGACAGTCTGACGCCCTGCGGATTATTCCGCAGGGCGTATCTGTATGAAGTTATCTGCCGCTGACCGCTGTATCGTCTGCCAGCTCAAAAACATTTATAATTTCTATTCCCTTTTCCTTTGCCATGCGTACAGTCTGCGCCGTGCCGCTTCTCCTTGTCGTGCAGTCATAATAGCACACACAGCCGTCGGCGTGCTCTACAAGCCTAGCATTGCGCTTTCTCATGCAGTCCGGAGTGTACTCACTCCCGATGTACTCGACCTCGTCAGCGTGCTCCAGTATGCTGTAAAACACCTGTCTGTCGCTGTCATTCCACAGCTTTGTCTGCTCCTCGTTAGAGCACGGCAGGACAAGATGAAGCCTTATATCAAGCGCCTTGCGCTTTTTAAGATACAGCACCATATTCGCGCACAGCGTATCCCAGCCGAGCGCGCCGCCGCAGTAAAAATCGGTAGCGCCCCGCTTTACAAGCGAGCATATCACGCTGTCAAGCAGAATTTTTATCTGTAAGGAATTTTCGCTGTCAAGCTTTCTGTGTCCCGTAAAACAAATGTTTTTCATCATATCTCCCCAGAAAAAACGTATCCGCATTTAAGGCAATACCACACAAAGATTGCGTGCAGATTGCGCCGACAGATTTTTCGTCAGATTGTATAGAAATTTTGCAGGCATACTAGCGTGTGTCAAGAAATTTCTGTGCAATATGACGGAAATATGCAATTGCGAGCGTTCTTGGTTGCCGCATCGTGCGGCGACTTAGCGCGCTCTGCTATACGGCATCCATGCCTGCAAGCGCGCGGCAAAGGCATTAGCCGTTAATTGTGCGGTATTGTCTTAATAGAACACCGTACAAAGCCCCTTATGCGGCTTTGTACGGTGCTGCTGAAAATACGACCGGTAATCGCCGGTATATCAGTCTGTAACACTGGCGCTGAAAATAAATCAGTTCTCGGTGTTCTCCTCAATATACTTTACGACATCGCCAACAGTCTTGATTTTTTCAACCTGCTCATCGGGAATCTCAAGGTCGAACTCTTCTTCAAAGCTCATTACGAGGTCAACTATGTCAAGAGAGTCAGCACCTAAATCATCAGTGATGCTTGCTGTTTCGGTTACCTTGTCTTCTTCTACGTCGAGCTGGTCAACAATAATAGATTTTACTTTGTCAAATACCATTTGAATTTCCTCCGTGGTGTTTAAAAGAATTTTCTTTCTTTAATATTATACGGCATTATGCCGAAATAATCAAGTATGATTTGCTATATTTCAGATAAAAAAATGTCTGAATTTTGCGCCTGTATTTCATCACTTTGCACAACAACCTGAACATATAAACTAATCACTATGCGCTGTCTGCATTTCAAAGCCGAAAAATCAGGATATTCGCCATTTCCGCTCAGCCCTCGCTGAACACGCCTATCTTGCGGAACTTCTGATAGCGCTTTTCAAGCAGGGTGTCTGTATCCAGAGCGGAGAGCCTTGCCACCGCATCCATAAGATATTCGGATATATTGTCCGCCGTGAGATTGGGGTCGTTGTGTGCACCGCCGACAGGCTCGGCTATTATCTTGTCGCACACACCGAAGCGCTGTAAATCCTCGGCGGTTATCTTCATAAGGTCAGCCGCCTCTTTTTCCCTTGACGGATCCTTCCAGAGTATGGACGCAAAGCCGCGCGGCGAGATTACCGAGTAGAGCGCATTTTCAAGCATGGCGAGCTCATCGCATACCGCAAGCGCAAGTGCGCCGCCGCTTCCGCCCTCACCGAGCACCACCGATATTACCGGAGTTTTAAGCGTCATAAACTCGGCTATGTTCTTGGCGATTGCCTCGCCCTGTCCCCTTTTCTCCGCCTCTACACCGCAGAACGCGCCG
This sequence comes from uncultured Clostridia bacterium, assembly GCA_945921635.1. Taxonomy (GTDB): domain Bacteria; phylum Bacillota; class Clostridia; order Oscillospirales; family Ruminococcaceae; genus Ruminiclostridium_E. Next base: position 1,915 of record CAMEKZ010000149.1, read on the forward strand.
GGTGTGTCAACAAAGCAGATAACCGGACGGTGGAACTTTTCCGCCTGATACGCAAGCCTGAGCGCCTTTCTATAGCCCTCGGGGTGCGGCATCGAAAAGTTAGATTTTTTATTTTCATCGAGGTTCCTGCCCTTTACCTGCGCGATTACTGTCACGGGCACGCTGTTAAGCGTTGCTATACCCGCCATGATTGCCGCGTCGTCACCATAGTGACGGTCGCCGTGAAACTCGGTGAAATGGTGGAATATCGCGGGGATATAATCGTTTACCGTCGGACGGTTTTTCTCTCTGATTATTTCAAGCCGCTGTGTTGCGGACAGATTTGACATTTACAAACTTCCTTCTTTCCCATATCAGCCGTGCTGCCATGCAACGGCGTCAACCTTTTTGTAGTTGTGCAGACGCAGAATATTGGACAGCGATTTTCTCATCGACTTACGGTCTACAATAGCGTCCACAAAGCCGCTCTCCAGTAAGAACTCCGCGGTCTGAAAATCGTCAGGCAGCTTCTGTTTTATCGTGTCCTGTATTACTCTCCTGCCCGCAAAGCCGACAAGAACCTTCGGCTCGGCAAGGATTATATCACCCAGACTCGCAAACGACGCAGTCACACCGCCCGTCGTAGGGTCGGTAAGCACCGTGATATACAGTCCGCCTGCATCGCTATGGCGCTTTACCGCGCCCGATGTCTTTGCCATCTGCATGAGGGAGATTATACCCTCCTGCATTCTCGCTCCGCCCGATGCGGTGAACAGTATCACCGGGAGCTTGTTTTCGGTCGCGTACTCAAACGCGCGCGCAATCTTTTCGCCTACTACGCTGCCCATGCTCGCCATCATAAAGTTTGAGTCCATAATGCCCAGCACCGCGCGGTAGCCGCGTATAGTGCATACGCCGGTAACTATTGCGTCATTTATGCCGTTTTTCTCCTGCAGGCTTTTAATCTTCTTTTCATAATCGGGAAAGCCTATCGGATTGAGCGAGGTCATGTTCTCGTCAAACTGGACAAAGCTGTCCTTGTCCGCGGTTATTTCAAGGCGCTCGCGCCAGGAAAGCCGCGCATGATAATTACAGGTCGGACAGGTCTTTCTGCGCTTTTCAAACTCGTCCATATAAAATACGCTCTGACAGCGCGGACACTTGAACAGCAAGTCCTTCGGTATCTCGGGGGTCTTTGCCTGCTCCTGCCCTGCATTTTCCGCGTTAAAACGATCCTTGACCGTTTTAAACAAATCCTCTAACAATTAAAAGCACCGCCTTTTTTAACCAACTCGAAAATCTCCGAAGCGCCGATTTTCGAGGAGTTCTATCTTTTTTCTATTAAAAATCAGGTCAAATCCTTACGATTTAAAAAGCCTATATCAAAGTTTCCGCTCTCTACATCCTCGTCACGAAGCAGATTGAGCTGAAAATCGATGTTCGTGTTTATTCCCTCAATCAGAAACTCGGAGAGCGCGACCTTCATCTTCTGTATAGCCTCTTTCCTGTTTCTGCCGCGTACAAGCACCTTTGCTATCATGCTGTCATAGTACGGAGGTATCTCATAGCCCTGATATACCGCGGTGTCAATTCGTACGCCGAACCCGCCGGGCATATGTATGGACTTGATTTTACCGGGACAGGGTCTGAAGTTGTTTTTCGGCTCCTCCGCATTTATGCGGCACTCGATAACATGACCTGTGAGCCTTATATCGTTCTGCGTGTATTCAAGCGGCATACCCGCCGCAATCTTTATCTGAGCCTGTACAAGGTCTACTCCCGTCACCATCTCGGTTACGGGCTGCTCTACCTGTATGCGCGCGTTCGTCTCCATAAAGTAAAAATTTAAATCCTTGTCCACAAGGAACTCTACCGTGCCCGCGTTTGAATAGCCGCACGCCTTTGCCGCGCGGACTGCCGCCTCGCCCATGCGCTTTCGCAAATCCTCGGTCATGACGGGGCTGGGGCTTTCCTCCAGCACCTTCTGATTTCGTCTTTGCAGCGAGCAGTCGCGCTCGCCGAGGTATATCACGTTTCCGTGCTCGTCCGCGAGAAGCTGAATTTCGACATGGCGCGGGTTTACGATAAACTTTTCAATATATATGTCGTCATTTGCAAAAAATTGCTTTGCCTCCTGCTTTGCGGCTACCATAGCCGCCTCAAGCTCGTCGGGGCTTTCGACAAGTCTTATGCCGCGTCCGCCGCCGCCCGCAGAAGCCTTTACCATAATCGGATAGCCTATTTTTTCGGATATTTCCTTTGCCTGCTCTATATCCTCGACTACGCCGTCAGAACCGGGTACTACCGGCACGCCCGCCTCTATCATGGTCTTTTTAGCATTCGCCTTGTCACCCATTGCATCCATAGCGTCTGCACCGGGGCCGATGAACTTTATTCCGCACTTGTCGCAAAGGCGGACAAAGTGGCTGTTCTCCGACAAAAATCCGAAGCCGGGGTGTATCGCCTGTGCGCCTGTGACCTCGCACGCCGCTAAAAGCGCCTTTGAATTGAGATAGCTGTCCTTTGACGCGGCAGGACCTATGCAGACCGCCTCGTCGGCAATCTGCGCGTGCAATGCGGTCTTATCGGCGGTAGAATATACCGCAACCGTCTTTATGCCAAGCTCGCGGCAGGCACGGATTATTCTTATCGCAATTTCTCCTCTGTTGGCGATTAAAATTTTACTGAACATAAATTAACCTTCCAATTCCCTGCCCTGCGGCGGGGATAGTGATAGTATAATTACTTTATCGCGAAAGTAATCTCGGCGGATACCGCCTTTTCGCCGTTTACCGTGGCAAGCGCCTTTCCTACACCGATAGGACCCTTTACCTTGATGATTTCGACTTCAAGACGAAGCAGGTCACCGGGTACTACCTGTCTGCGGAACTTTGCCTCTTTTACCCCTCCGAAAAAGCCGATTTTGCCCTTGTTTTCGGGGAGCGCAAGCATAGCTACCGCGCCCGCCTGCGCGAGCATTTCGAGCATAAGCACGCCGGGCACTACAGGATAATTCGGGAAATGTCCCTTAAACCAGAACTCGTCCTCGCTCATGTACTTTGTGGCAACCACGCGCTGCCCCGGCTCC
>CAMEKZ010000150.1 GCA_945921635.1 uncultured Clostridia bacterium
TTCTCGAAGTCTGACAGCTTGTCGAAAAATCACTTTTTCGACAAGCTGAGGCGGCGGACGGTTTTGTCCGCCGCCTTGAATTTATCTATAAACACACCTTTATGTCACCGTTTTTCGTTGACAGCAAGGCCTTGTTGTAGTATAATCTATTACGGAAAAACAAATGCACACGCCCGAAAACGCAATGCACTTCTACCGCGTGTGCCGCAGAAAGAACGGGAGAAAATGAAACAAACTACACTAAACAATCTTAAAATCGGGCAGGAGGCGGTCATAACCGCCGTGGGCGGCGACGGCCCGCTCAGATGTCACCTGCTGGATATGGGGATAATACCAAAAACCAAGGTAGTTATACGCAAGGTCGCGCCTATGGGCGACCCTATCGAGATACATCTGCGCGGCTATGAGCTGTCAATAAGGCTCGAGGACGCAAAGCAGATAACGGTGGAGGTGGACGGCTGATGGTATTCGCGCTTGTAGGAAATCAGAACTGCGGAAAGACCACGCTGTTCAATCAGCTCACCGGCTCAAATCAGCACGTCGGCAACTTTCCGGGCGTCACGGTCGATTCTAAAAGCGGCACGATACGCGGTCACAGGGACTGCACGGTGGTGGATTTGCCCGGCATATACTCTCTGCGCCCCTACTCCTCCGAGGAAAACGTAACAAGAGATTTTATCATCGACCAGAAGCCCGACGCTATTATAAACATACTTGACGCGACAAATATCGAGCGCAACCTCTACCTTACCTTACAGCTGTCCGAGATGGGCATACCGATGGTGCTTGCGCTCAACATGATGGACGAGGTGCGAAACAACGGCGGTACGATTGATATACCCGGGTTTTCAAAGCTTGTCGGTATGCCTGTCGTGCCTATCAGCGCGTCGAAAAACGAGGGTATACCCGAGCTTATCGAGACGGTGGTTCAGACCGCGGAAAACGGGACAAAGCCGGTTCGCATGGACTTCTGTCACGGCGCTATACACCGCTGTATACACGCGCTGCGCCATCAGATAGAGGATCACGCGGAAAAGGCGGGCATATCCGACCGCTTTGCCGCCGCAAAAATAGTAGAGGGCGACCAGCCGATAATCGACCGCCTGAAGCTGAGCGAAAACGAGCTTGAGCTTATGGAGCACTCGATAATCGAGATGGAAAGCGAGCTCGGCATGGACAGAAACGCCGCGCTAGCCGATATGCGCTACACCTTTATCGAAAAGATCTGTGCCCAGACTGTAGTAAAGTGCAAGGAGAGCAAGGAGCATAGGCGAAGTGTAAAAATCGACAGTGTGCTGACAAACAAATATCTTGCAATCCCGCTGTTTATCCTTATTATGCTGGTTGTGTTCTGGCTCACCTTCGGCGTGATTGGCTCGTTTTTAAGTGACCTTATGGAGCAGGGCATAGACTGGCTTACAGACGTCACCGATAACGCGCTCACCGATTACGGCATAAACCCCGTGGTACATTCGCTTATCATAGACGGAATTTTCGCGGGAGTCGGCGCGGTGCTGTCGTTTTTACCGATAATTGTCACGCTGTTTTTCTTCCTGTCGATTTTAGAGGACAGCGGATATATGGCGCGCGTCGCGTTTGTAATGGATAAGCTGCTGAGAAAAATCGGCCTGTCGGGAAAGAGCTTTGTGCCTATGATTATAGGCTTTGGCTGTTCTGTCCCCGCTATCATGGCAACAAGAACCCTGCCGTCCGCGCGCGACAGAAAGATGACTATTCTGCTGACCCCGTTTATGAGCTGCTCGGCAAAGATACCGATTTACGCGGTGTTTACCGCCGCATTTTTCGAGAAATATCAGGCGCTTGTCATGATATGTCTTTATATACTGGGCATGGTTGTAGGTATTTTATTCGGCCTTATTTTAAGCAAGACAAAGTTCAGAGGCAAGCCGGTGCCGTTTGTTATGGAGCTGCCAAACTACCGTTTTCCCTCGGTAAAAAGCGTAGTAATGCTGATGTGGGAAAAGGCAAAGGATTTTATAACAAAGGCGTTTACCGTTATATTTGTGGCGACTGTAATAATTTGGTTTTTACAAACCTTTGATTCAAGGCTGAATGTTGTGACCGACAGCGCTGACAGTCTGCTTGCCGCTCTGGGCAAAATGCTCTCTCCGCTGTTCGCTCCGCTCGGCTTTAACGACTGGAGAATAACCACCTCGCTTATTACCGGCTTTTCCGCAAAAGAGGCGGTAGTAAGCACTATGTCGGTGCTCACCGGTACCGGCATGGCACAGCTCTCCGAGGTGCTCCCCTCGCTGTTTCCGAATATCGCGTGCGCCATCAGCTTTTTGACGTTTACCCTGCTGTACACGCCCTGTGTTGCTGCTGTTGCCGCTATGCGAAAGGAACTCGGCTCCGGCGTATACGCCGCCGCAATATCGGTTATACAATGTGTGATAGCCTGGATAGTAAGCCTCGGGATATATAATCTGGTACTGCTGTTTATATGATACATACTGAGATAAAAGGGCAAATGCTCTGCCTTGAAACAAGTGAAAAGCTGTTTTCGCCCTCCGCTGTGGACAGGGGCACGTTTGCCATGCTGTCGGTGACCGAGTTTTCACCCGATGATAAAATACTCGACCTCGGCTGCGGGTGCGGCGTGGTAGGTATACTCGCGGCAAAGCTGACAAGCGGGAAGAATGTCACTATGTGCGACATATCCCCCGACGCGGTAAATATCTCAAGAAAAAACGCCGTGCAAAACGGCATAGAAAATATAACCGTGATACAAAGCGACGGCTTTAGCGATATAACCGACAGCGGTTATACTCTGATAATGTCAAATCCGCCGTATCACACCGACTTTTCGGTGGCAAAGGGCTTTATCGAAAACGGATATAAAAGGCTCGCGGTCGGTGGCAGAATGATAATGGTGACAAAGCGGCTCGACTGGTACAAAAACAAGCTCTCCGCCGTATTCGGCGGGGTAAGGGTAAAGGAGATAGACGGCTACTTTGTTTTCACCGCGGAAAAGCGTGCGGATAAAAAGTCAAAACCCGAAAAAGTCAAAAAGAACACCCTCTCCAAAAAGCTACAGCGTAAATATTCCAAACCGAAAAGGAGCTCCGATGAGAAGAACTGACAGAGAAGTAACCAATTTTTATGAAATTGCCGATATAATAAAAAGAGCCGATGTTGTGCGGGTTGCGTTCTGTGACGAATACCCGTATATACTGCCGTTCAATTTTGGTATAAAGCTATGCGGCGAAAAGCTGAGCCTGTATATTCATGGTGCTTTTGACGGAAAGAAAATACAGCTTATAAAGCAAAGCAACAGGGTCGGATTTGAAACCGACCGCTGCTTTGAATACGAGCAGGGCAGTATCACAAGCAGATACGAAAGTGCGGTCGGCTATGGCACAATAAGCATAGTGACCGACTCTGACGAGAAGAAGGATGCGCTGGAGCTTATCCTCTCGCACTACGGAGAAAAGCTCTATAAGCTCGACAGCGACTGCATAAACAGTACAAATATCCTGCGGCTTGATGTGATAAATGTCTGCGGAAAGAAAAATGTGAAAAATGGCTAACATAACGATAAAGCTCCCGATAAACCACAGCATAACCGTGCTGTCGGACGGGAAATATATTACCGCGACGGTTTTTGACATGGATATAGCCGACAACCCCGACGGTATATGCTATGCCGCCGCAAAACAGCTTGACGAGTATTTTGACGGCAGGCGAAAAGTCTTTGATTTGCCGTACAATATAGATAATCTCGGCACGCCGTTTTTCCGCAGTATACTGCACGCGATAGAGAAAATTCCCTACGGCAGTACGGTAACATATAAGGATGTAGCCGCGTCGGCAAACTCGGCGGCTGTCAGGGCGACCGGCTCTGCGCTGAAGAAAAACCCGCTCCCGATAATCATTCCCTGTCACCGTATCGTACCCGCCTCGGGCGGCTACGGAAATTATATGGGCGGCATGGGAAACGATATAAAACGCTTTTTACTGGAGCTTGAAAAAGGAAACGTATAAATGACTATCACGCAAAACGAGCTTGTAATACTGCTCCGGAGCCGCTCGGACGAAAAATTCCGCATATTCAATGAAAAGATAATACATACAAGCAAATTAAAGGTCATCGGGGTGAAAATGCCCGATATAAAGGCGCTCGCCGCAAAGCATAGCGACAGCTATAAAGAAATCTTTGAGCTTCCGTATGACAGCTTTGAGGAACTGATGTTTAAAGGTGCGGCGCTAGGTCTGTCAAAAGCACCGCTGGGCGAAAAAGAGCCGTATATCTACCGCTACGGCGAGATGATAGACAACTGGGCAGAGTGCGACTGCTTCTGCACGGCATTAAAGCCTGCTAAGGGCGAAAAGGAAAAGCTCCGTGAAATAATTGATAATATGCTGTTTTCGGACAAAGAATTTGTTTCGCGCATCGGGATAGGTCTGCTGTTTTCAAAATATCATGACGAGCAGAGCGCGGATTACGCTTTCAGCGTGTATGAAAAGCTCCACTGCGGCGCATATTACCGCGATATGGCGGTGGCGTGGGGGATTTCGGTTTACTGTGTGTATTTCCCCGAAAAGACGGCGGAATATCTCAGAAGCTCCGCGATAGATATTGACATAAAGCGCAAGGCGGCGCAGAAAATCCGTGACAGCAGGCGCATAAGCGATGAGATAAAGAAAAGGATAACAGACACGGTAAACAAAGAGTACGAAAGGTCGTATAGCAAATGAGCGCGTTAGATTGGATAATAGTTGCGGGTATCGCGGTTTTGCTTGTACTTGCGGTGATATATACCGTAAGGCAGGTGAAAAAAGGAAGGTGCATAGGCTGTTCGGGCGGATGTGCGTCCTGCCCGCATAACTGTGACAAGAAAAAGGATAATAAATGAAAACGGGCGCTGTAAAAAAACAGCCACGAAAAAGCCGAGATTTCCAAAATTAAGAAAT
>CAMEKZ010000151.1 GCA_945921635.1 uncultured Clostridia bacterium
TGTCAGCTTTTTTTCGATACCCGAAAAAAGCCTGCCGGTATTTATCCAGAAAAGGACGCTGACTACATAAAACAGCATGAGCATAAGCTTTTGCGGCATACCTGTGATTATCGGATTTGCCAGATAGTATTCTACGCATTTGAGAAGATAGTATATAATAATTATTATCGGGGAGATGCAAAGAGGCGGGGTTATCCTGCCGTTTGCCAGTATAATCATGCCGCCTGCAAGATATGCGGCACAGCCCGCAATGGTAAAAAGCGAGAAAAAGTCAAGTCCGTTTGTAAACTCGGAAATGACCGATACCGTCATCGAAGCGCCGCCCAGTATCATGCAGATGCCTAAAGCAGACGCGCCTGAGGCGGATATTTTGCCTATGCTTTTATAATCGCTGTTTTTGCAGTCCAGAAACGCAAGCACACCGATAACTGCCGCGCTGACAACAAGCAGAATGTTGAACGAGATGTTGAACAGCTCCATGCCTGCGGCGTAAAAGCCGGACGGATACTCAACCGCGTTTTCCAGCTGGATAAGCCTCAGTATCAGAAATATTACTCCGAATAAAACTGCGGCGATTATTGCTTTTTTCTTTGCAAAAAAATTACTCATCTGATAGCCTTTCATGTCTGCGGCACAGCCGCCTTTTCAAAAACATCGTTGTTTTTGCTTTGTTTATTCAGGGGTGCGCTCAGCGCTCGTCAAGCGCAACATAATCCCTGTTTTTGATAAGCGTCCTGTACGCAGGGCGCATGATTCTCTTTCCGTTCTGTATTTCTTCCATTCTGTGCGCGCACCAGCCGGGCATTCTTGCACAGGCAAAAAGCGCGGTGTACATCTCAACCGGTATTCCGAGCAGCTTGTATACAAGACCCGAATACATATCGACATTCGCGCACATGGTCTTTATATCGCCCTTGTTCTCGGCAAAAAGCTGAGGGGTGAGGGTTTCGATTTTATCTAAGAGCTTGAACTCTGCCTCTACCTCTGTGCCCTCGGCGAGCTTCATAGCCGCCTTTTTGAGTATTACAGCTCTGGGGTCGGACAGGGTATATACCGCATGACCCATACCGTAGATAAGGCCGCTGTGGTCGTTCTCCTCTTTTCTGAGTATCTTGCGGAGAAAATCGGCAACCTCGCCGTCACTCTCCCAGTTCTTGACATTGTTTTCGATGCAGTTAAGCATCTCCATAACCTTGATATTTGCGCCGCCGTGGCGGGGACCTTTAAGCGAGGATATAGCCGACGCGTAAGAAGCGTAGGCGTCCGTGCCCGATGAGGTTACGCAGCGGCAGGTAAAGGTGGAGTTGTTACCGCCGCCGTGCTCTGCGTGGAGCATAAGGCAAAGGTCAAGCAGCTTTGCCTCCTCCTTTGTGTACTCGCGGTTGTCGCGGAGGGTGGAGAGTATGCTCTCGGCAAGGCTCTCGTCAAGATTTATCGGGTGCATAATCATGCTGGAGTTGTGCAGATAGCGGCGCATAACCTGATACGCACCTACCATTATTGCGGGCAGACGCGCGATAACCGAGATGGCCTTGAGCATCTCGCTCTCCATGCTCTTGTTCTCGGGCTCTTTATCGTAGGTGTAAAGCGCAAGCACCGACTGCGCCATCTTATTCATTATATTCGCCGACGGGCAGCGCATGAGTACGTCCTCCGCAAAATACGGGGGCAGAGTGCGGTAGTGCGTCACAATCTTCTTGAAATCCTCAAGGTGCTCTTTATCGGGCAGGTTTCCGAAAAGCAGAAGATATGCGGTCTCCTCAAAGCCGTATCTGTCGTCCTTTGTCTTTCCATCTACAAGGTCGCATATATCATACCCTCTGTAGATAAGCTTTCCTTCTGCGGGGCGCTTTTCGCCCTCGTCAATTACATAGCCGTGTACACAGCAGATATTTGTAAGACCTACCACAACGCCGCTTCCGTCGGTGTTGCGCAAGCCTCTTTTTACGCTGTATTTATCGTATAGCTTTGGGTCGATAGCTGTCTGTATCTTGTAATCTCTGCACAGCTTCTGAAATCTCTCTGTCATACGCCATGTTCCTTTCTTTGCTCATTTGCCCGCTGTCGGTCTAACAAAAACCCGTTTTGAATATATTCTAGTGTCGGGTGATTTGATAGCCGCACGGCTGTCTTTTTCATTTATTCCTTATTATTATATAACAACGGCCGCGATAAGTCAAGTATTTGCAGGATAATAAAAATAATATTTCATTTTGACAGCTTTACTTTATTTTCCTGCAAAATATCACCGTTTTGGGCGAAAACAGTGTGATATTTGAATTTTCAGGCTGATAAACAACGATTTTCCGTAAAATTCATCGCCGGCACAATTTTTGTTTCCCCGCAAAAATACGGATAACTTTGCAAACTAAAGCAAAAAATTATGCAGATTAAACTATTAAAAATTTGTCACAAGAAAACAAAGCATAAAAGCAGACATATTCCGGTGATATTTTACGCACTATGCCTTATAGAGAAAGGACGATATTTTGAAAAAAACGGGCAAGCCAAATCTCAAAAGCAAGCATTTTTTACTCATAGCTGCGCTGTGCGCCGCGGTGATTCTGCCGATAGTGATACTTGCGGTGTTTGCCGCTCCGAAAAGCGCCGCCTACCCCGAAAATGTCACCGTAAACGACACCGTATACAGCTACCGCGACTTTTTAAAGGGCTGTATACTGGAGCAGCTTAAATCGCTGGACGAGCCGCCTACCGATGCGGACGCCGCGGGGATAAACGCGGCGGGCGCGGCGATACATAGCTCGATTGTTTATCTGTACGGTATAAACGGACTTAATCGCGACTGCTTTCCGTGCGTAAAATTCATGTCGGAAAAGGAGTGTGCGGAGCATTTCGGCGAAAACGCAGAGCGGTATATCTCAGCCGCCGACTGCGCCGCGGACTATGCGCTCTGCACGAGGATAAGCTATAACGGCAGGAATGTATTCCTTCCCGTCTGCCGCATATCCTCGGGTGCACTCACCGACCCCGCCGACGCGGGTCTTGATATGCCGTGGCTGAAAAAGCTGTACTGCCCGAGGGATAAATACGCCGCAGGCTACAGCGGCGGCTGTCAGCTGACATCGTGCGGCCTGTCGCAGATACTGCTCGCAAAATATCCCGATATAGTCCTCCCTCCCGAAACCGACAGCCGTATATCCGATATAAGAACGGACGGCGGGGGTAATGTGCTGTCGCTCGCCGTATGCGGGATAAATATGTCGGGGTATGAGTTCTGCCGTATGTTCGGCATACGCTCGGTCTGCTTTGAGATGACCTGCTCGCAGGGTCTGTACACCTTTACGACAAAGGGTGACGGTGACAGCATCGGCATGAGCGTATACGCCGCGGTGCAGATGAGCCGCAGCGGCAGCAATGAAAAAGAAATCCTGAACACCTTCTATAATGCAGATGTCGAGGAAATAAGATAGCCTGTTATAATTGTTCCGAAGAACGACTAAAAGCCTCTGCCAACCGGCAGAGGCTTTTATGAATCCGAAACATTGTCCTTCTAAACCGCCTAAATACGGTTTATATCGAGTTTACTAAGTAATCTGATTACTTGTTCTTCTTCTTTAATACGATACCGCTTACTGTGAGAGCGCCTGCTGCGAGAGCAACGGGAACTACTGTAAGTACAACACCTGTAGGAACGTTGCCGTCCGAAGATGCGCCGGGAGCGCTTGATTCGCCGACATCACCTGCTGCAAAAGCTGCTGTTGAGCAAGCTGCAATTGTTGCGATAGATGCTACTGCTGCTAAAAACTTTTTCATTTCTTTGTCCTCCATTTATTCTGTGCAAATGCACTTTTTTTCTCTACAATTAAGCAGTCGGGCGAGCCGTGAAAAAAGTTTCAGATTATTCTGATTTTTTTCGGTTGCCGGTTTTCTGCTTACATTGGGGTAGTCGATAAGGATATAAGAAAAGTTTCAATATTTTTAAAAAATTTTTCCGTAAATACACGAAAACGCTATTGACAAAATCAGACTACTGTGATAGTATAGACTATAGAAGTAGTCTGGAGGTAAATCTATGAATCAAAAGATTTTTGAAAGCGAATACAAGGTTATGGAGCTTGTCTGGGCGCACGAGCCTGTCAGCGCAAAGGAAATAAGCCTGCTTGCTGCCGAGCAGATAGGCTGGAACAAGAACACGACCTACACCGTTATAAAAAAGCTGGAGGCAAAGGGGTATATAAAGCGTACCGAGCCGGGGTTTATCTGCACCTCGCTTATATCCGCTGACGAGGTGCGAAAGACAGAGACGCGCGGACTTGTAGACAGATTGTTCGGCGGCTCGAAAAAGGCGCTGTTTTCGTCGCTTCTCGAGGACGAGACGCTGACTGAAAAGGATATTGAAGAATTGCGGCAGATGATAGAAAAGAGGTGAAAGGGTGTACGGCGAGCTGTTTTACTGGCTGTTCAACATGAGCATTGTCGCATCGATAACGGGACTTGTCGTAATGCTTATCCGCCGTATCAGACGGATACCGCGTCGGGTTGTCACTGTGCTGTGGTTGATACCTTTTTTGCGTATGTGGCTGCCGATAGGCTTCGGGAACGAATACAGCCTTATGTCGCTTATATCGCGGTTTGCGACAAGGACTGTTGTTGTGTACCGGTGCGGAGAGGATAAGAGCTTTTCTATGATAAACTGCGTCACGGCGGCAAGCGATTATTTTCCGATAACCTACAAGGTAAATGTGCTTGAAGATGTTTTCAAAATATGCTCGTATATATGGCTTGCGGGTGTGGGGATACTGCTTGCCGTGCTTTGTGTCGTATATGCGGCTTCGATACATGATGTGAAAAAATCTGTGCGGCTGCGCGAAAATATCTATTTATCCGATAAAATACCCTCGCCCGCCGTATACGGCATACTGCGTCCTAAAATAATCCTGCCCGCCTCA
>CAMEKZ010000152.1 GCA_945921635.1 uncultured Clostridia bacterium
GTGTTTCTCGAAGTCTGACAGCTTGTCGAAAAATCACTTTTTCGACAAGCTGAATCCCCTGCCGCCGGCAGGGGATTTTTGTCGTATAACGCGCGGCTTTCTCGCTTATTTGCAGTCGATTTTCTCCTGCAGAATATTCAGCACCTCTCCGAACCTCTGGAAGTGCACCACCTCGCGCTCGCGCAGGAACTTTATGACCTCCTTGACGTCGGGGTCGTCACACACTCTTAAAATATTGTCGTATGTTGCGCGCGCTTTCTGCTCCGCCGCAAGGTCCTCGTGCAAATCTGCAAGCGGATCCGCCTTGCTCTGTATATATGCCGCGGTAAACGGCACACCGCCCGCATTTGCGGGATATACTGCGTTTGCGTGATCCATATAGTACGCGCCTACGCCGTAGCGGTCAAAGCTGCGCGCACCCTCACCGGTCGTGAGCTGTGATACTATCGAGCCTATCATTTCCAGATGAGAAAGCTCCTCCGTGCCTATGTCCGTAAGCGTGGCTATCGCGCGCTTATCCGTCATAGAAAATCTCTGCGACAGGTATCTCAGCGACGCGCCGAGCTCGCCGTCGGGGCCGCCGTACTGCGACAGAATATAGCTTGCAAGCCTCGGGTTGCGGTTCTTTATCACAACCGGCACCTGCGTCCTTTTTTCAAATATAAACATACCGCCCCTCCTATCCTACAAAATCCACTGGCCGCACAGCCAATCCCACTCGCAGTCTGTACCCGCGCTTGATGCGCGCAAGGGGTAAAACTCCGCTTCAAACGCCTCGCGGCACGCTTTCGTCTGCTTTACCGCCTCACGGTAAATCTCAATTGCCCGTGTGTCGTCCGGGTGAGTGTTGAGGTACAGCTTTAAATCCAGCGCAAAAAAATCCGCGGCGGCGAGCTTTCGCATAAGCATAGCCTCGCGCTGTGATACATTATGTGCCATTATAAAGCCCCCTCTCATATTCTTCAATCGTCAGATTAAGCTCGGGGAAAACAGTACCCGCCGCCATAGCGGTTTCGGGAGAATACAGCTTTCCCATGTGCTGAAAAGGTATATATGCATAGCCCGGCCGCTTCATCGGCTTTCCGCTCTTCATATTACATTCTTCGTGCATTGTTATGCTCCTTTCACATAAATTTTCAGCTTTACGCTATATTTTATGTTTTACGCTTGAATGTGACACAGCAGAGCAGAAAAAAACGCAATTTTCCGGCGAGCTTACAAATTTTGACTCATACAAGAAAATTGCTATCGGTAAAACAGTATTGACAGCCCGTTTTTGCCGATGTATACTTGTTTAGGTCAGAAGGCATACCATATTATACGGTTTTGTCAGTGAAAGGTCATGATATTATGAATAAAAAAATCAGCATACAAAAGCTTGCACTTGCGGGAGTGCTTATCGCGCTCGGCGTTGTCCTCAGCACGTTTTCTATACCGATAGGCGCGTCAAGGTGCTTTCCTATACAGCACATGGTAAATGTGATAGCGGGTACGGTGCTGGGTCCGTGGTACGCAGTCGCTATGGCGTTTATCACCTCGCTTATCCGTGTTATGATGGGTACCGGCACTCTGCTTGCCTTTCCCGGAAGCATGGTGGGCGCGCTGTGCTGCGGGCTTGCGTTTAAGTATCTGTTTACAAGGCTGTCCTTTGTAAAGCGCATACCTATCGCGTTCCTCGGTGAAACCATAGGCACGGGCATACTCGGCGCTCTGGCGGCATACCCTATAGCCGCGTTTGTAATGGGAAAAGAGGCGGCGCTTTTCAGCTATGTGATACCGTTCGGCATAAGCACGCTTGGCGGTGCGCTCATCGCGTCGGTGCTGGTATTTGCCCTTGCAAAAACAGGGGTGCTGAATTTCCTGTTCAAGGATAACAAGCAGTCGCAGTAGATTTTTGTATATATAAAAGGACAAAGAAAAACAGCCTTTGCAAAAGCTTTGCAAAGGCTGTTTTTATTGATTGATGTAAATTAGTCCTCAGAAGGAGCGCCTACAGGGCAAACGCCTGCGCAAGCACCGCAAGAGATGCAGGTATCAGCATCAATATCGTACTTGCCGTCGCCTTCGGAAATAGCGCTTACGGGGCACTGGTCTGCACAAGCGCCGCAAGCGATGCATTCATCGGAAATTTTATAAGCCATTGGAAAGTCCTCCTTGATAGTTTTGTCATACCGTCTGTACGACTTGATTATATTGTAACATATTTTCTGAAAAAATCAAGTGTTTTTTATGATTTTGGGCTGATTTACCGCTTATTTTATATAAATATAGCTGTATCTGCCGTTATCTTTACACAATACGGCTTATTTTACCATTGATAGGATTTTTTCCGCGGGCACATAGCCTACCGAGCGGTCGATCTGTTTTCCGCCTTTAAATGCGATTACGCAGGGTATCGAGTCTATGCCGAACATAACCGCAAGCTCAGGGTTTTCGTCAACATTAGATTTGCAGACCTTTATTTCGTCATGCTCCTCTGCGATTTTCTCCATAACGGGGCCCAGCATCTGACACGGGCCGCACCATGCCGCCCAGAAATCCACCAGCACCGGCTTGTCGGATTTCAATACCTCAGCGTCAAAATTATCCTTTGTAATCTCAGTTATTCTCATTATTGCTCATCCTTTCGCGTCATTTTGATTTATAATAAAGCCTGCAATGGCAGTACCCCTCAAAATCGGGGTCGGCCACCTGTTGCCTGAACTCCTTGCACATACATATATTATCCTCGGTTCTTTCAAGCTTGCAGGGGCAATATCCGCCCTTTCGCCGAAGTCCCTCCCTGAGCTTTTCAAGCAGCTCCTTATCTTCGTTGAAGTGTATCTCCATTTCTGTGCCCTTTCCGTATTGTAAAATCGTAAGTATATAAAGTTTGCTCAAAAATACAGCTTATATTCTATAGAAGATAATAGCACGAAATGCTGCAATTGTCAATAAAAGTCGTAATAATTATTGATTTTACGTCAATAAAATTATTTCGCAGGCGATAGCCGATGACAAATTTCTCTTTCCCTATTGCAAAACAGCCGCTTTTCTGCTACAATAATTAAGTATTGTAATAATGTATTACCGTGTAAAAGCGCATGGTATAAACTTCCGAAAGGACGCTGAAAATGGACGGAGAAAGCATTTTAAAGGTCACGGGTATTCTGCTTGAATATCTCGTTCCCACTCTTAAAATATTCGGATTTACGCTGCTTTTTTCAATCCCGCTGGGACTTGTGGTGGCGTGTCTTAAAATGTGCAGAATAAAGCCCGTATCGTGGCTGACAAACGTATATATACTGATTATGCGCGGTACGCCGCTTATGCTCCAGATAATAGTGGTGTACTACGCGCTCCCGTATATAAGAATGATTGAGGGTCTGCCCGACTTTCTGCAAAATCTGCTGTCGGGTATCGATGTAGCCTCCGACAGCTTTATGTTCAATGCGGTGCTGGTTGCCTTTACGCTGAACTATGCCGCCTACTTTGCCGAGATATTTCGCGGCGGAATCGAAGCCATACCTAAGGGTCAGTATGAGGCGGCGGCGGCACTCGGCATGACAAAGCCGCAGACCTTTTTCAGAATAATACTCCCGCAGGTAATAAAGCGCATCGTCCCCGCCTCCTCAAACGAGGTAATCACCCTTGTAAAGGACACCTCGCTTGCAAACGTGGTAGCATACGCCGAGATAACACTTAAAGCAAAACAGCAGATGATGAACTACAGCTCGCTTATCCCGCTGTTTATCGCGGGCGCGTTCTATTTTGCGATGGCGATGATACTTACCTTTGTTTTTTCGTTTATCGAGAAAAAGCTTAACTACTACAGATAATTGGGGATAAGTCTGTGCCTCTATAGGAAGGAAAAATCATAAAATGGCTATACTAGAAGTAAAAAATCTGTCGAAAAGCTTCGGAAAGCTGGATGTATTAAAGGATATTTCCTTTGATGTCGAGCAGGGACAGGTGGTGTCAATAATAGGCCCTTCGGGCAGCGGAAAATCGACACTCCTGCGCTGTATCAACCAGTTTGAAAAGGCTGACAGCGGCAGTATAGAGATATGCGGCATGAAAATGCTGGAAAACGATGCAAGCGGCAAGGCGGTCTATGCACCGTCAAAGACCCTGCATGAGATACGGCTGAAAATAGGACTAGTGTTTCAGAATTTCAACCTGTTCCCGCATATGTCGGTGCTGAAAAACATAACCGAAGCGCCTATCCATGTATTAAAGCAGGACAAGTCAGAGGCAAGAGAGAACGCCATGCGGCTGCTTGGCAAGATGGGACTTGAAACAAAGGCGGACGAATACCCGTGCAACCTGTCGGGCGGTCAGCAGCAGCGTGTATCTATAGCGCGGGCGCTTGCACTAAGCCCCGAGATTTTGTTTTTCGACGAGCCGACCTCCGCGCTTGACCCAGAGCTTACCGGCGAGATATTAAAGGTTATTAAAGAGCTTGCAAAGGAAAAAATGACTATGGTAATTGTCACTCATGAGATGCAGTTTGCACGCGATATTTCAAACCATGTCATTTTCATGGACGGCGGATATATAATCGAGAGCGGTACGCCCGAGCAGGTATTTGAGAACACCTCAAACGAGCGCACTAAGCAGTTCCTTGAAAGGTATCATTCGTAAGTTTTTTAAAAGTAAATAGCAAGAGGGCTGTCGAAAAACCTTTTTGCAATCACAAAATGGGGTTAAGGGGCGTCAGCCCCCAATATGGACGAGGGGCGATAGTCCCCGGTAATCAGCCCCTTCCCGAGGGGAAGGGGTTTGGGGATGGGGATAGAGAATTTGCTCTATTTTTAAAAATATATATTTTTTTCTACAAGCTGTCAGACTTCGAGAAACACGCGCAGACATTGCGATTGCCCCGTGGGGC
>CAMEKZ010000153.1 GCA_945921635.1 uncultured Clostridia bacterium
GAGAGTGCTTGTCTATTATATCACGCGGTTTTGCGTTTGTCAACAGGTTTTTTAAGGAATTTTAAAAATTTTTTTATAGAATTTTGCGCCTATTATATATAGTATATTGCGCAGATTTTTCCACAACATCTTGTTTGTATCAGACCATGAGATTTAATGCTCAGGCTCACATAAAATCCGAGCCTGACTGATTTTCGGTGAATATTACAATAATTTCTGCAAATACTCTAGGCAGAGAAAATTTTTCTTGAATGGAAATCACGATGCTTTTCACACAAAAAGCAAATTTTCAAGACGGAAAGGAAATAAATATCATGCAGCATATAAAAAAACTCAACACATTTTATAAGCTTTCAATCGTGGCTGCCCTGATTTTTGCAGTCGGCGCAGCCGCCTTCAACGTATCTTCGCAGAGCAGTATGAGGGTTTATTCGCAGAAAGGCTCGCAGGGTGCAGAGGTCGAGGCGGTACAGCAGGTGCTTGCCGAACGCGGTCTGTTCACTGCTGAGGTTACCGGCTATTTCGGCGACCAGACCGAGGAGGCTATACTGAAATTCCAGGAACAGCAGGGTCTTGCACAGACCGGTGTTGCAGACGAGGCTACTCTTAAACGGCTCGGTATAACTATCGGCGCTATCCCTGCCGCAACCGAAGCAAATATAAATCTTCTCGCGCGCATTATCTCCGCTGAGGGACGCGGCGAGCCGTATATCGGACAGGTTGCAATCGGTGCTGTCATAATGAACCGTATCGAGCACCCCTCGTTTCCTGATACGCTGTCGGGAATAATTTATGAAAACGGCGCGTTTACCGCGCTTGTTGACGGTCAGTTCAACGAGCCTATCGCTGAATCGGCGTATGCGGCGGCGCGCGACGCGCTCTCGGGCTGGGACCCCACAGGCGGCTGTATCTACTACTACAATCCCAAAAAGACTAATAACCAGTTTATGATGAGCAGACCCGTGCAGAAGGTAATCGGTGACCATTATTTCTGCACCTGACCGCTGTAAAACGATAACTATTAAATAGCACAGCCTAAAATTTTCAAAGGCTGTGCTTTTCGCTTTTATAAGGTAAAATCAATATCGTACCGCGTTCCGTGCGAAAACAGTACGCCGTCGGTCAGGTCTATTCGAAGAATACAGGTGTTTACGTCAGCAAAATTGTAGTGTCCGTTGTCAATCCATTCGGAAAAAATCTCTCTTATTTTCTGCGCTATTTCTTTGTTTACATCACTGCCGAAATAGCCGAGATTATGTCCTTTGCCGTGAGCGGTAAACCACTCGCCCGAAATTGCAACCGTGGGATTTTTCTCGATATGCTTCATCTTATTTGACAGCGCGTAGGTCAGCACATAAAACGCGCGGTTTTCGTAAAACGCGTTCACGCCCCGCACATAAGGCATATTATCTTCGGCGGTCGCAAGGGCAATAATACTATCCTTGCCGAAACGCTCGACCATTATTTTTTCCGCTTCTGCGCTCAGTTTTTCCATAGAATACCTCTTTTTGTTTGATTGATTTTATACTATAATGATAAGATTTAATTTAGCGGCTTATTTCGTAGCACCTGACCTCGCACAGCTCATCAGAGCCGAATTTTTTCAGTTCCATGCTGTTTCTGACATAGGTCATACCGCACTTTTCCATTACCCTGCCCGACGCGGGATTATCTACACAATGGCATGAGCCTATCTTTTCAAACCCACAGCAAAACAGCTCGTCAAGTACAGCTTTTACCGCCTCGGTCGTTATTCCTTTTCCCCAATAATCGTATGCCAGCACATATCCGATTTCGGGTACGCCGGCGCTGTTAGTGCCGACTAAATCGACAGCGCCTATCGGCTCGTCTTTATCCTTTAGCGTAATTGCCCAGCAGTACTTTGCTTCAAGACACATTTTAAGATAAGCTTCGGTTTCTTTGATGCTTTTGTGCGGATGCCAGCGACAGTATTTCGCTACACGCTCGTCGTAAGTCCAGTTATTATACATGGCTTGCGCGTCTCCCCGACGGAATGGTCGGAGGGTAAGTCCGGCTGTGTAAAGTGTGTTCATGTCTAGCCTCCTTTGCGATGTTTTATCTATTATACTATCGGTATTTAAAAAAGTCAACAAAAATTCCCCGCCTTCGCGCTGCCGGCAAAAGCGGGGTATATTTTTCATATTATGAATCTCTTACAGATTAGCTTCGCCCGCGGAGTTATCTATTTTTCTGAGTGTAGTCACAAGCAGCGACAGAACACAGCAGATAACAGAGAGCGTAACAGTCACTACAATGCTGAGTATAAAGTTATTCATATCGGCATCGGCGTACTGTGTCATCAGCATATCTCGCAGGGCGAACGGATTGTAGCTGTCGATATTGAACGCGCTGAGCAAAATCGGTACAAGCGATCCGCCGAGATACATCACGACTACGCCTATTCCGGGTCTGCCCGTGCATAGTCCGAACAGGAAATATACCGAAATCATAAACAGCATATACACCGATACGCATACTCCGCTGAACAGAACATTCTCCATAGCGACCGAGCCCTCGAAAAGTGCGTCCGAGATAACCGCTGTCAGTAGTGTGCCGCCGAAAGTGAGCAGTGCCATAAGCAGAGGATATATGATAAACTTCGGCATTACATATCCCGCCGGAGTAAGTCCCGCACAGTTAGGTATGATTACCGAGCGCTTTTTCTGCTCGCCGCCCGCCGTAGCCATGAGCAACAGAGCTATTACCAGAAAGCCCTCGGAGGTAAAGGTGCTGATAGCGGTGTAAAATCCCACGCCTGCCATCGAGCCGCCGTACAGCATCGCAAGCTCGTCCATCATGGCATTCATAGACCCTACCGTGCTGTCAAGCTCGGCTCCCATCTGCGAGCTCATCTGTCCGAGCTGGTCGGTCATAGCCTCCATTGATTTGTATAAAAGCGGATACGCGGCGGCGATTCCTACTAATAATATAAGAATACCCCACATCTTAAATCCGCGTGTGAAAAGCTTAAATTCTTTTTTTATGCCTGCTAAAATCATAATGCTTTGTCCTTTCCCGAAATATCAGCCTATTGTTTCAAGATAAATTTCTTCAAGAGTCTTTTTCTTTATCTCAAACACCGACGGGACGATGCCTGAATCGGACAGTACCTTTAACAGCTCCGCCGCCGCTTCTTTTTCGTCCTTTTCGGGAGAAATCGGTATTTCAAAACAGCCGCTGCGCTTTTCAAGCAAAAATCTGCCGCCTGTGTATGCGCTGAGTACGGGTATAGCATCCTGTGGCTCGCCGAAAATCGTCAGCTTGAGCTTCTTTTCTCTTTCGTCGTACTGGCGCTTTATTTCGTCAATCGTACCTTCAAGCGCCATTGTGCCGTCGCGGATAATGCCGATACGGTTTGCGACACGCTCAACGTCGGAAAGAATGTGTGTGCATAATATAATAGTAGTGCCTATATCGGCAAGCCGTGTGATAATGCTCATCACCTCTGCTCTGCCCTGTGGGTCAAGCGCAGAAGTCGGCTCGTCAAGAATAAGCAGATCGGGGTTATCAAATATTGCCGCGGCAATACCAAGCCGCTGGTTCATACCACGCGAGTAACCCTTTATACGTCTTTTGCCGCCCTCGGTCATACCGGTGAGCGCCAGCACCTCGTCTATCCTGTCTTTTTTGTTACCGCCGTACTTACAGCAAGCCGCTATATAATCGAGATACTCATAGCCGTTCATGTAGCCGAACAGCGCGGGGCTCTCCGGCAGATAGCCTATCTTTCTGTCCTCTTTTTCAAACTCTATAAGTCCCGAGTCCTTGTGGATAATATTTGACACTATATTCATTGTGGTGGTTTTGCCGCAGCCGTTTTTGCCGAGAAAGCCGTAAATATCTCCTGTGTTTACAGTCATATTCAGACCTTTAAGAACCTTAAAGCCGCCGTAGCTTTTCTCTAAATTGCTTATTTTAAGCATCCTTCGCATCCCTTCCCGATTAAATTGTAAGGTAAATTTAATTTACCTGCCGTGCATACATTATAGCATAATCCGTATGTACTGTCAATAGTTTCCGTTAAATTTCCGCCTGTGCCTCAAAGCTTATTTTTCCGTCCTCAAATTTTCCGACTACCGAGCAGATTTTTTCCGACTGTTCAAGATACAGACCTATGCTTTCGCCCTGTCTGCATTCGTGCAGAAAATTCACTCTGACGCTTTTGAAATGCGCATTCACAAAGCTTTCGGGCAGAATATCCGACATGAGCCTGAGATAAACGCCGTTATTGACATGACCGTTCGCGTCAATGTCGCTGTATACAAAAGTATAGTCCTTTACAAAAGCGGCGTTTTCCGCCTTGAATTTTGTCACACAGGCATTTGTACAGTCCTCGCAGGTGTTAAGCTCATACAGATACTCGCTCGGACGGCAGAGCTTGTGCGTGTGGGGGGGTACAAGCACCCATGTCGTTTCCAGATCGCAGAGCAAATTTTCGCTCTCGTCGGTCATGGTAAATCGTCTGATAAACTGTGAGCCTTTTGTGCCCGCCTCCCAAGTGGTAAATTTCAGCGGGGTGTTGTAAACCGGTACCGTGATATAGTTTATCGCTGCCTTTGTCAGGAGAAAGACCTGTCCATCCTCCCACATCTGCTCGCGGGTAATGTTGCGGCTGCGGAGATGATTTCCGGCAAGCTCGCCTGCCCATGCAAGCAGGGTCTGCGGCTTTAAATCGTATTTTCTGTCGCAGTCAGCAAACTCGGCTATATAATCTCTTGTGTATTTTTTGCCCATAATACTCCTATCTTATTGCAAAATAACCGGAGAAAATCTTCTCCGGTTCAGCTTGTCGAAAAAGTGATTTTTCGACAAGCTGTCAGACTTCGAGAAACAC
>CAMEKZ010000154.1 GCA_945921635.1 uncultured Clostridia bacterium
TTATTTGAAAAAACTGCGTTTTTGCGGTGCGTGGGTTTATCGACAGTCTGAAGCGGCGGTATCTTCCGACACCGCCGCAGATATTATTCCGTTAAAATCCTACGAAAACGCCCTTATAATCCCCATCACAAACACGAACAGCACCAGAACCGGCAAGATATATGTTATATACCCTTTCATAAACCGCTTTATCTTCAGTCCCTTTCCGGTGTTTGCTTCATTCACGAAATTATCCCAGCCCCAGCCCTTTTTGCTGACACAGAAGATAATGAATATCAGAGCACCTATCGGTAAGAAAAAGTTGCTGATTATAAAATCCTCTAAATCCATTATGTTGCTGCCCTCTCCGAGCGGCTGAAAGCCGCTGAGAATATTAAAGCCGAGACAGCACGGCACAGACAGTAAAAACAGCAGTATGCCGTTTATAAGGCACGCCTTTTTCCTGCTCCAGCCGAATAAATCCTCGGTGCAGGCTATTATGCCCTCAAACACCGCAAGCACAGTAGACAGTGCGGCGAACGACATGAAGATGAAGAAAAGGCTTCCCCACAGCCTGCCGAGCGGGATGTTGTTGAAGATGTTGGGCAGGGTGATGAATATAAGTCCCGCGCCGCTGTCCACGTCTACGCCATAGGCAAAGCACGCGGGAAAGATGATAAGTCCCGACGCGATAGCGACAAAGGTGTCAAGCAGGGCGACATTTACCGCCTCGCCCATCAGCGCACGCTCTTTTCCGATATAGCTGCCGAAGATAGCCATAGCACCCATGCCGAGACTGAGGGTGAAAAACGCCTGATTCATCGCGTTTACTATGATATTTGCTATGCCTATCTGCTGTATTCTTTCAAGGTCGGGCATGAGGTAAAAGGACAGACCCGCCTCGCCGCCCGGCATGAAAAAGCTGTTTATCGCAAGCACGACCATTATCGCAAGAAGCGCCAGCATCATAAACTTTGTGACGCGTTCGAGTCCGTTTTTAAGTCCGATGGAGCATACAAGCACTCCCGCCGCGACTACTATACCCATAAATAATATCATGGATAACGGGTCACCTAGCACATCAATGTTAAAATGCTCCGCTATTCCCGCCGCATCCAGACCGCTAAGCTCGCCCGAGGCGGTGGATACAAAATAACGCAGCATCCAGCCCGCGACAGTGGTGTAAAACATCATCAGAAGATAGTTACCAACAAGCGTGACCTTGCCGTGGATATGCCACTTTGAGCCCTTTGGTTCAAGCTCCTGATACATCTTTACCTGACTTTTCTGCGAGGCTCTGCCGAGCGAAAACTCCATTGTAAGCACAGGCACGCCGAGTATGATAAGGAAAAACAGGTAGATGAGTACAAAAATTCCGCCGCCGTTCTGCCCTACTATATAAGGGAACTTCCATACGTTTCCTATTCCGATCGCACAGCCTGCGCTGATAAGTATGAAGCCGAGCCTGCTGCCGAGCTTTTCTCTTTCCATGATATAACCCCCGCAGATACTTTAGTGAAGATGATTGTTATGAAAAATCCTGCACGTTTATGATGCGGATTAAGCAGTTGTTACAACCCAGACGGTAAAATAACGTTTAGAAAAATCTAAGTGATAATCCGGCGGCACTGCCCGAGGCGGCACGCCTCAGGCTGCAAGCCTCATGTATGTCTGAAAAACTCGCGGTAGTCCCAGAGATATTTTATACCCGAAATTACCGTAAGTATGCAGGATATGTACATAAGTATATCGCTGATAAGCTGGACAGGAAAGCTGTCAACGGTAAACGCGCCGAAGCCGACGCAGATATGCAGGATAATAATTGCGCTTATAGCTATCATTGTAGCGGCTGTTTTTAGCTTACCCCAGATGCTCGCGGCAATTACAATTTTTTTCTCGCTTCCTGCCGCGACAAGCCTTACGCCCGAAACCATAAATTCGCGCGCCACGATTATCACGACCACCCATGCGCTGCACCAGCCAAGCTGAACAAAGCAGATAAGCGCCGCCACGACCAGCACCTTGTCGGCAAGCGGGTCGAGAAATTTGCCGAAATCGGTAATCATATTGTATTTTCTCGCTATTTTTCCGTCGGCTGTGTCGGTTATGCTCGCAAGCGCGAATATAACAGCCGCCCACAGATAGCTGTGCGGAATAACGCCGTCGGTCAGCATAAACAGTACGAAAAACGGCACCAGTATTATTCTGAGCATCGTCAGCTTGTTGGCAAGGTTCATGTCCCTATCCTCCGTCAGACCTGCTCTCCGAGCAGATTATTTTCAAGCACATCGGTTATTTTTACATTTATAAATTCGCCTATTGTCGGGCGTTGTTCTTTCTGAGAGGTGAAGTATATCATTCCGTCGATTTCCGGCGCAAAGTGCATACTTCTGCCGAAATACATATCCGAGTATCTGTCAAATCCCTCGCAGACAACCTCAAAGGTTTTATCCGCAAAACCCGCGTAATACTCACCCATTCGTATTTCCTGCTCGCCCATGATTATATCGGCGCGGCGCTGTCTTTCGCCCTCGTCCACCTGATACGGCATCTCGGCCGCGGGGGTATCCTCCTCTGCGGAGTAGGCAAAACAGCCGAGCCGCTCGAATTTTATATCATTTACAAACTCCGCAAGCTGAGTAAACTGCTCCTCGGTCTCTCCCGGGAATCCCGTAATAAGCGTAGTCCTAAGTACGATGTCCGGTATCTCGCGGCGCAGCTTTGCGAAAAGCTCGCGCAGACTGTCCTCATCACCGCTGCGGTTCATCGCGTGCAGAATTTCCTTGTTGCAGTGCTGAATCGGTATATCAAGATAATCGAGCACCTTTTCTTCGGATTTTATTGTCTCGATAAGCTCATCGGTTATGCGCTCGGGATAGCAGTATAAAAGCCTTATCCACTTTATGCCGTCGATTTTCGCAAGCTCGCGCAAAAGCTCAGGCAGGGCATATTTCTTGTACAAATCTATGCCGTAGGCGGTCACGTCCTGAGCTACCACTACAAGCTCCTTTACGCCGTCTGCGGCAAGGCTCTTTGCCTCGTCTATGATATTCTCCATTTTTCTGGAGCGCATTTTTCCTCTGATAAGCGGTATAGCGCAGTATGAGCAGCGGTTTGAGCAGCCGTCGGCTATTCTCAGATACGCATAGTGCGGCAAAGTTGACTGGAGTCTTTTTCCTTCCATGTTGTGGCACAGCTTATCGCCGAAGGCTATCACCCTCTTGTCGAGCAGGACGGAGTTTATCGCTTCTACAATATCATCATTTTTGGATATTCCGAGCACCGCGTCAACCTCGGGGAACTCCTCGTCCATCTGCTTCTGATAACGCTCGGCAAGGCATCCGGTGACTATTATTTTTTTGTTTATACCGTCGTTTTTGCGGCTTATAGCCTCCATTATCTCCTCGATGGCTTCTTCCTTTGCACTCTGGATAAAGCCGCAGGTGTTTATTATCACGACATCGGCGAGACCCGCCTCGTTTACTATCTTAAAGCCCGCGTCGGCTATCTTTGCGAGCATAAGCTCCGCGTCGCACTGGTTTTTCGGACAGCCGAGCGACACCATGCCGACCTTTACTGTTTCTGCCATTTGCTGTGTTCCTTTCTTTTCTTTCCTTACCCTAAGTTTTGCATTTTATGCACTATTCATCATCATATTCGCCGTTTTTCACCCTTGTCAGAGCGAGCTTTATATCCTCATAGCCGTAGCCGCGTCTTGCGAGGGCGGCGGTTACTCTCTGCACGCTCTGATAATCGGAAAAATCCAGCTTTGAATAGTATTTTTTGATTACTAACTGTATAATCTCATCGATAAAATCCTCAGAGTCATACTCCTGCTCTCTCTCCCGTATAAGGCTTTCGGGCAAGCCTTTCCGTTTAAGCTCGAAACGGATTTTAGACTTGCCCCAGCCCTTATTCATATAATACCTGTACAGCTTTGCCGAATACTTTTCCTCGTCGATATAGCCGAAATCGACCATCATATCTACTACCTCTTCGCAAAGCTCCTCGGGATAGTTTTTTATAAGCTTGTCGTAAAGCTCCTTTTTAGAGTGGTCGCGCTGTGCCAGTATGTACATCGCGCGGCGCTTCGCCCTTATTCTCTCATCCTCGGTGTATGACATTATGCGTCAAGGTCCTCGGGAGAAAACTCCTCAAAGTCGCTGTCTGCCTCGACTACGACGCTCTTTTTGCCGCTGCGCTTTTTCGGCTTTGCGGCTTCTGCCGATTCTGCGGTGTCAGACGCCTCTGCTTCGGCGGCGCTTGCCTGCTCGCCGAGTGCCGCGAGCTCCGCGTTCTCGTCTCCCTCTGCCGCTTCGCTGTCATCGCTGCTTGCGGTCAAATCGAGCTTTTCCATGTTTTCCTTGATTTTTTCTTCTATCTCTTTTCTTATATCGTCATTTTCACGCAGGAATTTCTTGGTGTTCTCGCGTCCCTGACCGAGCCGCTCGCCGTTATAGCTGAACCATGCGCCGCTCTTTTTGATAAAGCCCAGCTCCTCGCCCATAGTTACAATCTCGCCGAGGCGTGAAATGCCCTCGCCGAAAATCATATCAAAATGCGCTTCTTTAAACGGGGGTGCAACCTTGTTCTTTACTACCTTGCACTTGGTGACATAGCCGACAAGCTCGCCGTCATCGATAATCTTGTCGCCCTTTCTTACCTCGATTCTTACGCTGGCGTAGAACTTCAGCGCGCGGCCGCC
>CAMEKZ010000155.1 GCA_945921635.1 uncultured Clostridia bacterium
AACCCCTGCCCGCCGATTACTGTCGGCGTAGGCATAGGCGGTGACTTTGAGTATGCGGCTTTGCTTGCTAAAAAGGCACTTTGCCGCGACCTTAAATTACGAAATCAAAGCAAGCTTTATGCGGATATGGAGCAGAAAATGCTGGATAGCATAAATAAGCTCGGCATAGGCTCGCAGGGCTTTGGCGGCACGGTGACGGCGCTTTATGTAAATATTGAGCAGTACCCCACGCATATCGCGGGACTGCCGGTAGCCGTAAATATAGGCTGCCATGTGACAAGACACGCCGAGGAAACAATATGATGGGCAAGGGGAAAATAATAGGCACGGTTGTCGCCGCTGTTGCGGTGCCTGCGGCGGTAGTTGCCGCGGCGGTATTTATACTCCCGCAGTTCGGTATATCCGCGAGCAATACGCTGTACTATTTTTCCGACGGAGAGGACAGCAAGACCGTATCGGTCGGCAAAGAGGATATTTCCGCCTACAAATCAAGGTACGCCGACGCGATGTCCGACTTTTACTTCTCTACCCTTTCGGAAAATGACAAGTATATCTACAATGCTACGGTATATGCCGCAGACAACGGCTACAGCACTATCTATCTGCCCGGCTCGCTGTTTACCGACTCCGAGGAAAAAATGTCGGCAGTAGAGCCCGTGCTGACAAGACTGAGCTGTGATAGTCCGTTTATCGCGCACAACTACACGATAGACGGCACTCTGTCGATGAAAAGAAGCCAGTACGCCGGAAACGAATACTATATAATCGAGCTTGAAACGCTAGGCGGCGAGTATAAAACGCGCCGCGAGGCGGCATATCAGACGGCAAAATCGGTGGTTTCGCAGATGCCCGCAAGCTGTGACACCGATGCCGAAAAGGCTGAATATATCTACACATATATCGCTGAAAACGTAAGCTATCAGTACGACAGCTACAGCTTTGACAATGTACCCATAGCCGACGCACTTATTGACGGAAAGGCAGTCTGCGACGGCTACTGCGACACCTTTGCCATGCTGATGAATATGTGCGGCATAGACACCGCCACCGTAAACGGAACTAACGGCAAGGAGTGGCACGCGATAAGCTTTTCAAAAATAGACGGAGAGTATTATTACTTTGATGTCACCGCTGACAGCTCAGCCTTTGCCGAAGGATTCAGCCCCGCGTTCTACTTTGGTATGTCGTGGGATATTACCCGCTCGTACTTCAACTTTGACACGAAATACAGCAGCCTTATGCCGCAGACGGCCGGCAGTATCGCAGAAAGCGTCACCGACTGCATGATAGACGATTTGAGTAATGATAGCGCACAGCAGACGGCGCAGCTGCTGAGTGAAAAAAGTAGGATTATGATTAAATTCGCCGACACCATAACCGACAGCGAAAAGCGGGAGTATGCACAAAATGTCGCAAAATACTGCGGCGGCAAGATCGGCACGGCAGAATACAACGGCCTTGTCGGCTACAGGCTTGCGGCATAGAAATGAGGATTTATGGAGCTTAACATTGTACTGGTAGAGCCGCAAATCCCGCAGAACACCGGAAACATCGCGCGCACCTGCGCGGTCACCGGAGCAAGGCTTCATATAGTAAAGCCTATGGGCTTTGCGATAGATGACAAGAAGCTAAAGCACGCGGGGCTTGACTACTGGCACTATCTTGATATAACCTATTATGAAAATCTCGACGACTTTTTCGGCAAAAACAGCGGCGGAGAGTTTTTCTACTACACCACCAAGGGACAGAACACCTACTGCGACGCCGAATATAGGGATAAAACCTATATTGTGTTCGGCAGAGAGGACAAGGGACTGCCCGAGCAGCTTTTATTCGAGAATAAAAGCCATTGCGTACGCATACCGATGGCAAATGAGATGCGCAGTCTCAATCTCTCGAACAGCGTAGCGATAGGCGCCTATGAGGTGCTGAGACAATGGGGCTTTCCGAAGCTGCAAAACAAAGGCTCGCTCACAAAATACGACTGGGCGAACGCCGAGAACTAGGGCGTGTTGATACTAAAATAATGCGCAGACAAGGAGAGAAAACGCAGGTGGGCTGTCGCCCGGCAAGGTTTCTCGACGCAGTATGCGTAAAATTCTGCCAAAAAGATGCGCTTTAGGCTTAGCGTCAACACACCCTAAGCAACACCCGATTTATGAGGAGGACTTATGAAGGTAAAATTCATTACTGACAGTTGCAGCGACATCACGCCGCAGGACGAAAAGGAATACGACATTGACATTATGCCGTTTGACATCACGCTCGGCGACAAGAGCCTTGCAGAGCGTGTGGACTTTACCCCGCAGGAATTTTTTGATATGATTGACAAGTCAGAGTACCTGCCGAAAACCGCACAGATTACGGTCATGCGCTTTGAGGAAAAGTTCACAGAGTACTACAATCAGGGCTATGACGCGATAATCATGGTGCTGATAAACTCAACCGGCTCAAAGACCTATGAAAACGCGGTAATAGCAAAGAAAAACCTGCTCGAAGAGCACCCCGAGATGAGCAAAATGCGTATTGAGATACTCGACAGCCGTTGCTACTCGCTCGGCTACGGCTATCCTGTTATCGAGGCAGCTAAAAAAATCATCGCGGGTCAGAGCGTGGACGTGGTTGTATCGTATCTTGAGGATATGTTCAACTGCTGTGAGATTTACATTATCGGATTTGGTCTGCGCCACATGAAAAAGTCGGGCAGAATAAACGCCGCAGCCGCTTTTCTCGGCGAGCTTATGGGACTTAAGCCTATCATATCGCTTATCGACGGAGAAAGTGCGGTAGTAAAGAAGTCGCGCGGCGAGAAAAACGCGATAACCGACGCGGTAGAGTATATTTCAGCCCGCGCCATACCCGAGACACCGTGGGAGATTTTACGAACGACCCACACCGACCTTGAAGAAGAATTTATAAAGCAGTACAGCGCAAAGGTGGGCAGACCGCCCGAGATGCAGAGCTATGCGGGTGCGGCGGTTGCGTCAAACGCGGGTCCGCACATGATAGGCATTATCATACGCGGTGAGGCAAGAAGATAAAGATAACTGAATATGTAACTGCGGCGGTATAGGAAATCCGATACCGCCGTAATTTAATCTAATAAACCGCCCGGGATAATAAAAAGTACCAAATACAGACGTCATATAACACAAAAACAAAGCCGTAAAGGTAATAGTTTTCTACATTGCAAAAGCGTTGAAAAGCTGGACATAATGTGGATTTTATGTTACAATAAGTATAATAATTCCAACCATAAAATGCTATTTTTAAATCTGTTTTAAAAATGCCGTTAAAAATTACGTTAGAAAATCCGGAAAGGTTGATATTCTATGAGTTTTTCCGAAAAAATCATCAGCGAATACAAATATGACGCTGACAAACGAGTTGCGTTTGTTTGTCGGCTTATGATAGGCTTTATGATATTGGTTGGATTGCTGAATTTTGTCGGTATATTCAAAATCGACCCCATACCGCTGTATCTCACCGTAATAATATCAATAATCGATTTTTTCCTTCCGACCCTGTTCTGCAATATATTGAAAATGCGCTCTGTGGTACTAAGATATTTTATCCTTGCGCTTATGGTTTTTCAGTCGGGTCTGCAATACGCAACACTTTCCTACCACACCATCATTATGCTTGTATTTCCGCTTGTGATGTCCTGTCTTTATAATGAAAGAAAGTACGTAATATTTACGGCAATACTCAGCATACCGATGATAGTGCTGTCTCATTTGACCGCATATTATCTGCACGTTGTTCCCGACGAACCGCTGGTAACGCTGAAAGGCACCTTTTTATACGGCATAATCCCGAGGACTATTGAGCTCCTGGCTCTTGCAATAATATGTCTTTTTATCTCAGATAGAATTGAAAAGCTTGTTAAGACGCTTGCAGACAAAAACGAGGAACTGTATGAGGATCAGGAAAACCTGATTCTTTCACTTTCTCGGATTATTGAAAACAAGTCGGAAAACACAGGGCAGCACGTCAGACGAGTTGCCGAGTACACAGAAGTCTTGTGTAAAAGTCTGGGATATAATGACGAAGAAAGCTGGAAAATCAGCCTTGCATCCATGATGCACGATGTAGGAAAAATTATGGTGTCCGAAACCATCCTCGAAAAGCCCGGCAAGCTGACCGACGAAGAATTTGCGATTGTAAAAAATCATATAAAATACGGAAAGCAGATGCTTGAAACATCCCCGGGAGAACTGTTCAACATTTCTACCGAAATCGCATATCACCACCACGAAAAATGGGACGGTACAGGCTATATGGGATTAAAAGGCGAGGAAATATCACGCTATGCAAGATGCGTGGCGCTTGCTGATGTTTTCGACGCACTGGTAAGCCGCAGAGCATACAAGCAGCCGTGGCCGCCCGATGAAGTATACAAAGAAATTGTGGCGCAAAGGGGAAAGCACTTTGACCCTGATGTTGTGGACGCGTTTATTTTAAACTTTGACAAGTTTATGGAGATAACAAAACGTTATCCCGACTGATAAGAAATACATACCAAAAACAAGCAACCGCTGTCCGAATGGACAGCGGTTGCTTCAGCTTGTCGAAAAAGTGATTTTTCGACAAGCTGTCAGACTTCGAGAAACA
>CAMEKZ010000156.1 GCA_945921635.1 uncultured Clostridia bacterium
CTTAGATTGCACGGCGGGCTTAACGTTATCATTTTATCCGATTTGCAAAGCGTGCTGCTTCGACCTATTACGAACATAAAGTTCAGAATCCCCAACTCCTTGTCTCACCACAACAAAACCCCCGCAGAAACCTGCGGGGGTCAAGCTGTTCAAATTAAGACTAAAAAGTACGCTTAAATTACTTTCTCTTCTTAGCTACGATGATAGCACCTGTTGCGAGAACTGCAACACCTGCAACTACTGCGATACCCTCAACACCTGTGTTTGTGTTGGGCTTTGTAGAATCGCCTGTTGTAGGAGCTTCTGTCTCAGCGGGAGCCTCTGTATCAGCAGGCTTTTCTGTCTCAGCGGGCTCTTCGCCGCCTGCGAGAGCAGCGTCAATACCTGTGATTGTGAATGTTACAGAAAGGCTGTCATTGAAGTAAATATCAGCCATATTGATAGGAGCGTCAGCCTTTGTTTCGCCGTACTCGTTGTAGATTTCGATACGGAGCTTGCCGTTGCCTTCGATATCGCCGAAAAGAACCTTGCTGTTGTCTACGGCAACTTCGGATTCTGCACCGTCAAGAACCTGCTTGATAGAAACATCGGTAACTTCAATGCCCTTAGCCTTTGCTAATGCCATCTTGTCAGCACTGGAAGCATTCTTGTCGTATTCTTCTTCATTTGAAATACCGCAGCCTACTGCGTCTGCAAGGCCTTCGATATCAACACAGAATACAACAGCGCCTTCAGCTGTAACCTTATCAGTTACTTCGTCGCCTGTCTCTTCATCAACGCTTGTTCCCATAACATCAGAAATAGAAACTGTGTAAGTACCATCAGCGGAAATATCCTGTGTACCAGCTGTCCAGGTAAGACCAGCATCCTCATTTACACCTGTAGCGTCCATAAGTGACGGATACCAGTCAGCATCAGCATACATAACGAAAGCTGCGTTTTCAGCGGAAGCTGCAACTGCCATTGTAGCTGCAACTGCGGTTGCAACTATACCAGCCATGATTTTTCTTAATTTCATGATTAAAGTCCTCCATTTAAAATCGGTTTTACAAATTGAATTTGTAATCTCATTATATATGAAAACGTTTTAATAATCAATAGGCAATCTGAACAAATTGAACGGCTAAATTTGTATGAATGATACAATTATCGCCGAATTTTTGTGGAAAGTTCACTAAATGTAACACGTTTTCACAAAAAATTAAGTCAAACGCTGTGTATTTTACTTAAACAAAAAAATCACCGCCCGGGGGCGGTGACAATTTGAATTACATTTACTTCTTCTTTCGTACGGTAATTGCCATAGCCGCAAGGCCGCCTACAGCCGCAGTACCAAGAGCCGCAAGTTCAAGCGCAGGCACACCTGTGTTTACGTTTTCGGGTACGCTTGTGCTTTCACCGATAACCGCACCAGAGGTTGTATTAGGTGCAGTCACATTATTATTTGTTGTTGTAGATTCGTTTACAGATGTTGACTGACCGGGTGTAACAACGTCCTCAACACCGTTTACTACACCGCTTACAACGTCCTCTGCGCCGTTTAAAACATCGTCAACGATATTGTTGCTGTTATCTCTTGTTGTGCCGTTTACAGCGAATGCAGAAACGCTTATCGCCGCTGTGCAGGCAACAGCCGCTAAAAATGCCGCCGTCTTTTTCATAACTTTTCGTTCCTTTCCTATAACATTCAGTTAAATATTCGTTTTTGCTCACCTGAGCATTTTCGCGAAAATGCACGAAAAAAGCTTTCGCAATTTTATTATACCGACCGCCGTATTTTTTATTCAAAAATGAAAAAAATGTCAATAACGGGATACACCGCAAGTAAACGTTATCACTTGACATTCGCCGCATAAGGATATATAATTATAGTTATGGCAATTTGTCAATGCCGGTAAAGTCTTTGCTTCGGCACAGACGCACGGCGGGAAAGGAATGGTAATAAATATGGCAATTTTAGTAACAGGCGGCGCCGGATATATCGGCTCGCACACTTGTATAGAGCTTTTAAACGCAGGCGAGGATATAATCGTAATCGACAATTTCTACAACTCAAAGCCCGCGGCGATAGAGCTTATAAAGGAAATAACAGGCAGAGATTTTGCATTTTATCAGAATGACTGCTGTGACCGCGAGGCGCTTGACAGGATTTTCCGCGAGAACTTTATCACCGAGGTTATCCACTTTGCAGGCTACAAAGCGGTAGGTGAAAGCTGCTTAAAGCCTGTCATGTACTACAACAATAACTTAAACTCCACAATTGCGCTTATCGAGACGATGCAGAAATACGGCTGCAAAAAGCTGGTGTTCAGCTCGAGCGCGACCGTTTACGGCATACCTGAAAAAGTTCCCGTTACCGAGGACTTTCCGCTCAGCGCGATTAACCCCTACGGCAGTACAAAGCTGATAATTGAGAATATGTGCCGCGAGCTTTACGCCTCGGACAAGGAATGGAGCATAGTGCTGCTGCGCTACTTCAATCCTATCGGCGCACACGAGAGCGGAAAAATCGGCGAAGACCCTAACGGCATACCCAATAACCTCATGCCGCTTATTCTCCGCACCGCGTCCGGCAAGATGGCTACGCTCAGCGTTTTCGGCAACGATTACCCCACGCCGGACGGCACCTGCATACGCGACTATATCCACGTTGTGGACTTAGCGCTCGGTCACGTTGCCGCTATCAAGGCGGTAAGAAAAGAGACCGGCTGTCCCGCCTATAACTTAGGTACCGGCAAGGGCTACTCGGTGCTTGACATAATCAATACCTTTGAAAAGGTAAACGGTGTAAAGGTTCCGTATGTAATCACAGGTAGACGCCCGGGTGACGCGGCAGAGTGCTATTCAAACCCCGCGCTTGCAAAGAAAAAGCTGGGCTGGAAGGCACAGCGCGGACTGGAGCAGATGTGCCGCGACAGTTGGAATTTTATTAAGAATAATTCGTAAATAAAACGATGAACGCTTATAGCCATAGCACCCGCTATGGCTATTTTCGGATTTTTCGGGAAAGCTACAAAGGTAGCTCCGGCTATTTGAAAAATCGAAAGGACTGATACCATGCGTTTTAAATACTGCCCCGACTGCGGCTCCCGCCTTTCATCAAAAGATCTCGGTGACGAAAAGGACGTGCCGTGGTGCGAAGCTTGCTCAAAGCCGTGGTTTGAGATGTTTCCCTGCTGTATAATCGCGATAGCGCACCGTGACGGCAGATACGCGCTTATCCGCCAGCAAAGCTGCGACGAGATAAAGGACGACAAATTCATCTGCGTATCCGGTTATATAAAGACAAATGAAACCGCGCAGCAGGCGGCAGTAAGAGAAGTAAAAGAAGAACTCGGCCTTGACGCCCTGTCCTGCCAGCTTATCTCGACCTATCCGTATGAGAAAAAGCAGATGCTGATGATAGGCTTTTCGGTTGAAGTCGGTGAGGGCGGTTTTACACTCTCGGACGAGCTTGTCGAGGCGCGCTGGTTTGATGAAAACGAGGCGCGGGAAAAGCTTAAAAACACCTCGGTAGGCAACCTTTTGTTTGACGATATAATAAGGAGAAATAAAAATGGCAGAAATTAAAAGCAAAATCCCGCCCTACGAGCGCACCGCGCACTACTACGAAACCGACAGAATGGGAATAATACACCACTCGAACTATATCCGCTGGTTTGAAGAAGCGCGCATCTACTTTCTCGAAAAGGCGGGCTACCCCTATTCAAAAATGGAGAGCGACGGCGTTATGATACCCGTACTGTCAGCGGAGTGCGAATATAAAAACGCGGTCAGATTTGACGAGACGGTACTTATAAACCTTGACATAACCGAGTTCAACGGCTTTAAGATGACGATAAAATACACCGTCACCGGCAAGGAAGACGGCAGTATCAAAGCGGTAGGCACAACAAAGCACTTTTTCGTCACTACCGATATGAAGCCGCTGAGGGTAAAGAAAACCCACCCCGAGATTTACAGCATTTTCTTTGACAATATGGTAAAAGGAGAACCCGAGGCATAAAGCTCTCGGAAAAAGGACAGCAAATGGAAAACAGCACCAACCGTATAACCGTACACGAAAACGGGATTTATCTCGTATTTGAAATAACCGAGCAGAATCAGATAAAGCTGATGCACTTTTCGGCTCTGCCGTATAACGAAAACGATATTCACCACGAGATGTTCGAGCAGACCTTTGAGGGCTGCTTTGACATAGCGCAGGTGGAGATTGCAGGACTTGACAGGCCGCTGGAGCGTCACGGCACAAAGTACATAGTGACATCTCCCGGCTATCGGCTGAAATACAAGGATTTTTCCGACACCCGCGACGATACCGGACGTATTATCAAAATCACGCAGTATGACGAGCCGACGGGGATTGAAGTAATCAGCACCTACCGCTTTTATGACGGTATACAGGTCGTGCGTTGTTTTACCGAGGTGAAAAACACTTCGACGGATAACAGCTACACGCTGACCTACGTTTCCTCGTTCAACTACCTCGGGATAGAAAAAGAGGGCGTGCTCCCGCGCGACGAAAAATTCGTACTGAAAATCCCGCACAACTCATGGCAAAAGGAAATGATTTGGCA
>CAMEKZ010000157.1 GCA_945921635.1 uncultured Clostridia bacterium
CGGTGTAGGGGGTAGAGCCGGATATAAGCACATCATCGAAATATGCTACGCCGTTCTTATCGGTAACGGCATATTCATCAACTTTTGTTCCGCTGAGGGAAGTACCATACAGGTGGAACGTTATGCCCTCGACAAAGTTATCCTCGGAGGTCTTAATCACCTTTAAATCGCCGCGCTTCAGCTCGTTGTTAAAGGTAACTGTTGCGGTCTTGTTGCTTACAACCGTCACGGTTCTGCTTTCCTGCGGCTTGTATTTATCGGCTGTCACCTCGGTAACTCTGTATGTGCCGGGTTTCAGATTTTTAATAAGTATTTCGCCCTTTGCGTTGGTCGTAACGGTTTTATTAACTCCGTTTCCTGTAACGGTGAAGGTGATGCCGCTTATTTTTCCATCCTCGGAAGTCTTTACAATCTTAGCCGAGCCATCATCAATCTCATTTACCGCTTTGATTGTTACAAGGCCGTTATTATCGGCGTTCACCGTAACCTTCCATTCGGTTTTGTCATACGCGTGATAATTGGTAGGAAATACGGTTTCCTTTACGGTGTAGGTGCCGTAGGGCACAGGCTTACTCGTCTTGGCGTAGCCGCTGCTGTTTGTCGGTCCGATTTTGTACAACAGACCTGTTTCGGTATTTGTTGCCGTAAAGACAGCTCCTGCCAGCTTTTCGCCGCCCGTGCCTTTTTTATACACCTCGATAACGCCGTCAGGCTTGGTAGTATTTTCGGGCAGATGAAAATAAGCGTTGGGATAGGAACCCTTATCTCCTGCCTGCGCCATATAGTCCGCACGCATAATCTCCGGACCGCGTTCATTTCCGACATGGATAATGAAATCGGCACCGTTATAAGTACCGGAATAGACCGCGATATGCACATGAGAGTTTTCGGATGTTCCGAAAATAATTATATCGCCCGGCGTCAGCTTACTTCTGTCTACATCTGTGGCGCTTGTACCGATTTTCTCGATTTTTCCCGCAACGGCAAGGTTATTCAGTGCTGTCTGCCAGGTAGACACAGACTGAGTTCCCGCCCCGGTTGCGTCCACTGCGTCCGATATATACTGCGTGTCTGCGCCTTCAATATTCGGCAGATAGTTGCACAAGTAATATGTCACAAAGCTTGCACAGCACAAGCCGTACTGCTCAAATGCCGAAATATCGGGCGCTTTTCCGGTTGCCGTACTGCTGTCTGATACGGTTTCTTTACCGGTAAGGCTAAGTCCGTAAGATATATCCGACAGCACCGATGCAGGCGCGCTCGAGCCAAAGCTGCCGGGCTGGTAAAGCGTGCCGTCATTCTTCTGCTTTTGCACATCGTAGCCGGTGTATTCAAGAGCACGAAGAATTGCGGAATCCGCCATATTATCGGGCAAGTCGGAAGCTACTGCGGCAAATGTCCTGACAGGCGCAGTCGATAACAGCATTGCGCCTGCAAGAAAAGCCGACATGATTTTTGAAAATTTCTTTTTCATTTTGTCTCGTCCTTTCTGTAAAATAGAAAAACGCCTGATTTTTCAATCAAGCGTCAAAATATGTGGGTATTCAGTTTATCCGCCGTAATCTACGCTGCTTACGCAAACACAGCAGTACCAGGCGGAGGTAGCGTCGTCAAAGGTACAGCCAACCGCCATATACAGGTATTCGCCCGAACTGAGATAGCTCCAATGAGGCGGACTGTTTTTTAAGGCGTCTGCGATTCTTTTACCGATTTCGTCGGCAGTACCGCCTTTGCTTACTTTTGCGATTGCTTCACGATTGTATCCGTTGTAGTAATTACTGCTTTCGGGAAAACCGTACACGGTCATATCAACATACTCGCCATACTTAAAAGTTGCACGAGCCTCGCTGCCGTCCGTATGGCAAAAATCAGTAACAAGCTGCTGATTGCGATAACGTGCGACTTCTGTAAGTCCGCTTAAAACGATAGCTTTTTCGGTGCGATATTCGTTGATATATTTTGCAACCTTCGCTTCGACTTCGCCTCGGTCTGCTATCAAAGGAATAGTCTGCGGCTGTTCTTTCGGTGCAGAGCTTGCTGCAGTTTGCGCAGTTGTGTATGCTTCTGTTTTAGCAGTTTCAGGTTTCTCAGTTTCCGGCTTAGCGGTTTCTGCCGGCTTTTTCTCGCTCGCGGTCGTGTGCGGCTTAGCTGCGGCAGTGGTACTTGCCGAAGAGAAAACCGGTTTATCCGTTTCTTCTTCGTGCTTGTCGGGCTGTGAAGTATCAGCCGCGGTTTTGGGTGAAGTTACCGTTTGCGGCTTACTATCCGAAGAAGAGCAAGCCGTTGTATTATGGGTTTGAGCAGAAGTTTCAGCACGGGTTTCCGGTGTAGTCAAAACAACCGTTTCAGATTTACTTACAGTTTCCGGCTTATCCGTGACGGTTTCGCCGGTCGAACAGACCGAAGAACAACTATCGGCGTTAAGCGGCTTTTCATCAGTAGCACAGCCGGACAAAAGTACAGCTGAAATAACAAGAATCGGTATAAGATGCTTTTTCATAGGCTCACCATCCTTTGGTTTTCTACCCACATTGTACCGAGTTTTTCTTCTTTTTTCAAGAGTGCAAAATTAAATCATACGCACCACCTCCCAAAAGTGTGTATTTTCGACTTGCTTTAGATAGATTTAATTTAAAGAGATAGCTATATATTAAGAGATAGCTTTTATTCTTCTTCGGCAAGTCAGTAAATATTAAGGGGTTAGAGTGTGAGGAAGGGGAGAACAAAAAATACTCCCCTATCTTGAATCACGCTCTGCCCGCTTTCGCAGATAAGCCGCATAATGCTCCAAAGCCTTGCAGATATATTCCTCCGTCTGGCTTATAGAAACACTTTTCGGAATCAGCTGCCGCACCCTATCCCCGCTAATTACGATTCTTTCGCGTTGGTTTGGCTTTTGCTCGGACATAATCGCAGAAATGGCTTCGGGAGTGAGCTTCCCCTCATCAAACAGCTTTCGCATTCGGATTGTCTGTTCATGCGACGGTGTGCAGTCGTTCAGGTCGATTTCGTCTACCAAATCACGCTGGCAGTCCTCGTCGAGAAAAGAAATCTCAACGGCAGGTCGCATTTTCATTCTGCCTTCGTCCACAAGGTCAAGCAGTTCGGGGACAAGATTGGTCAAGCGAATATATCTGCGAATTTGCTCACGGCTTTCGCCAACTTCATTTCCGAGAGTTTCATTAGTCCTCAACTTCGACACCACTGGTGTCGAAGTTAAATCAGTTCTTTGTCCCTGTCTGTTCATTGCTTCCAAACGCATTTTATATGCGAACGCTTTTTCCGAGGGAAGTATCTGCGACCTTTGAAAATTGCTTTCCACCATTAAGATGGTTGCTTCATCTCTCGTTAGGTCAACAACTTCACATCTGAGCGTTTCAAAGCCTGCAAGCTCACACGCTCGTTTTCTCCTGTGACCGGAAATAAGCTCATATCTGCCGTTCTCTTTTTGACGGACGGTTGCCGGGGTGATAACCCCACGCTCCTTGATGCTCTCAACGAGCTGCATCATATCTTCATCGTCACGCACCTTAAAAGGGTGGTCGGGAAAATCGTCAATCAGCTCTAAGGGAATATCCCGGATTTTTGCGAGTTTCGCATCATCTCTCATTTCCTGTGTTGAGAACAGGTCATCGAGCGTCGGCAGAGTGAAGTCGCTCTTTCTTCCTGCCATCGGCTAACACCTCCTTTGTCAATTCAGCGTAAGCCTTCGCCGCAGGACTGTTCGGTTCATACTTATATATGCTGACACCTTTCGACGCTACCTCTGCGGCTTTTACTGCCATAGGAATGGCTGAGTGATATATCTTTATCACGCTTCCGTAGTTTTTCCTCAGTGCGTCCGCCGTGCTTTTAGCAAGGTTTGTTCGGTTATCTACAATATTCAGTAAGATACCGTCAATCTTCAGGTTCGGATTGATATGCTGTTTGACCTTCCCGATGGTCTGCATAAGCTGTGTCATTCCTTTTGCGGGAAGGTACTGAGCCTGAACGGGGATGATTACGCTGTCTGCCGCCGCTAAAGCGTTCAAAGTTACCATACCGAGGGAAGGCATACAGTCGATCAGGATATATTCGTAATCATTCTTTACCTTATTCAGATAGGTTCTCAAAACGGTTTCACGGCTCATAGTCGTTACAAGCATCATTTCCATAGCGGACAGTTCAAGGTTTGCGGGAAGCAAATCAACATTTTCCTCGTGATGCAGAATACCGAAATGCGGGTTTCCGTTTTCTTCACGCATTATCTCGGATAACTTAGTGGTAATGGTAGTCGGCAGACTGTCATTATCTTTCCATCCGAGGCAAGTCGTAAGGTCGCCCTGGGGATCGGCATCTACAAGGAGTACCTTTTTACCTTGCTTCGCAAGCCCTATCCCTAAATTGACCGTTGTGGTCGTTTTTCCTGTGCCGCCCTTCTGATTGCAGATAGCAATGGTTTTACAGTTAGGCATTGGCTTTCCTCCTTTCGATAGATTT
>CAMEKZ010000158.1 GCA_945921635.1 uncultured Clostridia bacterium
AACTCTGAGGGTACAATCCCTCCGTCACAAAGCCTTTGGCTTTGTGACACCTCCCACGGCATGGATGCCGTATAGCGGGCACCCAAAGCGCGGCACGATGCCGCGCATACAAAGTGACCGCAATTTGACCAAGGGAGGCAAGTCTAGTGCGTATCGGCAAGGCTAGTAGCCTGCCCTACCATTCCCTTTGACCAAGGGAGGCAAGTCTACTGCGCTTCGGCGGCGGTAGTGCAGAGGTAGCTGTGCCCCTCCGCAGCGTTACCGCTTTCTAAGCCGTCATATTCCCCGCCGCCCGCGGCGGTTTTTTCTTGCCATATCACGTCCTTTATGCTATACTTATACCATACTTCAAAATTCTCCCCCGCCCGTCATATTTGTCCCGCCCCCCTCATATCATGTACAAATACTTGTATTTGTGAAAGGGCAAGGGATATGAAGCGTTTTAAATTCAATTTCAACTTCAAAAAATCACGCATACCCGCGGTGCTTGTACTGCTGGGTTGTTTTACAATCATAGCCGCAACCGCTGACTACTCACAGCTGTCGGTCAGAACCTCGGGCGGCACAGTCACCGAAAAGCGCACCATCGTGCTTGACGCGGGACACGGCGGCATGGACAGCGGCGCAGTAGGCATAAACGGCGAGCTTGAAAAGAATATAAATCTCGCCATAGTAAAGGATTTGCGCGATATGCTCACGCTGTCGGGGTTTAATGTAGTGCTGACCCGTGACTCGGACATATCGATACACGACAGCGGCGTCACCGGCACGCGAAATCAGAAGGTATCCGATATGGAAAACCGCCTTGACATAGTAAACGCGCACAAGGACTGCATTTTCATGTCGATTCATCAGAATAAATTCACCCAGGCCGAGTATTTCGGCGCGCAGATTTTCTACAACGAAAACAACCCCGACAACCGCCTGCTGGCGCAGATTATGCAGGACAATTTCAAGGTTATACAGCCGGAAAACAACCGGCAGATAAAGCTAATGGACAGCGAGCTTTACCTGTTTAAAAACACCATGACCCCCGCCGTGCTTATCGAATGCGGATTTCTCTCCAACCCCGACGATGCGGCAAATCTGTCTGACGAAGCGTATCAGCGCAAGGTGGCATTCATGATTTACAACGGAGTTGTAAGATATTTGCAGACCGTCGCCGCAAACAATGCCTATAACAGCGGCAGTACCGGAGAAAGCAGCAGCACTTCGGAAAATAACGGCTCGATAACCGACAGCGCGGCTATTCAAAGCGGCGAAATTGTAACAGAAAGCAAAACGGTCACCGTATCGTGAATTTATATAAACGGCGAATAAAGGATGTATAAATATGGCAAAGTCAAAATCAATCTATATATGCAGTGAGTGCGGGCA
Organism: uncultured Clostridia bacterium; assembly: GCA_945921635.1. Taxonomy (GTDB): domain Bacteria; phylum Bacillota; class Clostridia; order Oscillospirales; family Ruminococcaceae; genus Ruminiclostridium_E. The sequence goes on from CAMEKZ010000158.1 coordinate 1,378, forward strand.
GGAATACCCGAAGTGGAACGGCCGCTGCAACGCCTGCGGCGCATGGAACACGCTTGAAGAAACCATAGTGCAGAAATCGTCTTCCGGCACGGTAAGACCCGCAGGTACACTGAGCTTAAACAGCATAAACAGCATGAGCTTTCGCGACGAGCCGCGCTATCCCACCGGCATGAAGGAGCTTGACAGGGTACTTGGCGGCGGCCTTGTAAAAGGCTCGCTTGTACTGCTCGGCGGCGACCCGGGTATAGGAAAATCCACCCTGCTTTTACAGATATGCAACAGCCTTGCCAAAGACAAAAAGGTGCTGTACATCTCGGGCGAGGAGAGCGAGCGGCAGATAAAGCTGCGCGCCGACAGGCTCGGGGTGAATGCAGACGGGCTGTACATATCCGCCTGCACCGACTGTGATACTATTATCGCGGGAGTAAAGGAAAACCGACCCGATGTGGTTATAATAGACTCTATACAGACCATGAAAATCGAGGAGATTCAGTCCGTGCCCGGCAGCCTTGTTCAGGTGCGCGAGTGCACGAGCGCCTTTATGCAGATGGCAAAGAGCCTTGATATATCGGTGTTCCTTGTCGGTCATGTAAACAAGGACGGCGGCATAGCAGGCCCCAAGGTTCTGGAGCATATAGTGGACACCGTGCTTTATTTCGAGGGTGACAAGCAGCTGAGCTACCGCATACTGCGCTCGGCGAAAAACCGCTTCGGCTCGACAAACGAAATCGGCGTGTTTGAGATGCAGGACAAGGGACTTGTGCAGGTAGAAAACCCGTCCGCTATGCTCCTTTCCGGCAGACCCGCAGGGGTGAGCGGAATAACCGTGCTTTGCACGATGGAGGGCACGCGGCCGATTTTAGCCGAGGTACAGGCTTTAGTCAGCAAGACCGGCTCTGCCGCGCCGAGAAGGGTTTCGGCAGGGGTTGACTACAGCCGCCTGTGCGTACTGCTCGCGGTGCTTGAAAAGCGGACAGGCTACATCTTCGGCGCACACGATGTGTATATAAACATAATCGGAGGACTTCGCATAGACGAGCCGGCAAGCGACCTTGCGGTCACTTTAGCTTTATATTCCGGACTTTGCGACAAGCCGATAGGCGAGGACGTGGCGGTGTTCGGCGAGGTTGGTCTCGGCGGCGAGATACGCGCGGTATCGCATATCAGGGAGCGCGTGCGCGAGGCGGCAAGAATGGGCTTTGAAAAGTGCATCGTGCCCAAGTCCTCGCTCAAAAGCCTTGACAAAAGCGAAAACTACGGCATAAGCATCTACGGCGCGGCTAATTTAAAGCAGGCGTTCAAGGTGATAGAGATGCTCGGAAAAAACGAATAACAGGAACAAGCAAATGAAACTTACAGACATTTCCACAATAAAATCACTATTTGAAAGGCACGGCTTTTCATTTACAAAATCCCTCGGGCAGAACTTTCTGATAAACCCCTCTGTCTGCCCCAGAATAGCCGAATCGGGCGGCGCAGAAAGCTCGGTCGGCGCGATAGAAATAGGTACGGGTATCGGTGTACTGACCCGCGAGCTTGCCGAGCGGTGCAAAAAGGTGGTCGCAATAGAAATCGACACCGCGCTGAAACCTATTCTTGACGAGACCCTCGCCGATTTTGACAATGTAGAGGTTATCTTCGCCGATGTGCTCCAGACCGATATAAACGCGCTGATAGCAGAGAAATTTGCGGGAATGGAAGTGATAGTCTGTGCAAATCTCCCCTACTACATCACCTCGCCCGTGATTATGAAATTGCTTGAGGATAGGTGCGGCATAAAGTCAATCACCGTCATGGTTCAGCTTGAGGCGGCGGACAGAATCTGCGCCCCCGTCGGCAGCCGCGAGTGCGGCGCGATAACCGCGGCGGTAAACTATTACTGCAAGCCGAAAAAGCTTTTCCGCGTAAACCGCGGCTCGTTCATGCCCGCGCCGAACGTTGACAGCGCGGTCATAAAGCTTGAACTGTACAATGAGCCGCCGTATAAGGTCGATGATGAAAGGCTGTTTTTCGAGGTGGTAAAGCAGGCGTTTTCACAGCGGAGAAAACAGCTTATAAATCCCCTGTCCGGGTATTTTAAGATAGATAAGCCTGTGCTAGCCGAAAAAATGGAGCAAAGCGGAATAAAGGCTGCCGCGCGCGCAGAAGAGCTTACTATGGAAAATTTTGTTTCACTTTATCGTATTGTGGAGCAAAGCCGAGAATAAAAGAGAACGGTTTTAGTAATAAAGCTTCCTTTTGACAAAATTCACCGAATATATGCTGTAAAATGATGGCATAATAGCATTTCTTTGAAAGGCACGGTGATAATTTTGCAAAGGGAAGCTTTTTCGTCTGCCGACAGTACAAGCAGTACAAGCGCAAAAAGCCGCTATGTCCGCAGATACGGCACGGCGCGGCATATAGCGGTTATTTTTGCGGCGTTTATCATATCCATGAGCACGGTTTTCGGCAAGCCCTCGCCGTTTTCGGCGTCGTTTACCGCGGCGCTTAGCGGACTAGACTGCATAAGCTCGTTTTTAGGCAGCGTCATGGGGTACATACTTACCGGAAACTATGCCGACTGCGTGACCGTTACCTCCGCTCTGCTGTCGGTGATGGCGGTGCGGCTGATAGTCTCCCGCGCGGGGAAAAAAGACGGCAGAGCAGCGGATATAATATCTGCCGTGACCGCCGCAGGCTCGGTGTTTACCGCAAGCTTTATCACATCGCGCTCGGTCAGCGATATGCTTGCCTGCTGTGTCCTCGGACTTATGGCGGGCGGCGGCGCGCGTGTGATACAGAACATAAAGCGGCTGTTTAAACAGCGCGAGCTTGCCGCGCTTAATATAAAAAGCAACCCCGCCGGCTTTTTGTCGGTGCTTATCGGTTGTATCATAGCCGCAAGCATAGCGGCGCACTATACCTTCAATATCTTCAACCTCGGCATAATTCTGTCTGCGCTGATGTCCTGCTTTGCCGCGATGAAATACGGGAGCGGAGCAGGTGCGGTCTGCGGCGCGGCGACCGCGCTCGGTGTGTCGCTCGGCACGGGAGAATATTTTTACCTCGCGGCAATCCTCGCCACCGCCGCCGCTGTCGCGGGGGTTTTCGCGGGCGGG
>CAMEKZ010000159.1 GCA_945921635.1 uncultured Clostridia bacterium
AGGTTGTGGACGAATATCTGAATTATCTCGGCTGCGGACTTGTAAACGTGGTAAACACCTTCCAGCCGGAAATGCTTCTTATCGGCGGCGGAATCTGCAAAGAGGGCGACTATCTGACAAAGCCGCTTGAAGAATATATAAAGCGCGAAAGCTATTGTATAAATCCCGAACGTTCAACAAAGCTTGCCATAGCAAAGCTCGGAAACGACGCCGGCATAGTCGGCGCGGCAAATCTCTATTTACTCGGCAAATAATTACATACATCTCAATAAAAGCGGGGCACGCCCCGCTTAAATCAAGGAGTAAGCTTTGAACAATACAGATTATGCCATAATCGAACAGACCGCCGCAAAATACGGAGCGGCGGTATTAAAACACGAGCCTATGAAAAATCACACCTCGTTTAAAATAGGCGGCGAGTGTGATATTATGATTAAAATAAACTGCGAGGCGCTTCTCTGCGAGCTTATGCGGCAGTGTACCGAAAACAGCATAAACTACTATATCATCGGAAGGGGCAGCAATATCCTTGTCAGCGACAAGGGACTGCGAGGCGCGGTACTGCTTATCGGGAGCGACTTTGCCACCGCCCATGTGGACGGTGATATAATCGAGTGCAAGGCGGGAGCGTCGCTGTCGGCAGTATGCCAGCTTGCGCTCCAAAACTCGCTCACGGGGCTTGAATTTGCCTACGGCATACCGGGCTCGGTAGGCGGCGCGGTGTATATGAATGCGGGCGCATACGGCGGCGAAATGAAGGACGTGGTTGTGTCCTGCAAGTATATAAACGAGCGCGGCGAGATTAAGGTGCTCCCGCTTGAAAAGATGGATTTATCCTACCGCCACAGCATTTTTTCCGAGCTTGGCTACTGCATAGTGTCGGTGAAATTCAGGCTGCAAAAGGGCGATAAAATGAAAATAAAGGAGCGCATGGACACTCTGATGGAGCGCAGGCGCGAAAAACAGCCGCTCGAATATCCGAGCGCAGGCAGTACCTTTAAGCGTCCCGAGGGTGACTACGCCGCAAGGCTCATTGAGGCCTGCGGACTGAAGGGCGTGGGGTGCGGCGGCGCGGAGGTCAGCACCAAGCACAGCGGCTTTGTTATAAACAAAGGCAACGCTACCTTTGACGATGTCATGGGTGTCGTGGGGATAGTAAAGCAAAGAGTAAAGGAGCAGACGGGCGTAAGCCTTGAATGTGAAGTCCTTATCATGGAATGACGAGGGGTCATAAAAAAATTATGAAAACCGAATTTGTAATTGTTACGGGTATGTCCGGCTCGGGAAAATCCTGCGCGGTAAACGTACTGGAGGATATAGGCTATTTCTGCATAGACAATATGCCGCCGCAGCTTATACCCAGATTTGCCGAAATCTGCGAGGAAAACGAGGATATAACAAAGGTTGCCATAGTTACCGATATACGCGGCGGAACTATGTTTCTGCACCTGAACGAGAGCATAGACGAGCTTAAAAAGCGCGGACTAAACGTAAAGGTGCTGTTTATGAGCGCAAACCACCACGTTATAAAACAGCGCTACAAGGAGACAAGGCGACGTCACCCGCTGTTTGATATAGCGAACGGAGATATAGACAAGGCTATTGACGCAGAGCGCGAGATAATCGAGCCGATGAAGCAGTCGGCGGACTTTTACATTGATTCAAGCCTTATGTCCACCTCTACCTTAAAGGAAAATCTGCTTAATATCTTCCTTGACAGCCCGTCTGACAGCATGATGATCAGCTGTATTTCCTTCGGCTTTAAATACGGCGTGCCTAACGAGGCAGATTTAGTCTTTGACGTGCGCTGTCTGCCGAACCCCTTTTACATACCCGAGCTTAAAACCAAGACCGGACTCGATAAAGAGGTACGGGATTATGTTATGCAGTTTGAAAGCTCGCAGACGCTACAGGCAAAGCTGTCAGACCTTATCGACTTTCTGATACCGCAGTACCTGCACGAGGGCAAGAGCCAGCTTGTAATAGCCTTCGGCTGTACCGGCGGAAAGCACCGCAGTGTAACCTTTGCGGAGAATATGTGCGAGCATATCTGCAAAAATCACCTCAAGGCGAGGGTACTTCACCGCGATATAAACAAAACGAACAAATAAGACGGAGGGAATGATAAAGGATGTCCTTTGCCGCCGACATAAAGAACGAGCTTTGCAGAGCGGAGCACAGCAAAAAACAGCTGTACCTGCTTGCAAAGGGCGCGGCTTTTGCCATGAGCGAAAACGGCGAAGAATGTTTTTTTCAGACTGAGAATAAAAGGGTCGCGGACTGTATAGTACAGGGCTTTTCTCATGCAGACGAAAAGCCGCGTTTTTCGGTCGGCAAAACCGAAAAAAGCGCGGCGGGACGCCGCGCGGGCGTATTCTACACCGTCACCCTTTACGATAAAGGCTTTGCAAAGGCTCTCCCCGACTGCTCGGATGATGATGCGTTCGGCGTGTTTTTGCGGGGCGTTTTTTTGGTGTGCGGATTTGCGGCAAACCCCGAAAAGGGCTATCAGCTTGAGCTGTTTTTACACGACAGGGAAAAGTGCCGCCTGCTGGCTCAGATGATTGATGAGCACGGCATGACGGTAAAGCAGTCCTCGCGCCGCGGCAGCAGCTTTTTGTACATAAAGGAGAGCGAGAAAATCTCGGATATGCTCACCTACATGGGCGCTATGATGCAGGCCATGGAGATAATGAACGTAAAGATTTACAAAGAGGTCAGAAACAACGTAAACCGCACGGTAAACTGCGAGTCGGCAAACCTCGACAAGACCATAGCCGCCGCCGCAAAGCAGGCCGAAGATATAAACTACATCTTTGACACAAAGGGGCGCGGCTATCTCTCGGACGAGCTTTTGCAGGTAGCCGAGATACGGCTTAAATCGCCCGAGCTGTCGCTGAGCGACATAGGGAAGCTCTTAGAGCCGCCGATAAGCCGAAGCGGAGTAAACCACCGCCTTAAAAAAATCGGTGAAATCGCGGCAAAGCTCCGCGCGGGAAAGGAATAGCACGGTATGAGCGGATTTGTTCATCTTCATGTACACAGCGAGTTCAGCCTTCTTGACGGCGCGTGCCGTATAAGAGGGCTTGTAAGCCGTGTAAAGGAGATGGGACAGACCGCAGTCGCTATTACCGACCACGGCGTGATGTACGGCTGTATCGATTTTTATAATGAATGTGTCGCAAACGGGATAAAGCCTATCATCGGGTGCGAGGTGTATGTCGCGCCGCGCACCCGCTTTGACAAAACCACAAAAGAGGATTTAAAGCCGTATCACCTGATACTGCTGTGCAAGAACAACACCGGCTATCACAATCTGTCAAAGCTTGTGTCGCTCGGCTTCACCGAGGGCTTTTACGGCAAGCCGAGAGTAGACCGCGAATTGCTTAAAAAATACTCGGACGGGCTTATATGTATGTCGGCGTGCCTGTCGGGAGAGATACCGCGCTTACTGCTAAACGGCCGATACGGCGATGCGAAAGCTGTTGTTGCTGAATATAAGAAGATTTTCGGCGAAGAAAACTACTATATTGAGATACAAAACAACGGCATAGACGAGCAGAAGAAAATTCTGCCGTATCTTATACGGCTTGCAAAGGACACCTCTACCCCGCTTGCCGCTACAAATGACGCACACTATCTGACAAAGCCGGACAGCTATGTGCAGAGGGTGCTTACCTGCATAGCGACCAACACCACGCTGAATGACGAGAGCGCCCTGCACTTTCCTACCGATGAGTTTTATCTCAAGACCGAGCAGGAGATGGCGGCGCTGTTCCCGCCCGAAGCTATAGAAAACACCGTAAAAATAGCCGAGCGGTGCAACGTCAGCTTTGAGTTTGGTCACACCGTGCTCCCCTATTTTAAAGCGCCCGGATATGACAGTAATGACGAGTATTTTGATATGCTCGTAAAAAAGGGTGCAAAGGAGCGCTACGGCGAAAATCCGTCCGCCGAGATACGCGAGCGGATAGAATACGAAACCTCGGTCATACGCAAGATGGGATATATCGACTATTTTCTGATAGTCGCGGATTTTATCGCCTACGCGCGGTCAAAAGGGATTGCGGTAGGCCCCGGACGAGGCTCGGGCGCAGGAAGCGTATGCGCCTACTGCCTTAAAATCACCGATATAGACCCTATCCGCTTTGATTTGCTGTTCGAGCGGTTTTTAAACCCCGAGAGGGTGAGTATGCCCGACTTTGACGTCGATTTCTGCTACATCAGGCGGCAGGAGGTAATCGACTATGTAATAGACAAGTACGGGCGCGACCATGTGGCACAGATTATTACATTTGGCACGATGGCGGCGCGCGGCGCGATACGCGACGCGGGACGAGCGATGGGACTGCCCTACGCAAAGGTGGACAGCGTGGCGCGGCTTATACCGATGTCGCTCCACGGCACGATAGAGGGTGCGCTGAAAACCGAAAAGGAGCTTGTAAAGCTTGCCGCATCTGACGATGAAATTTC
>CAMEKZ010000160.1 GCA_945921635.1 uncultured Clostridia bacterium
CTTAAAGTAAATTCTACTTCAAATTCCACTGTGGAATTTACTTTGAGAATTTACTTATGAAAAAATATTTTAAAAATTTTGCAAAAAACTATTGACAAAACCGTGCTTGTCTGCTATAATAGATTATGCTGATTTGCGGGGATGCTGGAATAGGCAGACAGGCAAGCTTGAGGTGCTTGTGTCAGTATTGGCGTGTGGGTTCAAGTCCCATTTCCCGCACCAGAAAAATCCAAGTCGCAAGGCTTGGATTTTTCTTTTATATTCACCATTATTCTTCCCGCGATAAACAGATATTCCCCCGCTTTGCCCCTGGCAAAGCTTTATTATTCCCCCTTGCATTTCCGCCCATAAAATGCTATTATATCTAAAAGGTAATTATTCCGGCACCCGCCGCATAAAAGGAGAACACCATGGCACTACCAGATTTTAAGCAAACCGCGCAGGACAAATCCGCCGTGCCCGTATGGGCAAAGGAAATGAACGACGGTGACTTCATCAGCTACAGCACAACATTTAAAAGCAAGATTTACTTTGACCTCTTCGACGAGTACCTCTATCCGTGCGAGGAGACCGGCGACCTGAGATACTACGTCTACGACCCCATAAAGCACGGCGCTGACCCCGATAAAAAGTACCCCGTGCTGATGTGGCTGCACGGCGCGAGCAACTCGCTTATGGGCGAGGGCTGTATCATGTGCTGCGGCGCGGAGCAGTTCGCCTCGGAAAAGTATCAGCGCGAGATGGGCGGCGCGTACCTTATCGTCCCGCTCGCAAACGAGAAGCGGCTTGACGACGGCACTCTTATCGGCACATGGGATAGAATCTACTCAAAGCCTGTAAAGGCTATATACGACAAGGTCTGTTCAGATAATGAGCGCAACATAGGCAAAAAATTCGTCCTGGGTGCGTCCGCGGGCGGCCATTTTACATGGCGGTTACTGGAGAATTACTGTGGCTATTTTGACGCGGCTATGCCGATAGCGTCCGGCTACCTACCCTCCTACCCCGCCCTTGACAGAATATCCGACAGCGGAGTGGTGATCATTCTCGCACACGCCAAGCGCGACGAGCTTGCGAATTTTGACGAGTGCATCGCGCCGCATATAGAAAAGCTTTCGCAGCTAAAAAACTGTATGTGCTTCTTCCCCGACTGGGTGTACAACGGTGACGGCGGCGTGGCGTCGGTTTTCTACGGCTTTGAGATGGGACAGCACTGCATAATAAACTGGATTCAGAGCAACCTCATCTTCGACGACGGCACACCCGCGGACAGCAGACTGCCGCACGGCATCACGGGCTGGGTGAAATCGGTGTGCGAAAAAGAATGACTTTAGGTTACCTTTATTTATCATAATGCCCAAAGATTGCAATTTAGGGTTGAAATCCGGCTTGTTTTGCGCTATAATTGTATAGTGTATTACAAGCCTTTGCTTTTTACTGCGTGATTTTCGGCGGCGAAGCGGCGGCTTAAAGGAGTCATTTTCTATGAATGTAAAAGACCGCATGATTCTGGACGACTTTAAAAGAGAGCGTCCGAACTTTCTGAAGCTTGAAGAAGTTGCTTCCGATAGGCTGAAAAATGTGCTTAAAGGCTCGGGCGTGCTGATTACCGGAATCGAGCACCGCGTCAAGAGCGAAAAGAGCCTTGAGGGAAAGCTGTACAAAAACGGTGACTACTACCAGCGGCTTGACGACCTCAACGACCTGCTCGGACTGCGCGTTATCTGCTATTTCGGAGATGATGTGGACAGAGTGGGTCAGCTTGTCGAGGAGAGCTTTGAAATCAACCGCGAAAAATCCTCGGATAAGCGTGCGCTGATAAAGGCGGACACCTTCGGCTATCTCTCGCTGCACTATATCTGCTCGCTCCCCGACAACGGAGAATATCCGAAGGAGATATGCGGCAAGAAGTTTGAGATACAGATACGCACGATTTTACAGCACGCGTGGGCGGCGATAAATCACGACCTCGGTTATAAGAGCGAGTTCGGCGTGCCGAGAGAAGTAACCAGAGAGTTCGCGCGGCTTGCGGGACTGCTCGAAATCGCGGACGATGAATTTATGCGCACCCGCAACCACATAAACAGCTACGCTAACGAGACCCGCGAGAAAATCATAAATGACAACGCGGACGATGTGCTGATAGACATGATTTCGCTGCGCGAATACATGGCGCGAAACCGCAGTATGCGGGCGTTTTTGCAGGAGCTTGCGGGCATAGAGGGCTCGGAGATAACCGACATCGACCCCGAGAATTACATAATCCAGCTCAAATGGCTGAAAATAGAGACGATAGGCGAGCTTCAGGCTATGCTGGAGCGAAATAAGGACACGGCGTACAGGCTTGCGGAAAAGGTGCTTAAAGGCAGCGAGCTTGATATTCTTTCGTCAAACGTGGCTCTGCGATTTCTCTGCCGTGCCGAGCTTGTCACGGGCGGCTATACCGAGCAGCAGGCGGCGGAGTTTATCTCCCTGTCGGCGAGCAACAAGGAGCGCGCCGAGCGGCAGGCAAAGCGCCTGTTCAATGTCTATAACGAGATAAAGGGTGCGGAAAATGACTGATACTGACAGATATAACGCGGCGCTTGATTTTGCAACGAAAAAGCACGAGGGGCAGCTTCGCATAGGCGGCGCGCCGTATATAACCCACCCCGTCGAGGTTGCCGCTATTCTGCGTGAAAAGGGCTATGGCACCGATTATCAGATAGCGGGACTGTTTCACGATTTGCTTGAGGACACCGACGCTACCGAGCAGGAAATCGAGGAGCTCGGCGGCAAAGAGGTGCTGACAGCGGTAAAGCTTGTCACCAAGAAAAAAGGCTATATCATGGCGGATTATATTGCGGGGATAAAGCAAAACCCCATCGCCTGCGAGGTAAAGGCCGCAGACCGGCTTCACAATCTGAAAAGCGCGGTGGTTGCAGACAACGACTTCAAGCGGCGGTATATTCTGGAGAGTATCGACTGGTATCTCGACTTTTCGCCGGAAATACCGCTGGCGGTAAAGGCGCTCGCCGAGACGCTTGACACCCCGATGTACAATCTGAATCTCGACTACCACCCTGTAAAGCACGACGAGCTGTGGAGAAAATGACATGGATATTATCTCTCGCCGCAAATCGGTGAGAATATGCCTATATAAGTAAATTATTAAAGGAGAAATTACTATGACTATCAATGTTGAAAACAAGGACGGCGCTGTAGTGCTTGTGCTTGAAGGTAGACTTGACACAAACACCGCACCCATGCTCGAAAAGACCATTTCCGAGCTGCCCGAGGACACAAGCAACCTCGTACTGGATATGAACAAGCTTGAATACATATCCTCTGCGGGACTGCGCGTGCTGCTCGCAACTCACAAGAAGATAAGCAAGGTCGGCACGATGAAGCTTACGGGCGTATGCGATGAGGTCATGGAGGTTTTTGAAATGACGGGCTTCGTTGATTTTCTGATTATTGAGTAAGAGACAAGGTTGATAAAGGCAAACCACCCGGGGAGTTCGGGTGGTTCGGTTTTTATATGGTAATAAAAATTGCCTGTACGCTTTCACAGCTACAGGCATTTATTTTTGCAGGATAGTTATAAGAGTTCTGAGTAAAGAAATCAAATCTTTTTTCGCTTCGGGAGAAAGCTTTTCGACTGCCGAAAGAAGCTGCCGCTGTGTATTGCTGAGCTCGCTTGCGGTGAGCCCGCGCTTGTTGTTGGTAAGCCCCGCGATGTAGTCAAGGCTGACATTGTAGTATTTTGCGAGCATGATAGCGCGCTCAAAGGGGATTTCCGCATTTCCGAGCTCGTATTTGCCGTAATGCTGTGAAGATGTACCGAGATACTCCGCAAGCTCCTGCTGTGTCTTGTCGTTGTACTCGCGTAAATCGCGAATACGCTGATAATATGCCATAAAGAACACCTCGCTTTGTATTATTGTATCATATCAGGCTGATATACTCTTGACATTTGTGCTTGATTAGATTATAATTGATATGCGATAAGTCATTTTAGGCACAAAAGCGGCTGATTAACAAAAATTTGAGGAGGAAATTTAAGCAGACTGGCATTTGGCCACTGCAATGTACTTTCATCAGTAACCTTGCCCGGCAATCTCGAAACTATCGACGAGGATGCTTTTTTGGATTGTGTTTCTCTTAAATCCATAACTATACCGAAAAGCGTTAAAACTATATCGTTCCGTGCGTTAGGCTATAAAGGACAATCTGCAAGTGTTTCTAAATGTGATGATTTCAAAATCTATTGCTACTATAACACAGACGGCACAGCCTACGCAAAGGAAAACGGCTTTGACTATGAATTGTTAGACCACACCACCCACTCATACGGCGCATGGACTACCACCAAAGCGGCTACCTGTACTGAGGACGGTGAAAAGACCAGAACCTGCTCCTGCGGCGCAACCGAAACTCAGGAAATCCCCGCAACGGGTCACAAATACACAACTACCATAGTAACC
>CAMEKZ010000161.1 GCA_945921635.1 uncultured Clostridia bacterium
AGTATGCCGAACAGCAGGAATGACAGGGGCAGGCTGAAAGCAAATATCAGCAGATTCTGGAAAAAGTTGTCGCCAAAGCCGCTAAAGATTTTTCCGACTGCTCTGCCGAAGTTATCGTCCGCAGAGGATAAAAACGCGGCAGCAATCAGCGTAACCGGCAAGGACGACAGCAGTCCGAGCAGGATATAAAGCGGCATTCTGCTCTTGCTTTTCCTGTTTTTAATCGGGGAAAATACCGCGGCAGGGGCGGCGGTAAAGTTCAGCACCGGAACGGCAAATACCGCCGCGCAAAGGTGCAATACAAAGCCGTCTGCGAGCATTTTCGCACCAGAGGAAAAGCTGTAGGCAAAATAGCACAGCAGGACTGCGGCGTACACCCACGACAAGAAGCGCACCGGCGCAGATGTCGCAAAGAACGGCACCGCGCAAAACAGCATAGCACAGCCGAAAATCAGCCATTGTCCGACACCCGGCTTCTTCCCGATATAAAACAGAGCGGCGACCCCGCAGAAGGCGGTTATCACATGGTACCAGCCCGACACCATGACCGCGCCGAAATCGTACACCGAGCTGCCGGTGAAAAACAGCTTGACTATGATAAATCCGACTGCTATCGCGATAAGGCTGAATACCGTGTCCTGCGTCTTATACACCGGCTTCGGCTCGGGCGGCCTCTGGAGTACGCGGTAGTACGGCGGGTCGGGGTTGTAGGCGTGTATCGGCTGAACGGGCTGTACCGGCTCGTTATCCCAGAAGTCCGCTCCGGATTGTGATTGCGTGTTCTGCATGGTTATAGCTCTCCTTTCGGCTTGTTATCGGAATCACCGGAGTTTGCGTCTTTGTATACGAGAATATCTCCCGGCTGACAGCAAAGCGCCTCGCAGATTTTTTCGAGGGTGGAAAAGCGGATAGCCTTTGCCTTTCCGGTTTTGAGCACCGAGAGGTTTGCGGGGGTTATCCCGATGTACTCGGCAAGCTCGTTTGAGGAAATCTTCCGCTTTGCCATCATCACATCAAGGTTTATTTCAATCGGCATAATTCTGTCCTTTCCGTTGCATTACATTATATGGTGAAGTCATTTTCTTCGCGGAGCGCAATTGCCTGCTCAAACACGTTTTTGATTACCCGCAGGATAAGTCCGAAAAACGCCGCCGCGATAACGACCAGGAACGCGAAGTGCCGCAGAAATCCGAAGTAGATGAAGATGACGCTCTCTGCAAAGCAGCAGTAGGAGATAATCCTGAGCCACATGACATTCCGCTCGATAAACGCGTCCCCGCGGCTGATATTTGCAAGCAGTCGGTCAAGCGCTATTATCAGTAGCGTTGCGGGCACAGCCGCGCAGTACAGCGTGACAAGCAGGGGCATATAGACAGAGTCCTGACCCGCGGCAAGGACGTACTCGCCATCGTAGGCGCGCACAAGCCACGGCGCGGCTATACAACATACAATAATCAGAACGAATACGATTTTTACCAGAACGATTGAGATAAAAAGCGAGATGCTTTTCTTTTGCATATAAGTTCAGTCCTTTCGGTTTTGATAGCTATATTTTACCACGTTGTTTTATGTTTGTCAATAGTTTTTTATTGTTTTTCAATAAAAATTTGTTGTTTTACGGCGCTTGGGGGTTCTCCGAACCTCTGCCGACTCTCGCTGACGCTTATTATCTCCCTATAACAAGTAAAGCAAAGCCGGTGCATATTGGGAAGTTTGGCGCTGACTGCGTTATGCACCTCGGATTTGATACCCCATTTTTACAAAACTTTTACCCTTTATTGGTTACTCTTTTTCGTTTCCCGTGATAAAATATGCCTGTCGGACAAAAGACAAAGACATATTCCCAAAATGGGACTGAAAGGAAAGGCAAGTTTGAAAAATCAAAGATTTTTCAAATCCGTTGTTTGTGCCTCGGCAGATCCTCTCGGCACAAACTGCCTCAATAGGAAAGGAATGGTTATAAGTATGAAAACAAGCAGAAAAATAACTGCGGCGGCTCTTGCGGCAATCATGATGTCAAGCGCAGCTATGTCGGTTTACGCCGCAACCGAGCACTGGAACGACGGCTCCGAGGGAGCTACATCCGAATGGACAGCATGGAAAACAGAGTGGGAGACCGTAAAAAATGACTATGAAAAGGTGTCGATAACACCCGGCGCAGACGAGACACAGCTCGGCTACGCGTGGTATTCAAAGACCGTAGAGATACCGAAGGTACGCATATCCAAAAACGCCGATATGAGCGGCGCTGTGGATTTTTCGGGTACACAGGTAAAAATCAATATTGAGGCGCTTGACGGTTACTATTCAAATAAGGTGACCGTAACTGGTCTTGAAGCCTCGACACAGTACTATTATCAGGTATATAAGAACGGCAAGTGGGGCGCTGCACAGAAGATAAAGACAGGCGACCCCGAGTCCTTCTCTTTTCTTTATGTAGGCGACCCGCAGATAGGCGCGTGCAAGGGACAGACAAGCACCGAAAATGAAAAGATGGCGAACGAAATCGCCGCGAGAAACGACGCGTTCAACTGGAACAATACGCTCAACGCCGCGATGAGCGCCCACCCCGAGGTAAGCTTCATGGTGAGTGCGGGCGATCAGGTAAACTACGCTGACAGGGAATATGAGTATGCAGGCTATTTAAACGCATCTGCACTTTCATCTCTCCCCGTATCCACCACAATCGGAAACCACGACAGCGGCTCGTATCAGTATTCCTACCACTTTAACAACCCCAACACCTTCAATCTTGACGATACCGCCTACGCGCTCGGCCACACCAAAGCGGGTACTGATTACTACTACACCTACGGTGACGCACTGTTTATCGTAATCGACTCCAACAACTACAACTGCGCTACACACAAGAACGTTATCGAAAAGGCAGTCAGCGAAAACAGCGACAAGAAGTGGAGAATCGTGATGTTCCACCAGGATATTTACGGCTCCGGCCTTGACCACTCCGACTCCGACGGTATCATACTCAGAACACAGCTCACCCCCATCTTTGACGAGTTTGATATTGATGTAGTATTACAGGGGCACGACCACACCTATTCGAGAACATTCCAGCTCAGCGGTGACGGCAAGGAGCACACCGCATACGATAAGACTAATATCGATGATGAGTTCCTCACACAGAACAACTGCTATGTTATAAACAGCAAACTTGTGACAGGCACAATAGTAGACCCCGAGGGAATTGTGTACATGGAGGCAAACTCCTCTACAGGCTCGAAGTTCTACGAGCTTATCCCGACACAGCAGGACTACATCGCGGAGAGAAGCCAGACCTGGACGCCCAGCTACTCGGTAATCAATCTCACCGAAACCGCGCTTACAATCACCACCTATGATGCTGACACAAACGAGGTTCTCGCCGGCTCTTCCGCTTACACCATAGTAAAGACCGCAGATAACGAAACACTTAAAAACGCGGTAGAAGCGGCAAAGGCAAAGCTTACCGGTGATACAAAGTACACCGACGAGTCCGCGGCAAAGGTAACAGCGGCTGTAGAAAACGCCGAAGCGGTTATCGCAGACGTACAGTCCACATCAACAGAGATCGCCGAAGCTACAGCTTACTTAAACGAGAGCGTAGCCGCTCTTGAAGTATACAAGGAGCCCGAAACAGTAATCGGCGGCTCGGAAGATGTAAGCGAGCCTGATGCTGACGAGCCTACAGATGAACCCGCAATTGATGAACCCACAGACGAACCCACAGACGAACCCACAGACGAACCCACAGACGAACCCGTAATAGACGAGCCTGCGGTTGACGAACCCACAGCAGAAGAGCCTACAGAAGAACCCTCTATAGGCGAGTCGAATCTCAATCCCCCGACCGGCGCACAGCTCGGCTCTCCGATGGCATTTGCAGGAGTATCGGCGCTCTGCCTGCTTGGACTTTCGGGAATAGTAGTGCCCGATGTTGTCAAGAACAGAAAACGCAAGTAACATTGAGTTCCCCTTAAATACTCTTCATAAATGACACACGTTTTGCCCTCGGTGAAAGCCGGGGGTAAAACGCGGTTACGGATAAATTACAATGAAAAGGAAAGTGAACCGTGAAAAGCTTTGCACAGAAATATCTCACAAAATCAAATCTGACAAGGGCGGCGGTCGTAATTATCGCGGCGGCGGTCTGTATCGCCGGAATAATCGCCCTTAACGCTTTTGACAAGGTGCCGCTCGTCTCCACCGAGGGCAGAACCTTTGAAAAGGCTCGTGTGGAAGAAATAACCAAGGACAATCTGCAGGAGGACGGCAACCGTTACGGAAATCAGGAGCTTATGCTGTACATAAAGACAGGTGAGTACGCAGGGCAGACGCTGAAAGCGACCAGTCCTAACGGCACGCTGTTCGGTGCGGGCTGTACGGTAGGCATGGATGTG
>CAMEKZ010000162.1 GCA_945921635.1 uncultured Clostridia bacterium
TCGAAAAATCACTTTTTCGACAAGCTGAAGCAAGGGTTCGGGACGATTTCCCCGAACCCTTGCTTATTTTTACAGATTTATATTTGCCTTTTTCGCCTGACTGCACAGGTCGCGGACATTGAGATTGTACATTTTGCCGTCCTTTATAAAATGCGTTCCGCATTGCCTGAACTCAAAATGTACACCGTTCTCCGCACATTGTCTGCGCACATCAAGCACCCAGTCGTAATCGAGCGGCCGCGCGTTTTTGTCCGACTCTCCGCCTACAATAACCAGCTCGACATTTTCAAGATACGGCGAAAGGTCGATTTTTTCTATCATGGGCTGGCAGATAATGTTTTTATGCTTTATCGGGAGCTTGCCGAATATCGAAAGGCGAAAATCCGCTCTGTCCTGATTTTCGACGGTACAGCCTACGGTCACGTTGTCATAGCCGTCACCCCAGTCCGCAGGAATACACTGCATAAACCGCTCTATGCGCTTTGTGAGAAAAATAAAGTGCAAGTCCGGCCGCTCGCGGATAATATCCCAACATTCGCCGCGCCATTTATCCGCTTCTTCGATAAGAAAATCGGTGACAAAGCAAAGGTACACCGTCTGTCCCGATTTCATCTTATACTTTCCCGACTTGTCCTTTGCAAGCGGTGCGCTGATTTTTTCGGATTTCGTTATAATATCGGTATCTATTCCGCGCTTATAATCGCCCTTATGTATATAACAGTACCTGCAGCCCTCGCTGTATCTGTGACAGCCGCGCCACGGATTCCACATCGGCATATTATTTCCCCCTGTAAATTTGTATAGGTATATTATACAAGGTTTTTATTGAACTTACAAGAGGAGAATTCAGCGGATTATTCGCCGTTCAGAATCTTCATGAACTCGTCGCCCGTGATGGTTTCCTTCTCATACAGATAGCGTGCTTGACAAAATTGTCTGACATAAATTATAATAAACCCATATCTGATGTTTCACAAACAATGGAAATATCTTAATTTCCCGTGAATATCAAAAGAATAGCATAAAAATGTTTTACATTTGAGAGAGAAAAAGTTAAGTCATTCAGGGAGGAAAAATGTATTATCACGCTTCTTCGGTCGGAGGAATAAAAATACTTGAGCCGAGAATATCAAACCACGACATTCCGCTGATATATTTTTCTAAAAAGCGCGAAAACGTGCTTGTCTATCTCAGTAACGCCGTCGAAAAATACTGTGCCGAAACAGGTTTTGCCTATTCGGGGATATGGCATAAGTGGGCGAGCTACGGCTTTGACAAAAACGGAAAACTGAATATAGAAGAATACTATCCGGACGCTCTGGCGGAAACTTATAAGGGCGTGTCGGGATATATCTACTCGGCAGAATGTGTAAAAAATTCGGGCGATATAATAAATATTCCCGATGCGGTTGCATCGGGAGAGGCTGTCGCGGTCACTGACTGCGAATATATAATTGACGCCTATGATGAAATAATCAAGGCGGAGAAAAGCAGTCTTATCACGATTACCCGCTTTGAGCAGATGAACGAAAATAAGCGGCAGTGGATTATAAGGACGATGAAAAGCGAGTATGAAAACGCAGACGGACACCCTGAATACAGATACTTTATCGAGAAAAAATTCGGGGTGGGAGTATAAAGGCGAAATCAGCTTGTACTGCTTAAATCCCTGTTAAGTATGCTGTTTCCCTGCATTTTTGCGATGCCGTAATCAAGCCTTAGCTGTTTTCCGATGTACAGCTTTTCAAAGCAGCTGATTATTCTCTTTGCGACAAGGTCACCGTTCGCGGTATTTGAGTCCATAAGAATTACAATGACCTGCTTGCTAGAATATCTTGTTGATATATCGACGCGCCTCAGCGAAGTGTAGATAGCCTTGTCGAGCATCTCCAGCGCCGTTTCAATCTCGTCTGTATCCGGCTCGCTCACTCCGTCGGCAGAAGCAATAGTAAACAGGATAGTCTGTACATCTCTGCCGCTTCGGTCTACAAATCTTCTGATAAAATTGTACACATGGTGAAAGCTCTCAAAGTCAAGAAGATATGCACCCTTGCCGCTGTCGGCGCGACTTAGTATCTCGTTGAGATAATCCAGATCCACATTCTTTGCGGAGCGTTTTTTCTCCTCCTTATTCTGATCGCTGAAAAAGTGGTAGGAGTTTTTGCCGTTCTGCTTTACATAATACAGCGCCTTGTCCGCGCAGTTGTAGAGCTTGTTGAAGTCCTCTCCGTCCTGCGGTGTCTGCGCTATACCGATAGATACATAAGAATTTGTTTCGTACTTGCATTGCTCAATCTTATAGCTAAGCCCCGATATTATATCCGAGGCGCGGTTGCCTATCTCGCTTTTTGAATTCACATCCTTAACAAAAACGATAAATTCATCACCGCCGATACGGCAGAGGACATCTCCCTCAGCGGAATATTCGCGCAGGGTATCCGCGAACATTTTCAGCAGCTCGTCGCCCGCGATATGGCCGTAGTTGTCGTTTATTGCCTTGAAATTGTCCATATCGAGCATCATCAGAGCACCGTCTATCCCGTCAGCAATCATCTCATTTATCGCTTCTTCGGTATGTACTCTGTTCCAAAGACCCGTCAGCGCATCCTGACGGGATTTGCTTTTTATATCCGAAACCTCTTTTGTTTTCTGTTCAAGCTTATCCGCAAGGCTGCGGCGGAGCTGTTCAAGCTCCAGCACTCTGCCTATCCGCGAAAGCATTACCTCGGGGACAAAGGGCTTTGCGATAAAATCAATCGCTCCCTCGTTAAAGCAGCGGGTCTCCGTTTCGGAATCGTTGTCTGCCGTGAGAAAGATAACCGGGATATTTTTGCCGCGCTCTGTCTGCCGTATTCTCGACAAAACCTCAAAGCCGTCCATATCGGGCATATTTATATCAAGCAATATGATGTCACATTCGCCGTTTTCAAGGTAGGTGAGCGCCTGCTCGCCCCGCATGACGGGGATGACCTTGTAATCGTTGCTGAGCACCCTGCGGGCAGAAGCAAGATTGAGCTTGTTATCATCTACGATTAAAATATTCTTCATGAAAATCACCTCAGTCGTTGTTTACAAACAGAACTCCGATTGTACCTGCACCGCAGTTTCCCGAAATTGTCGCGGACGCCTTTGTAACAATTACCTCGTCAAACTCACAAAGCTTGTTTACTTCTTCTTTTATCTCCGAAATCATCCTTACCATACAGCCGGCATGGGTTATAAAAAGCCTGTGTTTATTGATTTTGCCGTTGTGGCGAAGCTCTCCTCTTACATAGCGCTTTACCGCCTTGCCGTAATTGCCGATTTTAAGGGTTTTGAGAGAGATTTTTCCGTCCTTGAGGAATAAAACGGGGTGAAGCATAAGAACAGAGCATATATTTTTTACGCCCTTGCTCACCCTTCCGTTTCGGTAAAGATAATCTGCGTTATCGGCAATAAAGCTTGTAGAAATACGCTTTTTCATGCTCTCGGATTGCTCCAGTATCTCCTGCGTAGATTTGCCGCTGTTACGCATTTCGACAGCATTTACAACAAGATGTCCCATACCTGTGGACAAATGCAGAGAATCCACGATATGGACGCGTCTTCCGTCCTTGTCCATAAGCTTTAGTGCCTCCAGCGCGTTTTTACATGACAGACAGCACAAGCTCATGAATCACAAGCACGGCATAAACCCACGCAGGCCAGCTGCTGAACACTGCCATTATAAGCATCAGTACGGTACACATCGAAAAGACCCAGCCATACCGCCTTTGATACCGCTTTTGGATTTGAAACAATATCGGTAAATTTCATTTATACTGCTCCTTGGCATCCGTAAAAATCCATACAAATCACGCAATAAAGAACTGAGCCGCTTTTACTCACATTACTATTTCAACATATGTAATCTATGCAGGTGATACAATTTTGCCGACTGCTAAAGTATTGTAAAATGAACTATTTTTTATGTTTTAATTGCACAAACTAGCACAATAAGTACTAATTATTCATATTCTAACATAATAAAACCTGTTTAGCAAGAGTTTTTATAGCATTTTGTAGAAAATAACATTTTTATATGATAGGTAAAAATAAATTGTAATAAGTTTGCTGAAAAATGTGAAAAATTCACCCCTTTTAGGGTGAATGAGGGTAGAGGGATTTAGGGGGCGGGGCGGGGCGAAGAGGGGTTAAACCGATAGGGTATACAAGAGTAGTGTGTAAAATAAATTTCAGGGAGAACCTACGGACAGTAGTTTCTTGCAAAGCTGCACCGACAAAATGATAGTGCTACCAACAAACAACAGTCACGCTTCCACTTGCGGTGCACGATTTTTCAGCTCCGCTAAGCGGGGCGAAAAATCGACCGCTGCGCCAAACCCTGCTCGCTTCTTCCGCCACTGGCGG
>CAMEKZ010000163.1 GCA_945921635.1 uncultured Clostridia bacterium
GAGATGCTGCTGCGGACGTTCCTTGAAGATTTGCAGAGCGTCATGCCAAGACCCGAGGGCGGCGGAGAAGGTTCTCCCGAGGACGGTGAAAGCGGCGGTATCGGTACGGATAACGCGGAAAACGGCGCGGAATAAAGAATAAAAGAAGTGAACCTTGGCGCGCGGATTGCGTGTCGAGGCACTCGACGAAAGGGTGTTTTATATGGCAGAATGGTGGGACTCGCTGGGTATAGCGGCGCAGATTTTCTATTGCATAGCTATCCCCTCGACGCTTATAATCATCATACAGACCATTCTTCTGATGGTTGGTATGGGCGGCGGCGGAGAAGGCGTAAATATCAGCGACACAAGCGGAATTGACGGTAATTTAGATGGCGGAATAGGTGATATGGGTGACATATCCGACTTATCCGACGGCAATTTGCACGGTGACATAACCGACGGCAGCAACCCGTCCGACTTTGGCACGATGCAGCTGTTCACACTGCAGGGCATTATGACGTTTCTCTGCGTGTTCGGCTGGAGCGGCGTAATCTGTGCGGGCTTTGGACTGCATATCGCGGTGACGGTTATTATCTCGGTAGTGCTGGGCTTTCTTGCTATGCTAGGCGTGGCGAAGATTTTACAGCTCACGCGAAAGCTTACCCAGAGCGGTAATATCGAGCTTAACAAACTGCTCGGCGAAAAGGCGAGCGTGTACATACCTATCCCCGCAAAGGGTGAGGGACAGGGCAAGGTGACGGTCGCGACCGGCGAGAGGTTTGTCGAGTTCGGCGCAATCACCGATGAGGAGGAAGCAATCCCCACAGGTACACAGGTACGCGTAACCGATATACGCGGTGACCTGCTGGCGGTTGAAAAAGATACAAACTAATATTTAGGAGGAATTATTTATGAAACCCGAAATCCTGATAGCAATATGCGTTGCGGTCGTGCTTCTGTTTGCGCTGTTTATGGGAATACTCTCCCGCTATCGCAAATGTCCGTCCGACAAGATACTTGTTATCTACGGTAAGGTAGGAAACGACAAGAACGGACAGGCGCGCTCGGCAAAGTGCATCCACGGCGGCGCGGCATTTATCATGCCGATTATTCAGTCGTACCAGTTTATGGATTTGACCCCCATTTCCATAAACGTAGACCTTAAAAACGCGCTGTCAAAGCAGAATATCCGTGTTGATGTTCCGTCGAGATTTACAGTCGGTATCTCTACAGAGCCGGGCATTATGCAGAACGCCGCAGAGCGTCTGCTCGGCCTGAAAATGAGCGAGATACAGGAGCTTGCAAAGGACATCATCTTCGGTCAGCTCCGTCTTGTAATCGCAACAATGGAGATTGAAGAAATCAACACCGACCGCGACAAGTTCCTCGTTGCAGTTTCAAACAACGTGGAAATAGAACTGAAGAAAATCGGTCTGCGGCTGATAAACGTAAACGTAACCGACATCAACGACGAGTCGGGATATATCGAGGCGCTCGGTAAAGAGGCTGCCGCAAAGGCAATCAACGATGCGAAGAAGTCCGTTGCAGAAAAGGATCGCGACGGTGAAATCGGTCAGGCTAACGCACAGCGTGACCAGCGTATCCAGGTAGCAGCGGCAAACGCGCTCGCTATCAAGGGTGAGAACGAGTCGAAGATTGAGGTTGCTCAGTCCGAGGCGTTAAGACGTGAAAAAGAAGCGGAATCCATGCGTATAGCTACCGCGGCAGAAGCCGTACAGGCGGCAAAGGCTAAGGAAGAAGCCTACATAGCTCAGCAACAGGCAGAGCAGACCCGTGCCGCACTCGAAACCGCAACCCAGCAGGCGGACATCATCGTAAAGGCGAAGATAGCTAAGGAGCAGGCTGAGATTGAGGCAGAGGCACAGGCAGAGGTTGCACGCCGCACCGCAAAGGGTGAAGCGGACGCTTTATTCGCTAAGATGGAAGCACAGGCAAAGGGTGCTCAGGAAATCCTGATGAAGCAGGCGGCAGGTATGCAGGAGCTGGTTAGTGCCGCAGGCGGAGACGCAGACAGCGCAATCAGACTTATCATAGCTAACAACATGGAGGCTCTGATGAAGATTCAGGTTGAGGCTATCAAGAATATCAAGATTGACAAGGTTACCGTCTGGGACGGCGGCTCAAACGGCGCCAAGGATGGAAAGACCGCAACGGCTGATTTTATCAGCGGCATGATGAAGTCAATCCCGCCGATGGGCGAGATATTCAATCAGGCGGGCATGGAGCTGCCAAAGTTCCTCGGTGAAAAGACAGAGCCGCAGTCGCTTGATAAATAAGCGGGTTTGAATATGTGAAAGGTGCGCGGAGGCCTAACGGCTTCCGCGCTTTTTTGTGCTGTTATGAAGCGTGTACCCGTTAAGACTATTCTCCCTTTATCCGCTCCAGCACCTCAATCACCTTGTCCAGTGAAGGCACGGAGGTATAAATCACATCAAGCTGTTCTTTTTCGGGCGGGGTGAGGTCGGGCACCATGACCGTGATACAGCCCGCCGAGGACGCGGATTTTATGCCGTTGGGGCTGTCCTCAAGCGCCATGCAGTTTTCGGGCGGGAGCCCCAGCTTTTCGCAGGCATAGAGGTAGATGTCGGGGCAGGGCTTGCCGTTTTCGAGCATATTGCCGCAGATAATCTGCTCGAATTTATCATACACGCCGATTTGCTTTAAGTACTTTGCGGCGCGGCTGACATCGGTCGCGGTGGCGACTGCGGCACGGTAGCCGTTCTTGCCGAGATAGTCGAGCAGGGTGTCAAGACCCGCCTTTTTTTCAAGGCCGTACTTGTCGGTGTACTCGTTCATCAGCTTTACCCTAAGGTCGCGTATCTGCTGATAGTCACAGTCCTCGCCGAACCACTCCTTCAGCTTCGGTGCGGCAAACTTGCGGGAAAACGAGCGCAGCGCCAGCGCGTGCTCACGCTCCATCGGAAATCCGAGCCTGTGCGCCGCCTCGCACCAGTATTTTACAAGAAGCTTTTCGGTGTCGAGCATAAGCCCGTCCATGTCAAAAATGACAGCTTTTATCTGCATATTTACAACCATTCCTTTCCATTTTAGGCAGTTGATTACTGCACAAGCGTATCAACATGAATTTATACTAAGCAGGCAAGCGCCTGAAATTTACACTCCGATATGATGTAATATCCGTCTGTCCTTTACGCACGCCAACCGCTGAAAATGCTATTACAAGCCGAAAATCGGCACACGATGTACGCAAGTTTTTACACCGGTTAGACGCTCCCCAGCCGCCGGTTAGACGCTCCCCAGACGCTTACTGTACCCTGTTCAAGAAGAAAAAGAAGAATAAGAAGAAAAAGAAGGACAAGTAAGTACGGACGGACGAACCGCACAGCTCAGAATTTTGATTTTTCACAAGCTTTCCCGGACTTTTCCCGGAATTTTCCCGAAGCTTCCCAACTGGGTATGTAACCCGAACCCGCTTGTACAGCGGCTTTGCGGGATTTGCTTCCCCGCAGTTTTCCACGCTGTTAACACGCTGATTACACACAGATTACGCGCTGATTACGCGCTGATATGAATTTCCGTACGCTTGCCGAACGGCTCAAACCCGCTCGCAAAGCGGATTTACAGCGACTGACATTTTCTGTCTGCTAAAAGAAAAAATGAAGAAAAGGAAACAAAGAAGAAATGAAGAAAAAGACGAAAAGAAAGAAAATGAAGAAAAAGAAGAAAAGAAGCAAAAGAAGAAAAAGAAGTAAAAGAAAGAAAAGAAGAAAAAGAAGCAAAGAAGAAAGAAAGGAAAAGAAGCAAAAAAGAAAAGTTCGCTCCGCGAAGTAAGAACGAAAAGAAACGCGCTACGCGCGCGAACGGACGGACTGACGGACGGACAAAACAAAGTCAATTTTAACAAAGCCTTTACATCAGGCTTTAATAATATCTGATAATATTATATCAACATTTGGTTGACTTGTCAATCGGCATTTTAGACAACAAATCGTTTATAAAATCGTGGATATTTAACAAAAATCGAAAATATCACAACAAACTGTTGACAACAACCGGCGGGTGTGGTATACTTGGTGTGGAAGAAAGAGAGAAGAATGGAAGAATTGAAGAAAGGGAGAAAAGGAGAAAGTGAGAACGGAAGAAAGGAAGGCTTTTACGGCGCTGATTTTAAATTATGCGAAGTTACAGATAAGCCGTTTGTTTATTTCAGATTTCAGCTATCGTGTGACCGCCGCGGCTGAATATCCGGCAAAGTCACACCCCCGCCGTTATGCAAGCGTTCTGATAATGCAAAGTCATAAAAAGGCGGCATTGGGTTAAGCCGCAGGCTTAGAGCTTTTGCATTTTGGCGAATAAAGTCACACCCCCGCCGTTATGCAAGCGTTCTGATAATGCAAAGTCATAAAAAG
>CAMEKZ010000164.1 GCA_945921635.1 uncultured Clostridia bacterium
AACCACGCAAAAGCGGCAAATCTCCAGATAATAGTAGCGATAAACAAGATGGATAAGCCTGCCGCAAACCCCGAAAAGGTAAAGCAGGAGCTTACCGAGCACGGCCTTGTCTGCGAGGAGTGGGGCGGAGATGTAATCTGCGTACCCGTATCGGCTAAGACCGGAGAGGGCATTGACGAGCTGCTCGAAATGGTAAACCTCACGGCAGATGTGCTGGAGCTGAAGGCAAACCCCGACAGACTTGCAAAGGGCGTAGTAATCGAGGCGAGAATAGACAAGGGCAGAGGTCCTATAGCTACAGTTCTTGTACAGTCGGGCACTCTGCACACAGGCGACACGATTATCGCGGGTACTGCGGTAGGACGTGTTCGTGTAATGCGTGACGACAAGGGCAGAACCGTAAAAGAGGCGGGTCCGGCCGTGCCTGTTGAGATAATGGGTCTTGACGAAGCTCCGGGCGCGGGTGACGATTTTGCCGCCGTAGCAGATGAAAAGCTTGCAAGAGAGCTTGTCGAAAAGAGAAAGTTTGACGCTAAGGAAGAGCAGTTCAAGCTCTATAAGAAGGTAAGCCTTGACAATCTGTTCTCTCAGATTGAGGAGGGCTCTATGAAGAAGCTCCCGATTATTGTAAAGGCGGACGTACAGGGCTCGGTAGAGGCTGTATCTCAGTCGCTTGCGAAGCTGTCCAACGAAGAAGTGCGCGTTGAGGTTATCCACGGCGCAGTAGGCGCGGTAACAGAGAGCGACGTTATGCTTGCAAAGGCGTCGGGCGCTATCATAGTAGGCTTTAACGTAAGACCTCACCCCGCCGCAGCCGAAAACGCAAAGCGTGACGGTGTTGATGTAAGGCTTTACAGAGTAATTTACGACGCGATTGAGGAAATCGAAACCGCGATGAAGGGTATGCTTGCACCCAAGTACAGAGAGGTAGACACCGGCAGAGTCGAGGTAAGACAGGTAATGAAGCTGTCGAGCGTAGGCGTTGTAGCGGGCTCGTATGTGCTTGACGGAAAGGTACAGCGTAACGGCGAGGTAAGAATCGTGCGCGACGGTATAATCGTAGCTGTTGATAAAATCGCGGGTCTGCGCCGCTTTAAGGACGATGTCAAGGAGGTAGCCGCAGGCTATGAATGCGGTATAACTCTTGAGAAATTTACCGATATTAAAGAGGGTGACATTTTTGAAGCGTTTGTCACCGAGGAATACAGAGATTAAGCGTTTTTAAGAGGATTTAAAATGGCAAATTTTAATATTGGCAGATTGTCCGAGGATATAAAGCGCGAAATATCCGTAGCTCTGCGCGACATAAAGGACAGCCGTATAGCAAACGGAATTGTCAGCGTGTCGCACTGCGAGCTTACAAGCGATTTATCCTACTGCAAGGTATATATTTCGTGCCTTGACGGAGATAAGACCGAAAGCGCCGTAGAGTGCCTTACCGCGGCGGCGGGCTTTTTCAAAAAGCGCATAAATCAGCGTATCAAGATGAGAAAGATACCCGAGCTTATTTTCCTGCCGGATAATTCGCTTGATTATTACGATCATATCAGCGATATTATCAAGAATCTGCATGAAAAGGACACGGACGACGAGCAGTAGCTGCGCTACACCGGTAGCTGCGCTACACCGGTAGCTGCGCTACACCGGCAGCTGCGCTACAGCAGTAGCTGCGCTACGCTCAGGAAGGAAAAAACCTATATGTTGACGGATATAAGCAAGGCGGCAGAAATACTGCGCGAGCATGACGATTTTCTGATACTCAGCCACGCAAACCCCGATGGTGATACGCTGGGGTGCGCGTACGGACTGTGCGGTATATTGCAGAAAATGGGCAAGCGCGCAAGGACGCTGTGTGCGGACGAGATTTCGACGCGTATGGAATATCTGAAAAAGACAATTGTAAATCAGAGCTTTGAGGAAAAGACGATAGTGACGGTAGATGTCGCTGACGTAAAGCTGCTCGGCGCATTGTGCGAGCAGTACAGCGGGAAGATTCTGCTTGCGATAGACCATCACGAAAGCCGTATGGAGTTTGCCGACTACACGGTGGTAGACCCGACTGCGGCGGCAGCGTGCGAGATAATATACGAGATAGCCGAGGAGATGGGGGCAAAGCTTGACGGAGAGATAGCGTCCTGCCTGTATACGGGAATAGCTACCGACACCGGCTGCTTTCGCTATACAAACACCACACCGAAAACCCACATGATAGCCGCGAAGCTGATGGAGTACGATTTCCCTTACGGGGATATAAACTACAACCTGTTTGACCTTAAATCAAGGGGCAGGATTGAGCTTGAACAGAGCATAATGAACAATATGGAATACTACAGCAAGGACAGGATAGCCATGGTGTGCCTTACTACCGAGCTTATTAAACAGCACGAGGGCAAGGTTGACATCGAGGACTTCAACGGACTTGCGAGTATGCCAAGACAGATAGAGGGCGTGCTTATCGGAGTTACGGTAAAGCAGAAGGGCGAAAGCACCTTTAAGGTATCAATGCGAAGTGCCGAGCCGATAAACGCGGCGAAAATCTGCGCGTTATTCGGCGGCGGCGGCCACGCGAGAGCGGCAGGCTGTACCATAGAGGGCAACCTCGACTTTGTAAAGGCAAAGCTGCTGCCGGTGCTCGAAAAAGCAGTAGAATGTGTATGAGCGGTATAAACGGAATAATCTGCGTAAATAAGCCGCAGGACTTTACCTCGTTTGACGTCACGGCGGTTATGCGCCGCGCGGCGGGTACACGAAAGATAGGCCACGGCGGCACGCTCGACCCGATGGCGACGGGTGTTTTACCCGTGTTTATCGGAAGGGCGGCAAAGGCGGCTGATTTGAACCCCGCACAGGACAAGAGCTACCGCGCGGGCTTTAAGCTGGGGCTTACCACCGATACCGAGGATATATGGGGTACGGTGCAAAGCGAAAACGATACCACCGCGGATATTGACGCAGTAACGGGCGCGGTGGGCGAGATGCGCGGAGAGATAATGCAGACCCCGCCGATGTATTCTGCCGTGAAAATCGGCGGTAAAAAGCTGTACGAGCTTGCACGGCAGGGCGTAGAGATAGAGCGCCCCGCGAGAGCCGTGACGGTATACAGAGCACAGCTTGTGTCCTACGATGAAAATACCCGCGAGGGCGTACTGGATATAGCCTGCTCTAAGGGAACATATATCCGCACAATTATCAGCGACATAGGCAAAAGGCTCGGCACAGGCGCGGTCATGACAAGCCTTGTGAGGACATCTTCTGGCGGCTTTACGCTTGATGACTGCGAGGAGCTAGAAACAATCAGAAATATGACGCCCGTCGAGCTTGAAAAGATAATCATACCCACCGAGCGTATCTTTGCGCGGTATGACGAGGTTGTGCTTGACGATAAGCAGAAAAGGCTGTTTTTAAACGGCGCGGTGCTTGACATGGGACGCATGGGTATAGCATATCACGAGAACACTAATCTGCGTATAAAGGACGGCTCGGGCACGTTTCTCGGACTGGGAACTGCCGACAGTGAAAACGGCATAAGGGTAAAATTTCTGAATGTGCTTGGCTGACGGACATTCAATAAAAGGAGTAACGGCATTTGACAGACATAACGAATAATATAATAGCTCTGCCGAAAACCTGCGTTGCACTCGGCTTTTTTGACGGTCTGCACCTCGGGCACATGAAGGTGGTGGAGGAAACGTTTAAGCATTTTCTCGCCCCTGCCATGTTTACGTTTCACAGCGACACGGCATTGCCTAAGCGGCAGAACCCCGAAAACCTGCTGACAAACGACATGAAGCTTGAAAAGCTCGCCGAGGCGGGCGTGCAGTATGTATATTCTCCCGATTTTGAGTCGGTGAGGTCGTACACAGCAGAGGACTTTATAACGCGGGTACTTATAAAAATAATGAACGCCGAGATTGTAGTCTGCGGCTTTGACTTTCGCCTCGGCGCGGGCGCGGGAAGCAACGCGGAGGAGCTGAAAAAGCTGTGCGCGGTGCACGGAATCGAGGTAATAATCATACCCCCGTTCAGTCTGGACGGCTGCGTGGTGCACTCTACCGCGATAAAAAATCTGATAAAGAGCGGAGAAGTCGAAAAGGCAAACAAGCTGCTCGGCTACGATTTTTCGATAGAGGCAAAAGTTGTCGAGGGCAACCGTCTCGGACGGAGGATAAACAGCCCTACGATAAACCAGATATATCCCGAAAATATAGTGATGCCGCGCTTCGGCGTGTATAAGAGCCTTACGCATATCGGCGGCAGGTCTCTTTTATCGGTGACGAATATCGGGGTAAAGCCGACTGTGGACTATAAGGAAAAGCCGCTTGCGGAGACGCA
>CAMEKZ010000165.1 GCA_945921635.1 uncultured Clostridia bacterium
CGCGGCCTGCTCGACAAACTCAAAATGCACAAAGGCATTCACGCTGTAGAACAGAATCATAAAGACAACAGTACCGATAAGGTTGAAGTACAGATGTACCAGAGCCGCGCGCTTCGCGTTCTTGTTAGCGCCCACCGCAGATAAGAGCGCGGTGACGCAGGTACCGATATTCTGACCCATGATGATAGGGAGCGCCGAGCCGTAGGTCAGCGCGCCTGTAGCGCACACTGCCTGCAAAATTCCGACCGAAGCCGAGGAGCTTTGTATAACGGCGGTGAGAACCGCGCCCGCAATAATGCCAAGCACGGGATTTGAAAACATAGTCAGTATGCTTCTGAAGCCCTCGTTGTCCGCAAGAGGCTTTACCGCGGCGCTCATCATCTCCATGCCGAACATGAGCACCGCAAAGCCGACAAGTATCGTGCCGATGTCGCGCTTTTTGCCCGACTTTTTCATCATGATAAGCACTATGCCGATTATGGCAAGCACGGGAGTGAACGAGCTTGGCTTTAAAAGCTGTATAAACAGGTTGTCGCTTTCAATTCCGGTCAGCGACAGCAGCCACGAGGTCATAGTGGTACCGATATTTGCGCCCATGATAACGCCGACCGCCTGCGACAGCTTCATAATCCCTGAGTTTACAAAGCCGACCACCATGACGGTAGTAGCGGAGGACGACTGGATTACCGCGGTAACCAATGCGCCGAGCGCGACCGACTTTATCGGGTTTGAGGTCAGCTTTTCGAGTATGCGCTCAAGGCGGCTGCCCGAGAGCTTTTCGAGACCCTGACCCATAGTATTCATTCCGTAAAGGAACATGGCAAGCCCCCCGATGAGGGTAAGTATGCCGAAAATATCCATACTAACTACCTTTCCTGCTGCTTGCGGACGTTCGCCGCCCATTGTGATATGTTCTATACTTTATCTGTCTTTTTTATTATAACCGCATATTTTTCTTTATTCTGACCGCATATTTAACCGCATATTTTGTATATTTTATGTAAAATATGCGTGTTCTGTATAAAATCCGTGTATATATCATGTAAAGTGATTTTCGCGCATTAAAGCGGGACAACGCCGATTTTCGGGTCGCCCCGCCGAAAATTTACTTTATCGAGATTGTGAACAAAACCACGCCGAAGGAAAACTCTACCGGCACGGTAAGCATAAGCTTTGCGTTTATCTTTGCCGCTTCGCCGACGGTGGACACCGCCTGCGGGGTGAGTCCCAGCTCCTTGCCGGTGCTGTTGGAAATATTTACATTATAAAGCCCGTTGTTCAGATTTAAAAACTCGCTGATAACGTCCTTTGTATATTCATCGTTTTCGGTGAGCTGCTCCTCGCTGAAGCGTGAAGCAAAGGCTACAGCCGCCGCGTCGCCCGCGCCGATAGAGGTAACCGCGCAGAACTCGCCGCATATCTCCTGTGTAACCGCGGTGTCGCTGTCGGCAAGCTCTGCCGAAACAAGCGGGGTGAAATCATCACCGACAAAGCGGATAAGGTTCTTGAACAGGATATTTACATATTCAGACACATACATCGCATATTCGCCGTCTATGTCATAGAATGACGAGATAACCTCGGACGCCTTTTTGTTATCGTCCTCGGTAAAGTCCTTGTCGGTCAGGTTGTTTTCCTTTTTGTAGCTTGTAAGTACGTTTTCAAACTCCTCGTTTGTAAGACATCCCATGTCTACGAGAGCCTGTCCGAGCAGCAGACAGCCGGTTTTCTGCGAGGACAGAAGCTCCTCTACCTGCTCGCTTGTGAGATAGCCCATCTCAACTGCGATATCGCCGATTCGCTTATCTACGGTAGCCTGCTTTCTGTGCACCGCGTCAACCTGCTTTGCGGTCATGTATCCCGCGTTTATCGCAAGCACGCCGAGCTTTACTCTTGTGCTGTCCTTTTTCTCCATAGCCACCCTCAGATTTTCGGGGGAGACGATTTTTTTATTTAACAGATAGCTTCCGAAAAATTGTGTAAACATAGCTTATGCCTCCTTAAAGAAGTTGTCGAGCAGCTTAGTAAGCTGTTCTTCCTCAACAGGCTTCTGTAAAAAGTCCGTTGCGCCGTACTTTATTGCCTCGGAGAGGTTGCCTTCCGTACCTACAGATGTCGCCATGACGATTTTTGCATCGGGCGCGGACGCCTTGATAAGCTTCAGCGCTTCTACGCCGGTCATCACAGGCATGACAATATCCATAAAGGTTATATCGGGAGAAACATCGACAAACTTCTCTACCGCCTCCTGTCCGTTTGACGCTTCATAGATGTCGGTGATGCCGTACTCGCCGAGCAGTCTTTTCATCAGCTTTCTCACCATCATGGAGTCGTCGCAGATAAGCACCTTTGCTTTAGAAATCTCAGTAGCCATAAAAGTGACCTTTCCTTTCACGAAATTCAATATATTTATCGGAGTTTTCCCCGAAAAAAGACCGGAGCGTTTATGTGAACACGCTCTTATATCAGTATATCATCTTTTGCCGCCGTTTGCAAGACAAAATCGACAAAATATGCGCGCGGCGCATTACGCATAACCGAACACAAGGCTGTAGCTCAGCGCGAGCCACTCTCTGATAACATACAGCGGCACGAGATAATACGGAGTCGCCGAGCTGATACAGCGCACATCG
Organism: uncultured Clostridia bacterium; assembly: GCA_945921635.1. Classification (GTDB taxonomy): domain Bacteria; phylum Bacillota; class Clostridia; order Oscillospirales; family Ruminococcaceae; genus Ruminiclostridium_E. The sequence goes on from CAMEKZ010000165.1 coordinate 2,634, forward strand.
TAGCCGAGCTCACCTGCCATAAGGCTCGCCCTGAGCTGGTGAAAGCCGTCGGTGACCAGTATCACGTCTAAGCCCCTGCCCTCGCTTTCGAGTATCGATTTTGAAAACTTCAGGTTTTCGAGGGTGCTTTCGGAGTTGTCCTCTTTAGTGATGCGGGTTTTGTCTATGCCCTTTTCCACAAGCCAGTCGTACATGGCCTGAGCCTCGCTGATGTGCTCGTTGTCACCCTGTCCGCCCGCTACTATGCAGTCGGCAGACGGATTTTCGCATAAGTAATCATACGCTGCTTCTAGCCTGCGGGTCAGCATAAGACTGGGACCGTCCCGCCGCACCTGACAGCCGAGGACTATCACCGTGCGGTCGCTGTCTGCTTCGGGTGCGTTGAGCATTGCGCCGAGCATAAAGCCGGACAGTATGCAGGCATAAGCCGCAAGCGCGCAGAAAAGCCCGAGCGCGGCTGTGTAGATATACCTTGCCGCGCGGCATTCTGAACTTATAAACGCGGGCATGAGAAGTCCGAGCAGGGTGCATAGTACGCCTGCGGCTATTCCGGCGTAGGTGCCGAAGTTTAGGTTGCGGGAAAACGCGTAGCCGAGGAAGATAATAAGCGTAACCGCGCCTGAAATTGTGAGCAGGGCGGAGAAGATTTTCACCGCCGTGCGGGAGTGTTTGAAAAGGTGGAAATATGTGTTCATAATTTATTAGGTTATTTAATACTTTTGGTGTGTACGAACCGATATAGAGAAGAGCGCCACGCACTATGCACCAACACAGCCGCGCCGCACTAATCTTGCCTCCCTTTAACAAGGGAGGCAAGACCGGTGCGTATCGGCAAGGCTAGTAGCCTGCCAGACCATGTCTTACCTTCCAAGTAGCTTCTTTATTCTCTCCATCGCTTCTACCGTGTTTTCATGCGTGCCGAATGCAGTCAGTCTGAACCAGCCGTCACCGTTCTTTCCGAAGCCCTCGCCGGGTGTTCCGACTACCTCTGCTTTATTTAACAGCTTGTCGAAGAAGCTCCAGCTGTCCATGCCGTCGGGGCACTTGAACCAGATATACGGCGAGTTCTTGCCGCCGGTGTACCTTATGCCGAGCGCGTCAAACGTATCGGACATTACCTTTGCGTTTTCCATATAATAAGCGATTGTCGCTCTTGTCTGCTTGATTCCCTCGGGGGTGAATACCGCCTCTGCCGCACGCTGTACGGGGTAGGACACACCGTTGAACTTGCTGCCCTGACGTCTGCACCAAAGCTGCATAAAGCTGATTTCGCCGCCGTCGGGGGTTTCGAGCATAAGCTCCTTAGGCACTACGGTGTAGCCGCATCTCGTACCGGTAAAGCCTGCGGTCTTTGACAGCGAGCAGATTTCAACAGCACAGCGTCTTGCGCCCTCAATGCAGAAAATGCTCCTCGGCAGGTCGGGGTCGGAGATAAACGCCTCATAAGCCGCGTCAAAGATGATTACCGATTTGTTCTTTATAGCGTAGTCAACCCAGACTTTAAGCTGCTCCTTCGTGTATACCGAGCCGGTCGGGTTGTTAGGTGAGCAAAGGTAGATGATACCCGGCTTCATGCTCTCGTCGGGCATAGCCGCAAAGCCGTTTTCCTCGTTGGAGTTTACATAATATACCTTTTTACCGCCCATTACGT
>CAMEKZ010000166.1 GCA_945921635.1 uncultured Clostridia bacterium
CGCGTGTTTCTCGAAGTCTGACAGCTTGTCGAAAAATCACTTTTTCGACAAGCTAAGAGCCCTGAATATTTCAAGGCTCGTTTGTATATTTATTTGATGAATATATCGGCAAAGCAACTAATATCCGCTTTCATTCCTAATCATCGTTAATGAACGGATTGTGATTTTTCACGGGATTCATTATCCCGTCAAGCACCCGCTTTGTCTTGTTCGTGGTAGCTTTTTGCTCGCCGAGTGTTATCCTTGGCGGGGATTTTTTCTCGCGTGCGGTGCGCGGATTTTCTGCCGTGCGCTTCGGCTTTGGTGCAGGCTCTGCCGTGATTACGGGTGATGTGGAAGCGGGGAGTATGTCAAAATCGCTCTCGGTCATGCGTCCCGCGCCGTCGCTCTGTATCTCGGAAAAAGGCTCGTACTGCTCATTCTGCAGCCCGGCGGCAGGAAAATCGACCTCGCCCACTGCGGTTGTCTCGGCGGTGCGCCTGTACATACCGGCGGCGTAGCCGCGGCGGGTTCCCGCCTCACGGATATAGGACGCCTTTGCAAGCTCCTTTTCAAATCCTCCGCCAAGCTCTGCTGCTTCGCCCTGTACTTTATCGGCTTTATCGGTTGAAACGTTTTTTTCGGCCGTGCTGCCCGATTTACTGCTGATATGTGCTTCTTTGCCTGTTCGGGTATTGCCCGACTGTGCGGCGGTTGTGGCATTTAAGCGCTCGGATAAAGGTTCGGAGCTCTGCCGTAAATCATCATCATTATCATCCGCACCAAAGCTGAATATAGAGTCGAGCGGCTTTAAATCGCGCGACTTTACCTCCTCAAGCTCGGAGATTGTATCGTCAAACGCACCGTCAAACGGATTTTCAAACACGCTGAAATCTATCGACTCAGCGTCCTGTGCCTTCATGACCTTGACCGTAGGCTTTGCGTCCTTTGCAATGTCCTCAATAGAGGGCTTTATCTCCTGTGACTGCTCTGCCTGCTCCTCACGCTCGCGTCTGCGGCGCTTGTTCTCCTGCTCGTAGAGCGCACTGCGGTCGATTCTCTCGAAAACGAACGGTTTTACCACCGGCTCGCCGCTGGTCTCCGTTTTGGATTTTTCTTGATTTTCCTCCGGCTTTTGCGGTTCGGTCTGGGCGGGGGGCTCGGGCGGGGCGGGTTTTGCAAAGTGAAGCTCCTTGGAATATTTTTCAAAATCTCTGAACTCCGCTATGCTCAGCCTGTGGTGCGCGATATTCTCCTTTATCGCCATGAAATACTGATACCACTCGGCAAAGTCGCGTTGTGTGAGGTCAACGTTTATCCGCTTTGACATATATGTATAGAGCTGCGAGGTCATCTCGTCAAGCTCCTCGATTTCTTTAGGCGTACGCGGCGGGAGGGTCGTGCTTATCTCAAGGCAGGTTCTGCCGCCGATTTTCGGTGCACTGCAATAATCGTAGTCGTACTCGCTGTCGCGTAGGAAGTACTCGCCGCACCGCTCGCAGTGCTGAAGCACCGCGCCGCTTTCTATAATGAGGTCTATCTCAAGGTCAATTACCGCCTTGAAGCTGTCCGCGACATATACCCTTTTCGGCATCGAGCGCATCGCCTTTATCACCATGCCGAGCACCGCATCGGTCTTTTCTGGGATAAGGTTTTTTATCGAGGCGAATACGTCCATCGCCTCGCTGTCCGAGCTTATGCCCGAGAACCTTGCAGGCTCGCTGTCGGGGTATTCAAGCCCCGCAAGGGTGGATTTTGCTATTTCTCTTGCCGCAGAGCTTACGATAAACGGTGAGGACGGGAGTCTGCCCACGCTGTAAAGCCGTGCCGCCGAAAAGCGGTCCAGCGGATAGCCAAGCTCGTTCGCCGCAACGCTGAACGTAAGGTCGAAATAGTCACGCTTCGCCGCCGCGGTGGCAAGCTCCGCCTTTTCGCCGAACACGAAATCAAGCTTGCGCTTTGCGTATTCCTGGATTTTGAGCAAATCCACCCACCGGTTAACCGCCTTGTTGTGGCGGTACTCGGTAAGCCGTGCGAAAAGCGTCTTTTCAAGGCTGTTCTGCGCGTTTATCAGGCTGTTCCAAAGGGTCGCCGTGCCGATACCGCGCTCGCGGCAGATATATTCTATAAAAAAGTCGGGGATAATCTTTTCGTAGATTCCGTGCAGGTTTGCCTCGACAAACTTATGGCACGCCCCGACCGAATTTCGTATTGCGACAGCCTCTTCTATCTTGTACTCGCCCGCCGCCTCGCACCGCTTGTAGAACTCGGTACAGCGGCGCATGAAGTGTGAAAAGTCAAACGACACGAATTTCAGTATCGAGTCGGGATAATGCAGGCTGTAAAGCTCGTTTGAGTTCAGCCCCGACAGGCTTGCCGTTCTGTGTACGCCCATTCTTACCGTCCTTTCGGGTTTCAGCGGTTATTCGTCCGCTTCTGCCGTGTCTGATGTGCTGTCAGCAGAGCTTTCCTTGCTTGAGGTTTCTTTACTTGAGGTTTCTTTACTTGAGGTTTCTTTGCTTGAGGTATCACTGATCGTAATATCGGACTCGGTGTCCTCGTCGGTTATGTCGAAGTTGTACTCCCTCTTTCTGCCGTCTATATAGAGGTCGTTTTCTTTTTTCCATTCAAGCTTTGCGGGCTTTGAGTAGTCGGAGGTGATTAGGTGTATGCTGCCCATTACCTTGCGGCAGTTTACAAACGGAAGCTCGATGTCGCCCTCAGTCTTTTCGAGGTAGAATGACACGGTTCTGCGCTCATCCTTTTCCGGTTCAACATAGGTAACTATGCGGTACTGTCCGTCGGGGGAATAGTTGTAGGTGGTGCTTCGCATCGATAAGTCAACGTCCATCAGCGAGATATTGCCGAACAGCATCTGGAACGTGAGGTATACAAGCACCCCGACAACGTACATGATAAGGTAGATCGTGCCCAGCACGATTTTTGTAGTTTCGCCGACCGAGCATAAAAAGAAAATCAACACGCCGACTATTATCGGGGGTATGATGATGAACCAGTTGCCGAATCCCAGCAGTAAAATCGCAAATGCGATAAACGGTGTAATCATCGCACACATCTTTGTTATGACCTGCTTGCGGGTGAAAAGCATGATGCCGCCGAAAATCACGTTGATGAAGATGTACAGCGTGAACAGCGCGCCCTCATGGGTAGGTTCCAGAAAGAAGCCCATAACTATCCAGGCTACGAATATCAGAAACGCGGGGTAGGCAAGCGACAGCAGCGAAACACCGAACCTGAACCACTTGTTATTTATAAATCGGATTACTTTTTCCATTTTTTACTCCTTTTGCGCGCGGCACCGCAGAGCGGCGGAAAGGCGCGATATTATGTAACACGCCGGTGGCGGGATTTTTCGGGTCGTCCGTATACAGATACGGTCATTATATATTGTATACCAAAACGAGATAAATTTCAAGTATTATTTTTTGTGGGCAGTATCAATGCAAAGAAGCACCATGCCTTCCGCTTTTATAGTGCAGACGGCACGGTGCCACTCGGTTTAATTTTTCTTCAAAACACCTTTCCGAAATACATCTCCTGCTTCTTTCTCTCCTCAAATTTCATTTGTACTTCCGCCTTTTCGCTCTCAGTCAGCGGCAGCTGTTCTATATAAGGCAGAGCCGATTCTGACAGCTCGTACAGGCTCTCTTTATCTATGCTGTCGGTCTGACCTGACAGGTAGGATTCGACGTTGTACTGAGCCACCCGCGCGTCCGGGTCGCAAAAGCACAGGGCGGCGAGGCAGACGGTAAACACCGCGAACAGCACCTTTACCCCCGGCAGACGCGGGATAAGCTCCCTTATGATAACAACTATAAAAACCGCCGCGACAAGTATCATGAAAGCGCAGGCGGGTAAGCTCGTACACCGAGATATTTAGAAACATTTTAGTCAGCGCGCTCGCGATAAGCGACAGGGTCAGCAGACAAAACACGACAGAAAATGCACGCACCGACGCCGGCTTTTCGCCGTTTTCGGAGGCTTTGGCGAAAAGGTGGGAGAGGATAATCACCACGAGGTTTATCACCGTCACCGCGCACAGCTCGAGAAAGCCCTGCCGCTCGTACTCACTGTAGCTGTAGCCCTCGGGCAGAGTGCCGCCGAACGCACCGGTGAAGTACGGTATCTGGCACAGGAAGAACAGCAGATACAGCAGGATTATCGGGGTGAGCGCCGCGCAGACAGCCGCCGCGGGCGCTCTCGCGGCACAGCCTGTGTCGCAG
>CAMEKZ010000167.1 GCA_945921635.1 uncultured Clostridia bacterium
ATCCGCGTGGTGACCCGCGAGAACGGCGGTCTGTCGCGTGCGAGGAACACGGGACTTGAAAACGCGCGGGGAGATTATGTCGCATTTGTTGACAGCGATGATTTTGTTTCCCCGCAGTATATCGGGCGGCTGTACGCCGCGGCGGAAAGCGCAGACGCGGACATTGTCTGCTGTAACTACCGCAACACCGATGAGGGCGGGGCGCGCGGGCTTGACAATTTTCTGTATCGTAAATCCGGCTGTATCGACGGGAAATCTGCGTTTAAGGCGGCGCTGTGCGATATAACGGTGAGAAGCTACGTCTGGAACAAGCTGTACCGGCGTACACTTTTCACGGCGCACGGCGTAGAGTTCCCGCCGGATATGTGCTTTGAGGACTTTGCGGTGGTGCCAAGGCTGTTTTATTATGCGGACAGGGTGGCGTTTATCCCCGACACGCTGTACTGTTATATTCACCGCCGCGGGAGCATAACCGGAAGTATAAGGAAAAAGAGCGTGGAGGACTATCTGCGGGCGTTCGCGATGCTTCGGCGGTTTACCGAGTGCGAGGATATTTTCGATAGTCACCGCGGGGAGTTTTACTTTCTGAGGAAGAAAATCTCGGTGACGGTTTTCGGTATGCTGATAAGGTGCATAAAAAACGAGCCTGAGGGCGCGGGGGTGCTTGCGGGGTACGCAAGGGCGCGGCGGGTGCTGAAGGTTTATTCGTCGGACAGGTATTACTTTGTGAGCGGGGCGGAGATTGGGGAGTTCGCGGCGGAGTAAGGAAAGGGTTTTTGAAATGATTTGAGCATAAGAAGAAAGCCGCCTTAAACAAGACGGCTTTCAAAGCAAACGGTTATTTGGCAGGCGCGCCATTCCCCTGCATCTCTCGGGTTTCCCCTGTCAGTACCATCGGCGTGTGGTCGACGCGAAATTTACCACCTCAAATAACCTATTCTTATCTTACTCAAATTATATCATATTCATTCTGATTTGTCAATAAAATTCTATTTCTTATATAAGATTTTCTTGTTTCTCAAATATTTATTTCGCCTTTGTCAACGGCGGGGAATGTATAAGGCAAGAAGAAAGCCGCCTTTTCAGACGGCTTTCAAAGCAAACGGTTATTTGGCAGGCGTACAATTCTCCTGCATCTCTCGGGTTTCCCCTGTCAGTACCATCGGCGTGTGGACTGTACGAAATCTTCCACCTCAAATAACCTTATTCTTATCCTATTCATATTATATCACATTTATTCGGATTTGTAAAGAATTTTTTTATTTCTTAGTATTCTGCTCCACTCTTTATCATCAATTTTCATAAAAGTTATGATAGAATTTTTAAATTGCGAATTATCACCCGAGGTTGCAATTCTCAAAACAGTTTTAAATTTTTCCTGCTCACATTCAATTTCTTTGAGTATCAGTGCCGTATTTGGTTTATTGGCTTCTATTATAAAATCCGGTTGTTCAATTATTTCCTTGAAAAAATGGCTGCCGCGGTGTGGAAAAGCGCCGCAGCAGCCTTTTGCATTTCGCAAGCCGGGCGGATTTGCGCCGGAGGGTCATAATTACGCAATCAAATCACATTCACGCACCGCGGCGGTTATCTCCCCGCCCTGCCCTATCACAACATAGTCCGGTCTGCCGGTTGTGCCCACCTGCATGACCTCGTACTGACCGGTGTAGACGAACACGGCGAGGGGTGCGCCGCCGTAGGTCTTAGCTCCCGCCTTTACCTTTACGGTATCGCCTACTTTTACCGAGGGGGTCGGCTGTGAAGCAGGAGCGTCCTGTGCGGCAGGAGCGTCCTGTGCTATAGCCTTGCAGTCGGACACTCGCACCCAGCCGGTGCAGTCGGCACAGCCGAGCGGCCTTGTAATGCGGACGCGGTTGTTTATCACGCCGTCGCAGTAGATATAGTATGTACCCGTGACGGTGGTGGATTTGTTACGCGCGGTGGACGAGATGTAGAGCGGGGCGTTTTTTAAGATTATCCCGTCACCCTTCCGCAAGTCCCTGCTCTGCGCGGGGGCGGCGGGGGTGCTTGCGGCGGGAGTTCCCGAGGCGGTGGCGGTTTGCGGTGTAGCCGAGGTTTTTGATGCGTCCGAGGTGGGCGCGGGGTGGGTGCTGTACCAATACGCAGTTTTCGCGGGGTAGTCGATAAACGATATATCCCCGTCTACATCCATGCCTATATTGTCCAGCCCCCACTGCCACATAGTCTGACCGTAATCGTACCGGCTCGGGCGGTCGGGGCTTTCGGTCCAGTGGGCGAGCCAGATATCGTATTTGCCTACAATACGGGATTTGTCGTAGTAATTCTCGAGCCACGCGGGATTCGCATACACGCCCGCGGGATAGCCGCCGCGCTCGATTTCCGCACAAAAAGCAAGCGCCATATCGGTGCGGGTCTTGCGGTCGAGCTTGTCAATCTGCGACTGCTCTTCCGCATCAAAAAACACGGGATAGGCGGGGCGGCCATATTTTGCGATTGCTTTAAGGCACGCTGCCGCTTCCGCGCGTGCGGAATTTTCGCTGTAGGCAAGGCTGTACCAGTAAAAGCCGTATGCTATGCCGTTTTCGGCACAGCCCCTGACGTGAGTATCAAGCAGGCTGTCTTCGTGCGTGCCGAGACCCGCGCGGACAATCGCGAATTTAACACCTGCCTCTTTGAGGGCAGTATAGTCAATACCCTCCTGGCAGTAAGATATATCAACACCTTTAATCTTCATCGTTCTTTTCCTCACTTTCTTTTTTTAACTGTGCCATAATATCTTTCAGCTTCTTCGGCACGGGCAAGCCGAGGTTGCCCGCGTTTTCAATAATTGATAATCCTTCGTTCGCCAAATAAAACAGCATTACGGCTGTCATAGCGACAGATGCCCCGCCAAGTATGTATGTGTCCGTAATATGTCCGACTGATACAAACACAAGTATCAGCAGCTTTTTCGCAAGGCCTTTGAACCCTACTTCGCTGGATAAGTTCTTGTTGATAATAGCCACGACCACACCTGTGATGTAGTCGGTAGCCATAAATACTATCAAAGCCCAGAAAATGCCCGTTACTTCGCCGTACATAAAGCCCAGCACTGCTCCGACAGCACCTGCAATACTGTCAATTATAATCTGTAATTTGCTCATTTTGTTACTCCTTTTCAACTTCTTCGGGTACCATGAATTCTTCAATTGCTATAACCTCGGCGGGCGTAAGCTTCACACCTGTCGAAAGTATATCAATTTTCTCCTTGATTTCAACATCGACATCCATCAGCTCGTTAAGCTCTGCGTTGCAGCTCTCGACTTTATCTGTGGGTATCTTATAGTTGCCGTCTTCGGACTGCTCGCCGTACTTTTCAAGCAGCTTTCTTCTCTGCTCATTATACAGCCCGCTTTCCACATCAATCCTTTGGGCGAGTTTTGCAATTGCATAAGACTGTCGTACCGGCAGATCCTGCTCCATCAGTTTGCGTATAACGGGTATAGCGCCGATTATAACTGATAACTTCATAAGTTTCACCTCCCTTAATTGAAATATGTGACCCGGAATTTGCTGAAATTGCCTCCCGGTGTGATTTCGCCCGCGGTAGAAATACTATATGTAAAAGTAAAATCGGGACCGTTGCTAATCACTTTACCATTTACCGCCGTCATTGAGCTTGAGAGCCCTGTGACCAACACACTGTCATATACTGTGGAACTGCAAGTACTGGCAGTTGTTCCGCTGCCGACAAGGGTTTTCCAAAACTCTATAAGCGCTTTGGTGCGTCCGGTTTGATACGCTATTTTTGTCGATGATGTTCCTATGACGAGCACTTGGGAAACACCGAGAATGTTACCCGATGTCTGTAATCCACTAGAGCCAATTATAAAACGGCCGGTGCATACCGTATCAGTAGTAAATTGCATATGGTAGCCGCTTAATTCACCGACTGCTGCATTTCCTGCAATTTTAATACACGGATTAAAAGCGCCGTTAGATTCTTGATAGCATATATGTAACCGGCTGTATGGCACGGTACCTCCGGCAAGGTTTTTGCCTGCAGAAATTGCGAATGCTGTTAATGTAGGGTCGGAAAAATCCGTAGAAATAGGACTTATCCAGCCT
>CAMEKZ010000168.1 GCA_945921635.1 uncultured Clostridia bacterium
GTGATAAATCTCACCTGCGACTCAAAGTTCGGGATAATTATATTTTTAAGCGCGTTTGCCCTTTTCTGCGTCTTTTTAATTGCTACAGCCAGGCGGTAAATGCTGTTTTCTATCTCGGCGAGCACCGCGGTCAGATACTTCGTTTCGTTAAAGCAGATAAACGCATAATCCAGATATGAGTTTGTCATTGCAAAATCATACTGTGGTACAAGCGGCTGCTTTTCAAGCTCTACGGTGGGCAGCTCAACGCCCATTACACTGCGGAAGGACAGCTTCAAATCTGTTTCCTCGGGGACAAACTGTGCAAGCGTAGAGATAGAGCCGAGAGTGATGTTCGCCTTTTGAAGTGCAAGATAAGCCTTTTCGTAGGTCTGCTCGATATTGCCGCGCACAAGCTTTGACTTGTCGATAAGTGCAACCATCTCGCGTATAAGAACGTTGCGCTTTCTGTCCATAAGCTCAAAGCCAATCTTCGCCTGAAGCAAAGAGCGCTTGGATTTTATAAGATTTCCCTTAGTAGGAAATACCTGCTCAGCCACACTCTCACCTGCCTTTCAAAATAATACGGTTATACAAATCTTGCGGCATTTTCGGGCTTGTAGTGCTCTGCAATAAGCTTTTCATTTACACGATCAAGCTCGCTTGCGGGGAGCATCGAGAGCAAATCCCACGCTAAATCAAGCGTCTCGTCCATCGTGCGGTTTTCTTCAAAGCCCTGATTTAAGAAATACTTTTCAAACATCACACCGAATTTCATGATTGCCTTATCCGAAGCGGAAAGCTCGTCTTCGCCGATTACCGACGCGAGCGAACGAGCATCCTGAACCCTCGCGTAGCAGGCAAAAAGCTGGTTTGCCACGTCCGCATGGTCATCTCTAGTATATTCCGCACCAATACCGTCCTTCATCAGACGCGACAAGGACAGCAGCACCGAAAGTCCGGGATATACGCCGGTCTGGTCGAGGTTGCGGTCGAATACTATCTGACCCTCGGTAATGTACGCGGTAAGGTCGGGGATAGGGTGAGTTATATCATCGTTAGGCATGGTGAGTATCGGTATCTGCGTAACCGAGCCGCTGCTGCCCTGCACTACTCCCGCCCTTTCGTACATTGAAGCAAGGTCGGAGTAAAGATAACCAGGATAACCCTTACGGCCGGGTATCTCGCCCTTTGACGAGGAGAACTCACGGAGCGCCTCGCAGTAAGAAGTAAGGTCGGTCATAATTACGAGTATGTGCATATTCTTCTCATACGCAAGATACTCGGCAACCGTCAGCGCGCAGCGCGGTGTGAGTATACGCTCGATAATCGGGTCATTTGACAGATTAAGGAACATACATACACGCTGTATAACGCCGGTTTCCTCAAACGAGCGTCTGAAATACTCTGCTACATCGTTCTGTACGCCCATAGCCGCAAACACGACAGCGAAGTCCTTGTTTTCGCTGTCGGCGATTTTTGCCTGACGTACAATCTGCACGGCAAGCTTGTTGTGAGACAGACCTGAGCCCGAGAATATCGGCAGCTTTTGTCCGCGGATAAGCGTCATAAGCGCATCTATTGAAGAAATGCCCGTGTGAATATAGTTTCTCGGATAAGAGCGCGCAACGGGGTTTAGTGCGCGGCCGTTAATATCGCCGTACTTCTGCGGGAAAACATCTCCCAGTCCATCTATAGGCTTGCCCGCACCGTTAAAGGTTCTGCCGAGCATCTCGGTAGACAGCGGTATCTCCAGCGGCTTTCCCGAAAAGCTGATTTTTGTATTTGTAAGTGAAATTCCGTTAGTTCCTTCAAAAACCTGTAACACGACCTTGTCGCCCTGCATCTCGACTACTCTGCCGAGTCGCCTGGTGCCGTCGTTGAGCGAGATTTCGGCAATCTCGTCATAAGAGACGCCCTTTACTCCCTCAAGGCATATCAGAGGACCGTTTATCTCACTTAGTCCTGCATACTGAATCATAAAAGTCTCCGTTCTGCTGTTCAGATTTTAACAGCAAACTTCTCATTTATCATTGAGAAATAATCGTCAAACATCTCAAGCTTATCATTCGGAATATCATATTTCATCTTTATAAGCTTGTCAAAAAGTCCGTAGGACATTATCTCGGAAATAGGCGTACCGGTCGAAATAGCTTCAAGCGCCTTGTGATAAAGCATTAAAATAGCCTTCATCATAAGCTTCTGCTTTTCAAGCGGAACATAAGTGTCATCTTTATGAAAGGCATTCTGCTGTAAGAAGCCAACGCGGATAACACGCGCTATTTCGATAATAAGCTTCTGGTCATCGGGCAGTACGTCCGCACCGATAAGCTTAACTATTTCCATCAGGTTATTTTCTTCGACAAGCAGAGTCGAGATTTCCTGTCTGTATTTGCAGAATTTTTCTCCGACGTGCTCGTTGTAATATTCCTCTAAATCCTCGCTGTACTCAGAATAGCTCTGAGTCCAGTTAATCGCGGGATAGTGTCTTGCATAAGCCAGCGACTTGTCAAGCGCCCAGAAGCAGCGTACAAAACGCTTAGTATTCTGTGTTACCGGCTCGGAAAAGTCGGAGCCCTGAGGCGAGACAGCACCGATAATCGTGACACTGCCCTCATTTCCGTTCATAGTTTCTACATAGCCTGCACGTTCGTAGAACTCAGAAAGTCTGGACGGCAGATAAGCCGGAAAGCCCTCTTCTGCAGGCATCTCCTCAAGTCTGCCTGAGATTTCGCGCAGAGCCTCCGCCCAGCGGGAGGTCGAGTCCGCCATAATTGCTATATGATAGCCCATGTCTCGGTAATACTCCGCAAGCGTGATTCCGGTATAAATAGATGCTTCACGAGCCGCAACAGGCATATTTGAGGTGTTTGCGATAAGCACCGTTCTGTCGGTCAGTGGTCTGCCCGATTTCGGGTCGATAAGCTCGGAGAACTCCTCAAGTACCTGTGTCATCTCGTTTCCGCGCTCGCCGCAGCCGATATACACGATTATATCCGCGTCACACCATTTAGCAAGCTGGTGCTGTGTCATGGTCTTTCCCGTGCCGAAGCCGCCGGGGATAGCCGCCGTTCCGCCCTTTGCAAGCGGTAAAACGGTATCTACTATTCTCTGACCCGTGATAAGCGGCTTTGATATAGGAAGACGCTTTTTTATGGGTCGCGGCGTTCTGATAGGCCACTTCTGCGCCAGAGTAAGCTCGGCTGTGGTCTCATCGTCTATCTGAAGCTTTAATACAACATCGTTTACCTTGTACTTGCCATTTGGTGCGGCATATACAACCGTGCCGTTCATATCAGGCGGTATCATGCACTTGTGTGTGATAAGCGCTGTTTCGGGGCACTCGGCGTAAATGTCACCGCCCGAAAGCGTATCTCCCTGCTTAACTTTAATAGTTACATCAAATTCACGCTCTGCGTCAAGTGACGGTATCGCACTACCCTCGGTTACATATACACCGCTGAGCTCGGTCATGCTTTTCAGAGGGCGCTGTATGCCGTCATAGATATTTGAAATAATTCCGGGTCCCAGTGTCGCGCACATCGGTGTGCCGGTTGATTCTACCGGGTCGCCCGGCATAAGTCCCGCCGTACCCTCGTAGACCTGTATTGTCGTCATCTCGTCGGTTACTCCGATAACCTCGCCGATAAGCTTCTTCTTTCCGACGAGCACCATTTCACGCATGGAAAACGACTTTGTGTCCTTTACCTTTACGACAGGTCCGTTAATAGCATAAATACTATCCAAATCCACACCTCCGTTATAGCGACAGCTCGTTGTGATTTACAAAATCCCTGCGCTGCTTTTCAAGCGCACTGTCAAGTGTATAATCAACATAAATATTATTATCGGGATAATACACCGACACGCCGCCCAGAGCGATACTCGCGTCACTCTTTACCTCGGCTGGACAGTGATTCTTTATCTCCTCGGCGTACTTCATGTCATTTTTATTTACAAAAACGACACAGCCACCGACAATTTTTATCTCGCGGTCAGCTTTTTCGACAAGCTTTATCAGAAGCTCGCCGTATTCGGCTGTTTTTGTGTATTCCTCTATTCTTCCGCGTACCTTTTCAAAAAGTCCGTTTACAAGCTCGTTTCG
>CAMEKZ010000169.1 GCA_945921635.1 uncultured Clostridia bacterium
GTGTTTCTCGAAGTCTGACAGCTTGTCGAAAAATCACTTTTTCGACAAGCTGACGGCAGTACTTTGGTGCTGCCGTTTACTTTATTATCACGGTTTACACCGAAATTAACTTAACATTTATGAAACTTAAAGATTTAAGTTACAATTGACTAAAATTTCACAAAGTTTTTGTCCCAATTTAAGCTAACGTAAAAACGCAATCCACATAAATTTATGAAAAAGTTACATTTATTTGTTACTTTTTCACATAAAATCTGCCCGCAAGATAGCAAAAACAGCGAAATTTAGGCGTAATTTAGTTAAAATTAGCTAAATTCTATTGACTGCCTTTCTTTACGATGTTATAATCAAAATGCGGAATCCGGGAAACTCCGGAAAAATCAGACGGCTATAAAGGAGAGAAAGATGGTGTCATTTGCTAAAAAAATCACAGCCGCGGCGCTAGCTGTAGGTATGACCTTTACGGCAATACCTTTTGCCGCTTTTGCGGTAATAAACACGGCAAGCTCATCGGGTGCGACAAAAGAGGGGTTTGTCTATGCTGACGGTACGAAGTTCATGCTTGACGGCAGTCCGTACTATTACGCAGGAACAAACTGCTACTACCTGACCTTCAAGTCAAAGGAAAGCGTACAGAACGTATTCGACGACGCGGAGGCTATGGGACTAAAGGTTATCCGCGTATGGGGTAACATGGATGTCGGCGTAAAGACAGGGAAGGTAAGCAACGGCAAGCCCGTATTTACAAACAACAACGACGGCCCGGGAGAAAAGGACGGCGTCTATTTCCAGTATTTTGACAAGGACTTAGGAAAGCCGGTAGTAAACGAGGGCGCGGACGGACTGCAAAAGCTTGATTATGCAATATATCAGGCAGAACAGCACGACATGAAGCTGCTTATCACGTTTACAAACTATTGGGACGCGTTCGGCGGTATGGGTCAGTACATAGACTGGGCGGAGCAGATAGGTATAACAGGTCTGCAAAAGGAAGATTTCTACACAAATGAAACAATAAAGCAGTGGTATAAGGACTATGTAAACACACTTTTAAATCACGAAAATGTATACACGGGCAGAAAGCTCAAGGACGAACCCGGCGTATTTGCATGGGAGCTTGCAAACGAGCCGAGATGCAAGACGGATGAATATTGCAAGAACGACGTTCTGTACAACTGGGCAAAGGAAATGAGCGAATATGTAAAGAGCGTTGACCCATACCACATGGTATCGCTCGGTGACGAAGGCTTTTTCAACAAGCCTTACGGCTATTATAACGAATATTCATCATCAAATTATCCCTTCTACGGCTCTGAGGGCGTAGACTTTGAGAAGCTGATGACGATTGACACCCTCGACTTCGGCACGCCGCACCTTTATCTTGACCAGTGGGGACTTAAGCACACCGGAAGCGGACAGGACGACCTGCTGTGGTTCAAAATACACGGCGAGACCTGCGCAGAGTTTGACAAGCCGGTTATTCTTGAAGAGTTCGGCCTTACCGACAAGACTATCCGCGACAGCGAGTATTCGCAGTGGTTTGAGGTGCTTGAGGGCAATGTTTACGACAATGTAGAATATGCGGGCACAAACTACTGGATGATAGCATCTTATATTGACGGAGAGCTTTACCCTGACTATGACCAGTACACCGTTTACGGTCCGGAGGGCCAGGTTACTGAGTCAACAAGACTGCTCATTATGGAGCACGCCGAGAGAATGCAGCAGAAGAATATTGTAAACTCGCTCAGCATTTCAAAGGCAAGCTTTGACAGGGCAGACGGCGCTGACGTGTCAGCCGACATAATGCTGAAAATGGGCACCGTAAGCGGCGTATCCCTTGACGGAAAGGCGCTCACAAGCGGTACAGAGTACACAATAAGCGGTAACAGGATAACACTCAAAGCAGATTTTCTCAAAACTCTGGAGCTAAAAAACCATGTATTTACCGTAAACTGCACCGAGGGCAACAGCCCTAAGCTCACGGTATCGGTAAGCGACTCATCGATACCCGACCCCGAGCTTACACCCGAGTTTGCAACGGTTGACAAAAACATCCGCAAGGTATCGGATTTAAGCATAGCGTTTGATAAAAAGACCAGCGAGTTCAGAGGAATAAGAGTAAACGGCACAAATCTCACCGAGGGCGTGGATTATACGCTGAGCGGTGATACGGCAATAATCAGCAGATCCTATATCTCAAGCCTCGCTGAGGGAACAACAACCCTTGTATTTGATTTCTACGAGGGCAAGGACTGCGAGTTCGCTCTGACTGTAACAGATACCTCGGCACTCGAAAATATCGACACCTTTGAAAGCTACACATCGGACGATGAGTTGTACGATGTTTATAAGAGAAATACAAGCGGCAACGAGGTTTCGCTCTCTCTTGCAGATAAAAACGGCGGAAACGCGCTTGCGTTTGGCTACGATGTAGGCTCATCGGCAGGCTACTGCGGCATAGACAACGCATTCAAGAGCAGAGATGTATCTTCCTACAAGGGCATAAGCCTCTGGGTAGAGGGCGACGGCAGCGGAAACACGCTCACCGTACAGTTCAAGGACGGAAACGATAACTATTTTGAGTATAATATAACTCTTGACTTTACAAGCGGAAAGACCTTTGAAATCCCGTTTGACAACTTTGCTCCTCCCTCATGGCAGTCGAGCGGCAATACACCCGATACGACAAAAATCGAGCAGTTCTCACTCTATGCGGGCGGCGGTGAAAAGGTAGAAACCGGAATCTGCTATGTAGATGATATTTACTTCTACAGCGGAGAGGAAAAGACAGGCGCTTATCTTGTTGATACAAGCGGAACCTTTGACGCAGGCTCTCCTGCAGGCATACTCACAAGACTTGTACTTAACGGCCAGTCGATAACATCTGTCGTGTGCGGAAGCTACACGCTTGACAGCTCTAAGGATTACTCTTGGAACGGCAGCCAGGTAGCGCTTAACACATCTTATCTTGAGACTCTCTCAAACGGCAAGTACAGCTTAGTATATAATTTCAGCGACGGCACAAGCGACACCTATACACTTACTGTAAAGAACGCGGGCGGCAGCTCCGAACACGAGCATTCGTACACGGCGGCAACAACAAAGGAGGCAACCTGCACCGAAAGCGGCACGATAAAGTACACCTGCACCTGCGGCGACAGCTACACCGAGACAATCCCCGCAAAGGGTCACAGCTATGAGCTTGTTTCCTCGACTGCATCTGACTGCACAAGCGCAGGAACAAACACCTACCGCTGCTCGATATGCGGCGACACCTACACCGAAACCTCGGCGGTAAGAGGTCACGATTACAAGCTCGTCTCTTCGACTGCGGCAGATTGCACAAATGAGGGCAAAGAAACCTACAAGTGCTCATACTGCGGCGACACCTATACAGACACAACTCCCGCACTCGGCCATTCTTATAAAGAAACCGTTGTAGAGGCTACAGAAAGCGCACAGGGCTACACGCTCCACACCTGCGAGCGCTGCGGCGACAGCTATAAGGATAACTTCACCGATTATATCAAGCCCACCGAACAGAAAGAAACTGTACTGTTCAGCGGCAATGCTTCTTGCCAGAGCTGGAGTCAGGCGCTCAGCCTTGACTGCGTAAAGAACGGCGGAAAGGTTGACCCCTCAGACTTTACAGCGGGCGGCTATCTCTATGCCGAGTTTACCGGCACGGCAGACGAGATTGAAATAATCGTGCAGAGCTGGTCGGGAGGCGCAGGCTGGCTGAGGATTTCTCCCGATGAAACCGGCACGACCGCCGGCGGCACACAGTATGCAAAGTGGTCGTATGACACCATTATGGCACAGTACGGCGCACCGCTCTCAACTCTCGACAAGCTGCACCTCGCAGTAAGAAACGGCTGGCTGAATGTCACCAAGTTCTCCTATATTTCGGGCGGCAGCAGCGATACGGGCGACACCGGAAATACGGGCGGCACAGGCGATACCGAAGAAACAAAGGACGGTTATATCCAGTATTATTACGGAAATGCTTGGTGCGGCGCGTGGGGTCAGGCGCTCGGCTGCAGTACTGCTAAAAACGGCGGCGAAATAG
>CAMEKZ010000170.1 GCA_945921635.1 uncultured Clostridia bacterium
CTCGGACGGTGTAATCAACGGCCGTATACGCATTACGACACCGCGCGGCTGTAAGGATTGTACCGGATGGGTCAATGTTGCGGACTGCAGGGCGGTAAGTCAGACGGTTGCCGCTGTGCCTGATACAAAGATTAAGGTAGGCGATACCGTCCGTGTTAAGGCGGGAGCAAAGACATACAATGGCGGTATGCTCATGGCATTTGTCTACACGCAGACATATGAGGTCATGCAGGTCGGCATAAACGGTCAACCCGACTATATCGTGATAGGGCAGGGCGGGGAGATAACCGCAGCGGTGCATGACTACGATTTAATTATATAAATGATTAAGGCAGGGGTGCAAACTCCTGCCTTTTTTTCGTGTATAAATCGTGTATAATAAAAACAAACCCGCATTGTTATGCGGGTTCGTGATATACTGGCTGGGATAGCTGGATTTGAACCAGCGAATGACGGAGTCAAAGTCCGTTGCCTTACCGCTTGGCTATATCCCAAGATACAAAATACCGTCCGGCACTTAGCCTAAAGCGCAGGACGGTATCTGCAATAAATATGGGGTGGGAGATGGGATTCGAACCCACGGTCTTCGGGACCACAATCCGACGCTTTAACCAGCTAAGCTACACCCACCATAGATGGCACGCCACACAGGATTCGAACCTGTGACCTACCGCTTAGAAGGCGGTTGCTCTATCCAGCTGAGCTAGTGGCGCATATAATCTATAGCATATCTATTTTACATAAATAAAGTCCTCACAGCGTGAGAACTTATGGAGCGGGTGATGGGAATCGAACCCACACAACCAGCTTGGAAGGCTGGGATTCTAGCCATTGAACTACACCCGCAAATTTTATTGCTAATCTTGAATGCTTGTATATTATAACACAATCAAAAACCGTTGTCAAGAGTTTTTGAAAATTTTTTTCCATTATGTAATTCCGACCGCTTATCTGCCCGAATATCTTCGCTTCTGTTTGTTTTAATTCCCAAATCTAAGCTTTTTTTACTTGCTTATTCCATTATATAGAAAGTAGTGGTATAAATTTTTCCGCTTTCCGAATTTTTTTCAAAAAACCTATTGATATCCTAGACAAAAAGGTATATAATAAAAAGCGGACTAAATCGGTACACATTTTAACCCGACAGATATATTCCCGTTAAATGCGGTTTAGCTATACGCGCTTTGAGCGCGAAATGCGATAAAAGAAAGGAAAGGTCATTATATGCTGAAAACCACAATTTATCTGGATAACGCGGCGACCACAAAGGTCAGCGATAATGTTCTTAATGCTATGCTCCCGTATCTTAAAGAAGAATACGGCAACCCGTCTTCAATCTATACCCTCGGCAGACAGTCGGCAATAGCTGTAAACAAGGCGCGCAGTCAGGTTGCGGACGCGCTCGGCTGTGAAGAAAACGAGGTCTATTTCACAAGCTGCGGAAGCGAGAGCGACAACTGGGCGATAAAAAGCACCGCCAAGATGATGGCGGCAAAGGGCAAAAAACATATCATCACCTCGGTGTTTGAGCATCACGCTGTACTTCATACGCTGGCGGCTCTGGAAAAAGAAGGCTTTGAGGTAACATATCTCCCTGTTTACAGCAACGGTATTGTTAAGGTCGAGGA
This sequence comes from uncultured Clostridia bacterium, assembly GCA_945921635.1. Taxonomy (GTDB): domain Bacteria; phylum Bacillota; class Clostridia; order Oscillospirales; family Ruminococcaceae; genus Ruminiclostridium_E. The sequence continues at coordinate 1,629 of CAMEKZ010000170.1, forward strand.
CGTCAAAAACGCAATCCGTCCCGATACAGCGCTGGTAACAATCATGTATGCCAACAACGAAATAGGCACTATCCAGCCTATTCCGGAAATCGGCGCAGTATGCAAGGAAAAGGGTGTTATCTTCCACACCGATGCTGTTCAGGCTATCGGAAATGTGCATATCAACGTAAAGGAACAGAACATAGATATGCTGTCGCTCAGCGGTCATAAAATCCACGCGCAGAAGGGCTGCGGCGTACTCTATGTAAATAAGAAGTACCGCCTGACACCGTTTATCGATGGCGGCGCACAGGAGCGCGGCAGACGCGCGGGAACGGAAAACGTACCCGCAATAGTCGGACTCGGTGTCGCAATTACCGATGCGTGCAACGGAATTGACGCGAAAAACGCAAAGCTGAAGCCGCTTCAGGATAAAATCTATGACGCGGTAATGAAAATCGACCGCGTACATTTAAATGGCGACAGAAACATCCGTATGGCTAGCAACCTGAACTTCTCATTCGAGGGTGTAGAAGGTGAGAGCCTGCTGTTACAGCTTGATTTGCAGGGAATAGCAGCGTCAAGCGGCTCTGCCTGCACCTCCGGCTCGCTCGACCCGTCGCACGTCCTGCTCGCTATCGGCCTTCCGCACGAGGTCGCACACGGCTCTCTGAGAATTTCGATGTCGGAATACACAACAGAAGAAGAGGTTGACAAGTTTATCGAGGTACTCCCTGTGATTGTAAGCAAGCTCAGAAGTATGTCACCTCTGTGGGAACACATAATAAAAGGCGAAACCTTTAAAATAAAGTAAAACGAAAGGCGGTTTATACCATGATATATTCAGAAAAAGTAATGGATCATTTTGCAAATCCTAGAAATATCGGAGAGATTGAGGGTGCAGACGGCGTAGGCGAGGTAGGAAATGCCAAGTGTGGAGATATAATGAAGATGTATCTCAAAATCGACAACGGCGTTATCACCGATGTAAAGTTCAAGACCTTCGGCTGCGGCGCGGCTATCGCGACAAGCTCTATCGCAACCGAGATGATTAAGGGCAAACCGCTGACCGAAGCTTTACAGCTTACAAACAAGGCGGTTGTCGAGGCACTTGACGGTCTGCCGCCGGCAAAAATCCACTGCTCGGTGCTTGCGGAGCAGGCGATAAAGTCCGCAATTTCAGATTATTACACACGTCAGGGTATTGACCCGACCCCGATTGTCGGAACAATCGAGGATCACTGCGAAACCTGCTGTGAGGACTGATTCAATACTATTTATATAAGCATAAACGCTCAACTGTAATTTTTCGGTTGAGCGTTTTCCGTATTTTTTATGCAAACAATGTAATTTGTTCCGCTTATGCACTATATGTATAAAAATTCTCCTTAAAAATCATAATATATAGTGTAAATTGACGAAAAAGCCGCTGATATAAAAAAAGTCTTTTATTTTGCTTCCGATTATGCTATAATATATCTAATCGGGACTTTCTGCGGCTTTTATGCAGAGACACCCGTAATACTGTTGTGCATTTACTGCTAATCAGCATTTTTATACATTATCGTATACTTATTTCACGGCAGCCGCGGTTTTTCCGAGGTTCTTTCCGTGCGATTCAACAACTATTGAGGAAGTGTTATTTTTTGGAGAAGTTTATCATAAAGGGCGGTATCCCGCTTAAGGGCGAGGTACAGATCAGTGGTGCAAAGAATGCGGCGGTAGCAATTATTCCTGCGGCCATTCTTGCCTCTGATAAGTGCATTATCGACAATGTTCCTTCAATCAGCGACGTTGATGTTGCGCTTGAGATTTTGTCCTGCATGGGTGCAGAAATTAAGAGATTAGGAAAGTCAAAGATTGAAATAGATACATCGCGTATAACGGACGGCACAGTTCCTTACGAGCTGGCACGCTCCACAAGAGGAAGCAGCTACTTCCTCGGCGCACTGCTCGGCCGTTTCAGAAAGGCGCGCGTTCCGCTCCCCGGAGGCTGTGACCTCGGAAGCAGACCGATAGACCAGCACATCAAATGCTTCGAGGCGCTCGGAGCAAAGACCGATATTCAGCACGGTATTGTTGACATATCAGCTGATAGACTTATCGGTACACAGATATATTTTGATAAAGTAACCGTAGGCGGCACGATAAACGCACTTCTCGCCTGTGCACAGGCAGAGGGACTTACTATAATAGAAAACGCCGCCAAAGAGCCGCATATAGTAGACCTTGCGAATTTCCTCAATTCAATGGGCGCGGATATTATGGGCGCAGGAACAGATGTCATAAAGATAAAGGGTGTAAAGCAGCTTCACGGCACCGAGTATTCGGTTATTCCCGACCAGATAGAGGCGGGCACGTTTATGGTTGCGGCGGCGGCAACCTGCGGTGACATCGTACTGAAGAACGTTATACCGAAGCACCTTGAGCCGATTACCGCTAAGCTTAAGAAAATC
>CAMEKZ010000171.1 GCA_945921635.1 uncultured Clostridia bacterium
GAGGAGCTTGCAGAGCTTTCTGTCTGATTATGTTTGCTTAACTGCAGTGGCGCTATGGAGTAAGCGCCTACTGCTGAAATAAATGAAGAAATATGAATTCGGGCTTGCCCGAAAAGGAGTATGCTATGAAGCTGTTTATTGATACCGCCAATGTTGCGGACATCAAGCGCGCCAATGATATGGGAGTTATCTGCGGCGTAACCACAAACCCCTCTCTCATCGCAAAAGAGGGCAGAGATTTCAAAGAAGTTGTAAAGGAAATCACGGAAATCGTTGATGGCCCTATCTCGGCTGAGGTTATCTCACTTGAAGCGGATAAAATGGTTGAGGAGGCTTTACCGCTCGCCGCAATCCACAAGAATATTGTTATCAAGCTTCCTATGTGTGAAGAGGGACTGAAGGCTTGTAAAGAGCTTACCAAGAGAGGAATAAAGACAAACGTTACTCTGATTTTCTCGGCCGCACAGGCACTTCTTGCCGCAAGAGCAGGCGCAACCTTTGTAAGCCCGTTTTTAGGCAGACTTGACGATATAGGCATGGAGGGTATGAACCTCATTGAAGAAATTGTTGATATATTCAACGCACAGGCAATCGAAACGGAAATAATCGCCGCTTCTATCCGCAATCCTATCCATGTAACCGCTGCCGCAAGACTCGGCTGTGATATCGCTACCGTTCCTATGAACGTTATTCTCCAGATGTTAAAGCATCCCATGACCGACAACGGAATTGAAAGATTTTTAAAGGACTGGGAAGGCTTCACTGCAAAGCAGTAAATATAATAACTGAAAGGATTACTAAAAATGTACAGTAATTTAGTTGACACAATCGGTTTTCTCAAAGGTACAGACCCCGATGTCGCTGACGCTATGGACAAGGAGCTTGCACGCCAGAGAAGAAACCTCGAGCTTATCGCAAGCGAGAACATAGTATCTCCCGCAGTTATGGCGGCTATGGGCAGCGTGCTTACCAACAAGTATGCCGAGGGCTATCCCGGAAAGCGCTACTACGGCGGCTGTGAGGATGTTGATATCGTAGAGAATATCGCTATCGAGCGCGCCTGCAAGCTTTTCGGCGCAAAGTATGCCAATGTACAGGCACACTCCGGCGCACAGGCTAACACGGCGGTTTATTTTGCACTGTTAAATCCCGGCGACACCGTACTCGGTATGAGCCTCGCTCACGGCGGACACCTTACACACGGCTCTCCCGTAAATATTTCGGGCAAGTACTTCAACTTCGTACCCTACGGTCTTGACGAGCAGACCGGCATGATTAACTATGATACTGTACTGCAGCTTGCTAAGGAGCATAAGCCTAAGCTTATCGTTGCAGGAGCAAGCGCATATCCCAGAGCTATAGATTTTGAAAAGCTGTCCGCTATCGCAAAAGAGGTCGGCGCATACTTAATGGTTGATATGGCACACATCGCAGGCCTTGTTGCAGGCGGTATGCATATTTCACCCGTACCCTACGCAGATATAGTAACCACCACCACTCACAAGACCCTCAGAGGTCCAAGAGGCGGTCTTATCCTCACAAACGACGAGGAGCTTTCCAAGAAGATAAACAAGGCGATTTTCCCCGGCACACAGGGTGGCCCGCTTATGCACGTCATTGCGGCAAAGGCAGTATGCTTCGGAGAGGCGCTGAAGCCCGAGTTTAAACAGTACGCACAGCAGATAGTAAAGAACGCGTCTGTACTTGCTGATTCACTTTTAGAAAAGGGCTTTAATCTTGTATCGGGCGGTACCGACAACCATCTCATGCTGGTTGACTTACAGCCGTTCAACATCACAGGCAAGGAGCTTGAAAAGAAGCTTGACGAGGTATATATCACCGTCAACAAGAATGCTATACCTAATGACCCCCAAAGCCCGTTTATCACAAGCGGTGTAAGAATAGGCACACCTGCAGTTACTACACGTGGACTTAAAGAGGACGATATGAAGATAATCGCAGAGTGCATCTATCTTACTGCAACCGACTTTGAGGCAAGTGCCGACAAGGTAAGAGGTATGGTAACGGATATTTGTAAAAAATATCCTCTTTATGAATAATTTTTTAAACAATGCAAAAAACGAGAGATTATATCCCTCGTTTTTTGGCGTGTAATAAAATATTGCCGATACTGTTATCAGAGCTGTTTTCGGGTATGCTACGGTAAAGGCGTTGTTTATGAAGAAAGGAATAAAAAATGACAACCAAAGCAAGCGATATTTTGTTTTCAAACTCAAAGAGGGTAGCGCCGCTCGGCCTTATCGCGCTTGAGGGTGCAGAAGAGCTCGGCGAGAAAATCGACAAATATCTTGTTGAGTGGTCTACGGCAGCAGGCTATAAGTACGACACCTTCCTTATCGAAAATGAGTGCCCTCGTTTTTCCTCGGGTGACGGCAAGGGACTTATCAAAAGCACGGTAAGAGGCGATGATATTTTCATTATCGTAGATGTTGGAAACTACAGCTGTACCTATCCCATGTTCGGCAGACAGAACTGTATGTCACCGGACGACCATTTTCAGAACTTAAAGCGTATTATACAGGCTATCGGCGGCAAGGCGCACCGTATAAACGTGATTATGCCTATACTTTACGGCGGCAGACAGCACAGAAGAAACTACCGCGAGTCGCTCGACTGTGCGGTTGCACTTCAGGAGCTTTCAAATATGGGCGTATCAAATGTAATCACCTTTGACGCGCATGACCCGAGAGTATGCAATGCAATCCCGCTTATGGGCTTTGATAACGTAATACCTGCCTACCAGGTTTTAAAGGCCGTGTTCAACAATATCAAGGACTTTAAGGTTGACAAGCAGCATTTTATGGTTGTCAGCCCTGACGAAGGCGCGATGAACAGAAATATGTACTATGCTTCGGTACTCGGCGTTGACCTTGGTATGTTCTATAAAAGGCGCGACTATTCGCAGATAATAAACGGCCGCAACCCTATCGTGGCACATGAGTACCTCGGCAACTCGGTTGAGGGCAAGGATGTATTTATCGCTGATGATATTATTTCCTCTGGTGAATCTATGCTGGATATTGCGATTGAGCTTAAAAAGCGCAAGGCAAAGAGAATACTTGCCTATGCGACCTACCCGATTTTCACAAACGGTCTTGACAAGTTCGACCAGGCGTACAAGGACGGCATGATTGACTATGTATTCGGCACAAACCTTACATACCGCACACCGGAACTGTTAAGCCGCGAGTGGTTCTGTGAGGTTGACGTATCAAAGTATATCGCTTATCTTATCGCCGCACTTAATCACGATATGTCTACCAGCAAGGTTATCGACCCGCATCTGAAAATCAGTATGCTGCTTGAAAAGCACAAAAACGACTGATTATACGTTGAAATTTTACCGCCGCATTATGTTGCGGCGGTATTTTAAAGGAGTGAGATTATGCCGCTTGCGGACAGAATACGGCCGTCTTCACTTGACGAGGTGGTAGGGCAAAAGCACATACTTGCAAAGGGCAAGCCGCTGTATAATATCATAAGTAAGGGAAAAATCCCGAACATGATATTTTACGGTACATCCGGAGTCGGTAAGACAACCGTAGCAAACATAATAGCAAAGCAGACCAGCATGAGCCTTTACCGTCTGAACGGCACACAGGCTTCGACCGCGGATATCAAGGATATAGTAGCAAATCTCGGTACTTTCAGCGCGGCAAACGGCATACTGCTGTTCCTGGACGAGATACAGTACCTTAATAAAAAACAGCAGCAGACGCTTCTTGAATACCTTGAAACCGGCGAAATCACGCTTATTGCTTCAACTACAGAAAATCCGTATTTTTATGTTTATAACGCGATTTTATCAAGATGCACGGTGTTTGAGTTCAAGCCGGTCACGGCTGATGATATTCTCCCTGCGGTGTATCGCGCTTTTAAGCTGATGGGAGAGGAGCTGAATTGCGAGTTTGCCCTTGAGGACGGCGTTGCCGAGCATATAGCCTACGGCTGCGGCGGAGATGTCAGAAAAGCGGTGAACACCGTTGAGCTTTGCGCCCTTTCCGCCGAAGACAA
>CAMEKZ010000172.1 GCA_945921635.1 uncultured Clostridia bacterium
AATTCCAACTACAATTCTGCTCATTGGTCAACCCCCAATGTTTTCAGCAGCTTTTCGAGTGAATCCACCGTCGGAATAAGCAGCATATTTGAATGTATCTCAACTGAATCAATCAGAAACTGTTCGTTTATCAGAAGCACCTTGTCGCCGAGCTGTGAAAGCTCGACTGCCGGCACGCTCATAATCGCGCCCAGCATATCCACCGTCAGCGCCGGTACGGAAATGTCTATCGTCATGCCCGCTATGTCCGCTATCGCGTTTACATAGCTTCCGCCCATAATATTTCCTATTTCGTTGAGCACCGATATGTCCGAGCCGTCAAGCTCGTACAGCGAAAACGGGTGCTCGCCGATAAGCCCGTTTACTATGGTTTTCGCAAACGGCTCCTCGAGCAGGAACATTATCATCCCCTCAACGTCCTCGCTCATTCTTATAAGTATTCCTACGATAAGCTTTTCGGGGTCGCCCATTATTTCAATTGCTTGCTGAAAATCAACCAGACAAACCTCGGGCACAGCCATATCAACGGTGCGGTTAAGAAGTGACGCCAAGGCGGTCGCCGCGTTTCCCGAGCCGATGTTGCCTATTTCCTTCAGCACGTCAAGCTGTATTGAATTTAAATCTTCATACTTACGGATAGCCATATAATTACCTCAAAGCTTAATATATTATGGTCTCATCTGAAAACCTATGCTGTTTTTCAGAGGTGACCTTATGACCGTATCTGCCGGAGACTCAGCGCCCCCGGAAAATACAATCATTGAATCAGCGTCAGCGCAGATTGTTGGAGATACGCTCCAGCTCGTCTGCCGTCTGTACAATTCTCGCGCTCAGCTGATAAGAGCGCTGTGTCTCGATAATGTGTACCATATCGCCCGCAATATCCGTATTGGAGCGCTCAAGTGCCTGACGCAGCTTGTCAAGACTTGTATCGGCAACTGCCTCTCCCGACCGCACGGTAGCAACCATCTTGTTGCTTCCGATAAGCTCGAGTCCAAAGTTATTGTCGAATGTATACACACCTATCATATCGGTAAGAGCCTCATAGTCAATCTGTGTCGTGCCCTCGATAAAAGGTACAGTGATGTGATTGCCCTCATAATCCAGCACAAACTCGCCGTTTGCACTTACAAGCTCCCAGTGGTCGTCAATCTGCGAAATCTGAAAATCGCCCGCTCTTGTATACGCAGTGTCGCCGTATCTGTCCTGCACCGCGAAAAAGCCCTCCTCGGTAGGAAGCGCAAAATCAAGGTCGTTTTCGGTGAATACAAACGTGCCTACGCTGTACATCAGGTCGGTCTTCTGCACATACTCGCCGTGTCCCGTCTGCCACTCCGGCTCGGTCGCACGCTGTATGGTGTAGATACAGTCCGCAAAGCTGGGTCTTGACGCCTTAAATCCGACGGTGTTTACATTTGCTATGTTGTTGGAGTAGATATTAAGTCCCTCCTGCTGAGCAATCAGTCCCGTCGTACCGGTATAAAACGCTATGTTCATCCCTTAAATCCCCCTTTCTACAGTTTGATAATCTCGCTCGCCGCTCTGCCGTTTATGGTGTCCATATACTTCAGTATAGAGCTGCTTGCTTCGTAAAGGCGCTGTACCTCCATGGCGTGGGTTATTTCCTTGTTTGCGTCTACGTTTGACTTCTCAAAGGCGCCCTGTATGATGTCGTACTTTTCGCCGTCGGGTATCGTCATATCTCCGTCATAGGCGAACATATTGTCCCCGACCTTTTCCACATCCGCGCCCTCGGGTATGTAGGAAAGCAGAAGCGTGTCGATTATTTCGCCGTTTTCGTTTAAGATATTACCCTCGTTATCAACGATAAAATCATCATTTCCGACTAATATCTCACCATTTTGCCCGAGCACCCTGCCGCTGTCATTTAGCGTCAGATAGCCCTCATCATCAAGCTCAAACTGACCCTTGCGCGTCTGGAGTGTCCTGCCTGACGGTGCGGCAATGTTGAAATAGACGTTTCCGTGTATCGCTATGTCATACGGACTTTCGGTAAACTCAAGACTGCCCTGCTCTAAATTTGCCTTGCTTACATCAACATAGGTCTGTACAAAGCTTCCTGAGGTCTTCCGGCGGTTTTCAACTAAAATCAGCTCTTCCTGAAAGGTATTTGTCACTATCTCGTCCTTTTTATAGCCTGCCGTGTTGATATTTGACACGTTGTTTGCGATAGCGTCAAACGCACGCTGATTGTTTATCATCGACTGTGCGAGATTGTAAAACGCCCTTTGCATGGTATTCCTCCTTTCGTGTTATTTTATATTCAGTCACCCCTTAATATAGGCTTCAAGCCTGCTCTTTAAAACAAGCATCGCCTTAGAGTGTATCTGACAGACTCTCGACTGTGTTATTCCGAGCACCTTTGCTATGTCGGAATATTTCATCTTTTCGTAATAATACATCGTGACCACCGTCCGCTCGCGCTCGGCAAGCGACGCTATCGCGTCGGAGATTACTTTTTTCTTTTCCTTTTCGTAAAGCCTTGTATCTGCTGTCTCGCTGTAGTTTGTCATGCTGCTGTCGAGATTGTCCTCATACAGCAATTCTTCAAAGGATAAAGTAATCATGCCTGCGGTGTTAGCCATCAGCTTTGACAGCTGATGCTCGTTTATCCCCATGCTTTCGGCAAGCTCGGCATTTGTCGGTGCACGCCCGAGGGAGTCATTAAGCTCCGCAAATTTTGCCTCCATCTGCTTTGACAGCTTTCGTATCTGCCGCGGCACGCGGTCGAGCCGCCTCATATAGTCGATAACCGCACCCTTTATCTTTATACCCGCATAAGTCTCGAATTTCACGCCCTTTTCCGCGTCAAAACCGTCTATCGCAGCCATCAGCGCAAGCACGCCCTCGTTTATTATATCGTCCGTTTCGGCGTAGCCGGAATAGATATTACGCATCGAGCAGGCAATAATCCTGACTATATCCATATTCATCAGGACGATTTCGTTCCTTACATTTATATCGCCGGTAAGTCTGTATTTTTCCAGAAGCTCCGGCACGCGCTCTTTATTAGGTGCAGATACAGCCATATAGCGACCTTTCCTTTCCCTTGGGCAAAGCCGTGTCGGACTGCTTTTTGCAGGCGCTTTGCCGCAAGTGATTTGTCAGGCTAAAGCGCGATATTTCCTATAGCCTGTATTTGCGCGGTGTTGTCTATCTCGCTGTAGGACAGCACCGTCACATTGGGTATAAACTGGTCTATCAGCTTTTTGAAGTATATTCTTACTATCGGCGAGGTGAGTACAATTATATTCGGGATTACGTCCTTTACCTTGTCTATCTCCTCGCTTGTTATATTCACAATGCGCTGTATAAGCTCTGGGTCCATCGCGAGATAGCTGCCCTGGTCGGACTTTTTCACGCTTGCTACTATAGTATCCTCTACCTTGGGGTCAAGGGTGATTACTCTCAGCGAGTTTGCCTCGGCAAAGCGCCTTGTAACCGTGCGCTTCAGCGCCTGTCTTACATACTCGGTAACGATGTCTATATCCTTCAGCGCGCCCGCGTGGTCGCCGAGCGTCTCTAGTATCGTCTCCATATCTCTTATCGGTATGCCCTCGCGAAGCAAAAGGCACAGCACCTTTTCGAGATAGCCGAGCGAAATCGTACCGGGTATGAGGTCGTCGATAAGTGTCGGGTTGGTAGCCTTTATATTGTCTACCATGGTCTTTACGTCCTGACGCGATAGCAGCTCGCTGCAATGCTGCTTTATGACCTCGGACAGGTGCGTTATCATTACCGATACCGGGTCGATAAGAGTATATCCCGCGACGTCCGCCATAACCTTTTTATCGGCGCTTATCCACTTTGCGGGTATGCCGAAGGCGGGCTCGACGGTATCAATACCCTCCACGGGGTTTATTACATCTCCGTTGTCAAGCGCGAGATAGTGGTCGGACAGAATTTCTCCGCGCGCTACCTCCTCGCCCT
>CAMEKZ010000173.1 GCA_945921635.1 uncultured Clostridia bacterium
TTATTTGAAAAAACTGCGTTTTTGCGGTGCGTGGGTTTATCGACAGTCTGAGCCGCTGTGCAGAAAATGCACAGCGGCTGTGTCACTATATTCACTTTTCAGAACCATTAAGCAAAGCCATTATCTCGTCCTTTGTCGCAAGGTCATCAGAAAAGGCAGTAGCGCCGCCTGCCGCCGTACCGAGCCTTAGCGCATAGTCATAATCCCCGCCTTCAAGACCCGCTAAAAAGCCTGCAAGCATAGAGTCCCCCGCCCCGACTGAGTTTTTCACCCTGCCGCTGTGTGCCGCGCAAAAATGCCGCTCGCCGTGTTCATCAATCAGCATAGCACCGTCACCCGCCAACGATACAAGCACGTTTGCCGCGCCCATGCCCTTTAGCTTCCTAGCGTACTGCTCGATTTCCTCGTTGGTGTGAAGCTCCACGCCGAAAAGCTCACCGAGCTCGAAGTTATTAGGCTTTATCAGAAACGGCTTATACGGGAGGACATTAAGCAGTAAAGACTTTGTCGCGTCCACAACCGTCCTTACCTTCCTATCGGACAGCCGCGCGAGGATTTTCTCGTATATGTCGGGCGGGAGGGTATTCGGCACGCTCCCTGCAAGTACTCTTGTGTCGCCGTCCGTCAGTCTGTCGAGCTTTACAAAGAGTTTGTCAACTGCCTCTTTGGGGATATTGGGACCCTGACCGTTAAGTTCGGTTTCTTCGTTGGATTTTATCTTTACGTTTATACGCGAAAAGCCGTCCGTAAGCTGTACAAAATCGGCGTCTATCCCCTTTTCGCGCACGCCGTTTTCTATGGCTTTTCCGGTAAAACCCGCGACAAAGCCGAGCGCCTTTGAATTGACGCCAAGCTCGCTCAGCACGCGTGAAACGTTTATGCCCTTGCCGCCGATATAGTATTCCTCGCGGTCGGAGCGGTTTACGCTGCCCGCTGTCATATTTCCCGCGTGCATTATATAATCAATCGCGGGGTTGAAGGTGACTGTGTATATCATATTTATGATTTTCCTTTCATATCCGGTACAAGCCGTATAAATACGGCTGCAGACTGTCGATAAACCCACGCACCGCAAAAACGCAGTTTTTTATAGACAATTTGACCTATATTGAAGTTAGTAATTTATTAAATTTCGGAGAGCCTCAAATCGGCTCTCCGAAAGCGTTTTTGCTTACTTTGTCAAAATCCGCCTACCGTACCTTTGTACGCCTACGGCGGCTTTTTCTAATCAAATCCTCTTACAAACACACGAAAAGTAATTTTTGTGTGTTTGGCGATTGCCCCACGGGGCAATCGCAATGTCTGCGCGTGTTTCTCGCAGTCTGACAGCTTGCCGAAAAATCACTTTTTCGACAAGCTGAAGCCGTATAAATACGGCTGTGCTGTCTATATGATAATAGCACGGGGGGATTTAAATGTCAAGCGGATAGCATTATCAAAAATCTCAGCTCAGTTCTTCCAGCAAATCTCCGATATCCGCATTTATACAGACCGACCTGTCTTCGATTTCCGCGGGGCAAACCGCCTCGCCGTAGTTTATACACGCATAGACTGCATTCGGGTTCTGCGAGGTAGGCCGCCAGAACGGATATTTTATTATCCCGGGCGTATTATACCCCACTCCAAGCTCTAAAAGCAGAATATTGTCATTTTTATGGCGGCTGATAAAATTCTCATACCGTGCCGCCGCATACACCCGCATCCGTGGGAGCGTCGGAAGTTTTTATCCCGTATTTTTGTAAATAGGGTTTGGGGCGATAGTCGCATAAGGGTCGTAGATAGTCTGTATTTTTGCAAATGGGGTTTGGGGCGCTAGCCCCAATGAGGGTCGCAGGGGCGCAGCCCTCGAACTTTCCCCATTCACCATTTTGGGAAGGGGGCTAGGGGGTTAGGGGAATATTTGCACTAGCAAATAAAAAAGAAAATAACTTTTACTATAAACTGAAAGCAGTCAGCCGTACTGACTGACAGCGCGTTCTTAATGATTTGCCGCTGTCAGAGGTACAGCTGAATTTTTGCGCCCGTAAGCCTCAACTGATATAGTCAATATGTCTAAAATTCCACCATAAAATTTAGTCAACCATACAAAAATGAAAAAATTATAAAAAAAATTACAAAAAACGCCTTCTAAATCGTTTATATATATGAGGGGCAAAATCGTAATCCGGCACAGTTATTCTACTCAAAATCGGAAAGCAAAGTGGAAAAAAATATAAATTTACAGCTATCAATCCATTATTTATTCAAATATGCGTTTTTATTTAGCTTATTACTTTACGCGTTGACTGCCTTAAGCATCTGTGATAAAATAAAATAATACAGGAGTTTTTATCCCTGACAACATCACAGCATTATCACGGAGGAACAGTCTTGCTTTCTACATATCTTTCAATGGTTGAGACCGAAGAAGAAAAATCCCTGGTCGAAAAGCTTTACAACACATACGAGCAAAAAATGTATTTTGTTGCTTACTCGGTTCTGCAAAATGTACAGGATGCAGAAGATGCCGTGCATGAAGCATTTATCCGCATAATCAAAAATGTGTCGGCTTACGATTTTGACTTTTCAGATAAGACGCAGGCGCTGGTCTGCACTATTGTCCGCAGAATCGCGCTTGATAAGTGTACAAAAAATGTAAAGCGACAGGAAAAAGAGGTCCCGTTTGACGAAAAGAGCGATACGTTGGCTTTTCCGGACACCTCTGCCGCAGAATACGGCGAGCTTGTACAGATAATCGGCAGATTGCCCTTTGAGGAAAAGGAAACGCTTATTCTGCGGTATGTTATCGGCTATACCGCCGAGCAGACGGCAAAGCTGCTCGGAGTATCTGTCGAAACAGTATATAAGCGCCGCAAAAGAGCTATCGAAATACTAAAGGAAAATCTGTTCTAAAGGGAGGATTTGTATGGAAAACGAATTTGACAGCAGAATAAGTGATATTCTGCTCGATGAGCTGTTATGCGATATTCCCGATACACAGCACGTTTTTTCAAAGCAATATCAAAAAAGGAAAAAGCATATAATACGCAGATATAAAAATATAAGCGATAATGTGACCTATAAGACGGTGAGAATCCGCAAAATAATAAAATATGCCGTGATTGCCGCGATTATTGCCGCTCTCGCCGCGGTGGGGCTGGGCTATAAATCATATTATCGAGTGGGTCAATTTCATTTCACACCCTACGGTAGTGATACGCAGGTGTATTTTCTCGGTAATCCGAACGAGTACCCTCAGACGCTTGAAAAGAGGTTTTATCTTGATACGGACATGAGCGGATATGAAAAAGAGATAATCGGTGACACCGAATACTGCCATTGGGTGACGTATACAAAAGGTGAAGAAAGCATAAGCATCTGTCAGCAGCCGGTGTCATCATTGCAGCAGGGCTGGGTGATAGGAACCGAGAACGCAAGAACTTTGCCGACCGAAACAGAGATAGACGGAAATAAAGGGTTTTATTTTCAGTCCGCATACGGCTTATATATGTATGTTATCGTTTTTGATGAGTATTCCGTCGAATATTTCTGCAATGCGGATAAGGAAAGCACGGAAAACTGGATAAGATGTACAAAATTTGAATAATCAATTTGATTTAGTATCGGTAATCAGCTTTAAATATACATTTAAACAGGAAAAGTTTTAAAAATCGGAGATTTTGGGGCAGTTATTTGTGCCTCGTCGATTATCTCGGCACAAAATTTCTCAATAGGAGTGGAATGATTATGAATATGAAAAAATCACTTATAAAATCAACCACAGCTGCCCTTTTTCTTTCACTTTGTATCACAGGCTGTGTGGGCACGCCGGACGAGCTGCCGAGCGAGCTTGTAAGCGTGGATTTCGGCGGCTCACAAAGTGCGGAAATATCCGTGCCGCAGGACAGCACGACCAATGACAGCACGGCTGCTGAGCCTGAA
>CAMEKZ010000174.1 GCA_945921635.1 uncultured Clostridia bacterium
ACATCAAAAAGGGCGGCTACTTCTATATCGAATACACCGGCGACTATCAGAAGGCAGAGCTTATCTTCCAGAGCTGGTCGGGTGGTGCAAGCTGGCTGAGAATGACTCCCACCGAGTCCGGAAACGGCACAGACGGCTATTATGCAAAGTGGAGCTATGACTCGATAATAAGCGCATACGGCAGCGATTTGTCAACAATAGACAAAATCTATATCGGCGCGGCTGACGGCTCGATAAATGTAATCAAGCTCCAGTACGCGGGCATATAACTTAACATTAAAAAAGAGAGATGGGACTTTCTCATCTCTCTTTATACTTTTAATAATATAGTAATATAGTTTTTTTGAAAAATGGGGGGTCGCAGGGGCGCAGCCCCCGGCAGGGGTGAGGGGCGGCAGCCCCCACACTTTCTCCCCCTTTCCTTGGGGAAAGGGGGTGGGGGATAGAGGGAATAGCAACATTTAAGTATCAAATAAATAATAAAAATATCTTTCTTAACAAGCAAAAGAGAGATGGGATTTTCTCATCTCTCTTTTCATATAACGATTTTATTTACTGCGCATCATGCTGAAGCCCGAAGCTCACCGACAGCGCATTATCCACCTTGCTCATCGAGCCGCCGTCAAGCTCTCCCATGCGCTCCTTCAGCCGCTGCTTGTCTAGCGTGCGCACCTGCTCCAGAAGTACTATTGAATCCTTTGCAAGTCCGCACTGGTTTGCGTTTATCGATATGTGGGTCGGAAGCTTCGATTTATCCTTCTGGCTGGTAATAGCCGCAGCTATTACGGTCGGACTGTGGCGGTTGCCCACATCGTTCTGAACTATAAGGACAGGCCGCATACCGCCCTGCTCGCTGCCGACAACGGGACTTAAATCCGCGTAGTATATTTCTCCTCTTTTAACAAGCATAAACATTATCCTTTCCATAGATTTTGATATTTGATGCTGAAATGCGATTAAATGTACAGTAATATTTTTAACAGCGGCGCACGGTTTATACAGTAAACACATTCAAAACATCGGCGCTAATTGCCGATTTTTGCCGCCGCGCGAAAAACCGCGAAATACGGGGTTAATATATAATATTATCCGCGGCGGATTTTGTTAATAGCAAAGCAACGTCTTGACATTTTCCCCTGATAGTTTATAATAGTTATATACTGTTTTCTGCCGCAAAGCTGCTGATTTTGCTGCAGAGGATGGCATAACAGATATGACGCGGTTTTAAGGCCGAAAGGACGGTATAATATGAAAAATCTCAAAATCACGTTGCTGGCGGCGCTTGTTTTATGCGCTGTGGCGCTGACAGCCTGCTCGAACACCGGCGGATCATCTGCAGCTGACAGCGCACAGAGCGGGGAGTCACAATCAAGTACGGTATCAAGCGCGGTAAGCGAAACAAGCGAAAGCGGCTCAGACAGCTCCGGTGCTTCGCAGGACAGCACAGAACAGGACAACCTGTCGGATTATGACAAAATGGTACAGCGCTCGCTTATGAGCACAGGAAATCTCGAGCGCATGACAAACTTTATAAACAAGCTTGAAAATAAAGAAGAGGTTACCATCGCGTTTATCGGTGGCTCTATCACCGAGGGACTTACCGCGGGTGCGGAAAAGTGCTGGGCAAAGCTTACATACGATTATCTGTGCGAAAAATATCCCGACACAAAGATAAATTATGTAAACGCGGGTATGAGCGGCACACCGAGCATACTCGGAAATATCAGAGTACAGCGCGATGTGCTTGACTACAAGCCGGACCTTGTGTTTGTCGAATTTGCGGTAAATGACGGCAACGACCAGCTTTACAAGGATAGCTACGAGGCGCTTGTGCGTACCATACTTTCACAGGAGCAGAACCCCGCAGTCGCACTTTATTTCACGGTAATAAAGAGCGGCCATACCTGCGAGAGCTTTATGTCGCAGGTGGGCGAGGCGTACGGCTTGCCGATGGTATCGCTTAACAACGCACTAAAACCCGAGTTTGACAGCGGCGCGATGACATGGGAGGACTATTCCGATGATGAGTCCCACCCGAATGAGTGGGGACATGAGATGACGCGCGACCTTATCGTAAATATGCTCGAAAAGGTGACCGAGGAGGTAAAGGCGGGCGGCACGACCGAGGTTTCGCCTCTGCCCGAAGCGCGAGTGTTCAGCGACCGCTTTGAGGGCATGACGCTTATTGACCGCGCTCACGAAAGCGATAAATTCACGATGAAGAGCGTTGGCTCATTCAGCACCGACCAGGAAACTCTCGCACAGTTCCCGGACGGCTGGTCTGTAAAAATGAAGCCGTCAGAATGTGAAGCGATGGAGTTTGAGTTCACCGGAAAGAATCTGTTTCTGATATACCGCTGTGTAAACAGCAAGAAATTCGGCTCGGCACTTTTCACGGTTGACGGCAAAGAGGCCGGCTCGTTTTTGACAAGCGCAAACGACGGCTGGAGCAACCCCGTTGCAAAGCTCGTTTACTCAGGTGATGAGGGAACGCACACGGTGTCGGTGAAGCTTGACAGCGTGGAAGATGACAGCAGTATGTACCTTGAAATACTCGGATTTGGTATTTGCTGATTTTGGGATACAAATATTTAGCGGCGGCACTTTTTCGTGCCGCCGCGCGGTTTGTATATCCGAAAATTGTAAAGCCCCCGTTGCGGCGTGCATCTCGACCGCCCGGGGGCTTTTATATATTTTACTGTTTTGGCTGATTTTCGGGAGATGTCCTGCTTATCAGCTTCATAATAACAAAGGTGATAAGCCCCGAGGCAAATATGGTAGCTATGTCAGCCGGCGCAAGCACTATCCCCACTATTCCATCGAAGAAAAAGCCCTCGCCGAAACGGTACAGATGACCGCTGAGCAATATCATCTCGCCGATATACATTATAATTGTCATCAGAGCCGCGATAACGGACGGCAAAGTCCGCAAGACGGTAAAACCCAAGTCGAAAAACGTGAAGCACTTAAAAACGGTTCAATCGGCGGTGCTGAAAAATATCGCCGATAAGATAGCGAAAGGCGAACCCGTATCGGACGCAAAAGTCAGAAACGCGATTTCCGCCTTTAACAAAAAATCAGAGGAGGAATAGTTTGTGTCAAAAGACGACGTAATCGAAACCGAAGGCGTAGTCCGCGAAGCGTTGCCGAACGCAATGTTTAAGGTGGAATTGTCCAACGGGCATATTATAACGGCTCACATATCGGGTAAACTTCGCCAGCATTACATCAAGATAATCGAAGGCGACAGCGTTAAACTCGAAATGAGTCCTTACGATTTGACCAAAGGCAGAATAACCTGGCGCAGCAAATCCTAAACCAAAACAATCAAGGAGATAAAAAAATGAAAGTAAGACCTTCTGTAAAACCCATGTGCGATAAGTGCAAAGTAATAAAGAGAAACGGCAAAGTTATGGTAATCTGTTCCAAGAACAAGAGCCATAAACAGCGTCAGGGCTAAAGTATCATACCCGAAAGGTAGAGAATACAAGGGGCTTTTTCGTTGCGGTTTACCATTCCAGAAAACCGCCGCGGGAAGCATTTATATACATTAACAAACACAATAAAAAACAATTTCGAAAAATACGGAGGTATTTGACAAGATGGCACGTATAGCCGGTGTTGATTTGCCCAATAACAAGAGAGTCGAAATAGGTATAACGTATATTTACGGTATAGGACTCCCCACGGCAAAGAAAATCATCAAGGAAACGGGTATTAACCCCGATACGAGAGTTAAAGATTTAAGCGAAGCGGAAGTTGCTAAACTCCGTGAGTATATCGAGCATAACCTTCACGTAGAAGGCGATTTGCGCAGCGAAGTAAGCCTTAACATCAAAAGACTTATCGAAATAG
>CAMEKZ010000175.1 GCA_945921635.1 uncultured Clostridia bacterium
TTATTTGAAAAAACTGCGTTTTTGCGGTGCGTGGGTTTATCGACAGTCTGAAGCAAGGGTTCGGGAAAATCGTCCCGAACCCTTGCTTTTATCAAAATTACGCCCACTCAAAGTTTTCCTTGCCCGCGCCGACCTCAAAATGATACTTCGCTATCCCAAGGTCGGTCTTGGTATACATTCCGCTCCCTTGCTTTGCATTTACCTTATTTCCGCTTTGCTCAAAGTAAAACTTTTGCTGATTCATCGCGGTCGGTGCAAGCAGAGCCGCCGCTACTCCGTTTTTAAACCATTCGGGAGAGGACGGGCTAATATTGCTTACCTGCTCGGCGGATTTTGACTTATGCGGTACGCCCTGTGTCGCGCCGCAGCCGAGTGAAATCACCATCAGCAGCTTTTCGCCCGCGTCAATTTTATACGCGCTCTTTACCTTGCTGTAGGTCATAGCCACCCAGCAGGTGTTTAGTCCGAGGGTCTGCGCGTAAAGCGCGATTTTCTCGCCGTAGTAGCCGCACTTTTCTTCAAAATCATCGGTCTTTTTCCCGATAAGCGCAATATAATCGGTTACCCCGCTGAATTTGCCGTAGTGAGCCATAAGCCCGTCAAAAGCCTTCGGCTCATCGGTGACAAGCTGAATATGCAGGCCGCCCTCTGCGTTACACTCACCGATAAGCTCTGTCAGCTTGTCTATGACTGCCGGTTCTATTTTTTTATCGGTGTAAGAGCGCACCGCATGGCGCGCGTTTATTGCTTCAAGTATTGTCATAATTATGATCGTTCCTTTCCTATTGAGGCGGTTTGTGCCGAAAGGATCTGCCGAGGCACAAACAACGGGCTCCAAAATTTCCGATTTTTCAAGCTTATGCCTCTCCTTTCATTACTTATGCTCTCCGATGATTTTCTCCATATATACCATGTCGTACCACCGGCCGAACTTGCACCCGCACTTGTGGAATTTTCCGACAAGCTCAAAGCCCATGTGCCGGTGAAACTCCACGCTGTCGTGCGTCAGATACTCGTCCTCGTCCTCGCTGTAGGCTATACACGCATAGAGATTAAGTATCCCCATCTGCCTGAGCTCTTTTTCAAGCTCACGGTAAAGCGCGCCGCCTATGCCTGTTCTTTTACGCGTTCGGTCTACATACACCGACAGCTCTGCAGAACGGCTGTAGGCGGCTCTGCTGTGAAACTGTCCCGCATAGGCATAGCCCGATATTTCGCCGCCGCAGACAGCGACAAGATACGGATAGCGGCTTAACGTAGCCGAAATCCGCTCTTTAAACTCCCGCTTGGCAGGTACGTCATATTCAAAAGTAATCGCCGTATCAAGTACATACGGCGAGTAAATTTTCAGTATCTCTCCGACGTCGGACAGCCGCGCCAGACGGATAATAATATCATTCATACAATTCTCTTTTCGGAAAACGGAGTATGTCACTTCTCGCTTGTACCCGCAAGCTCGGCGTGTACCGCCTCAACCTTATCCCTTATGCTAAGGAAACCCTCGGCAATCATCGGGTCAAAGTCCTGCCCGCTGCCCTGCTCGATTATTTCAAAGCACTTGTCGAGCGGCATAGCGTCACGATAACAGCGCTTTTCCGACACCGCGTCAAACACATCGGCCACCGCCATAATTCTGGCGCAGAGCGGTATATCATCCTGCCCAAGTCCATCGGGATAACCCCTGCCGTTCCATTTTTCGTGGTGGTATCTCGCGACCTCAAACGCTGTCCGACGGTATTCCTCGTTGCCTAAGTTGCGAAAGCTCTCGCGGATAATATTCCCGCCGTTTGCGGCGTGCTGCTTCATAATCGTAAATTCCTCATCGGTAAGCCGTCCGGGCTTCTGCAAAATCGCGTCGGGCACCGATATTTTTCCTATATCGTGCATAGGCGCGGCTTTGAGCAGGTTTTCCATGTAGTCCTTGGTCAGTACCTCGCTGTAGTAGCCCTTCTGCCGCATCTCCTCGGCGATAAGTCCTACATATCTGCTTGTGCGCTTGATATGTCCGCCGGTGCTGTTGTCGCGGTTTTCGACAAGGTTTGCAAAGCTCATGACCGTTTCATTGTGGAAGTGTGCAAGTTCTACAAGCGCGGGGTCTTCTAAGTTCATATAAATTCCGAGTATAAATATCGTCACCGCTACGCTTGAAAACAGTATCTCGGGGAATATCATCTGCAAAATTGTTTCAGCGGCAAGCACCAGCGTATAGGTGAATATGCTCACGCGCTTCTGACTCTCGATATAATGCCAGCGGCGGATAAATATAATCAGAGATAATGCGACATATACCGCCGTCATTATAAAGCAGGTGTATACCGGTACTCCCATCGAATAATTGGTTATGCTACCCTTTACATACCGGAGCGAGCCGATACCGAGTATGACAACAACTACATTTATAATGCACGGCAGGAAAACCAGCACCTTTGTCAGCTTTTTCTTCGGATATGCTCCGGTGATGTTCAGCATATACAGGAAAAATACAAATATGACCATATCAAGACCGATAAGGAAAAGCGCGTGCAGTACGGTATTAAGCACCGGATTTACATAATCAAGATTGTTTACGGTAAAAGCGGTCGCACCGTCAAGCGCTATGCTCACAATGCCGAGCATGAGAAGCTCGTCAAAAAAGGTCTGGTTCAGCTTTCTCTTGTATTTCTTGCACTTCAGCAGATAAATGAAAGCTATGTATAAAACCACGGCGAGACAGCCGATTTGCAGCTTGCAGTATTCCATATATTCCTCCGATAGTTTTTAAGCATCACGGCTTCGGGCGCGTTTTATTTCCTTTAGCATTATCATTTCCATAGGCTGCCGGTAGGCGGGGATGTTTATTACAAATCCGCCCGCGTCCATGTAGCCGTTTTTCCTGTAAAAATGCTGCGCGGCTTCGTCTACCTGTGTCGAGGTCATAACCATGCCGCAGCCTGCGCGCTTCATATCGCTTTCCCAGTAGGACAAAAGCGCCTTTCCGTACCCCTTTCCCTGATAGGCGGGGTGTATATAAAGCATCGTGCAAAACGGTGTATTATCCCAGAAAAGATTATATCTCAGCAAACCGACCGGCTTATCGCCCTCGGTTATTACATATCCCATATTATCTCTTATTTTGCGGTCAAATTCCGCTTGCGGCAAATGCCTGTCCAGAGAAAACCAGAACTCTTTGTCGGCTTTTTCCGCGTATCTTATTGTCATAAAATAACCCCTTTGCTTATATAGCGGGTAAAAGCTTACCTAACATTCTCCGATACGAGCCATTCCTTTCCTATTGAGGCAGTTTGTGCCGAGAGAATCTGCCGAGGCACAAACAACGGGTTTGAAAAATCGGAGATTTTTCAAACTTTACCTCGTTATTTACTCAGCGTCTCAAGCTCCTCAGCCATCGCCTTTATATCCTTTACCATTACGCCGAGGGTTTCGGTGCCTGCGCTGTTTTCTCTCGTGGCGGCGGCAACCTGCTGTACCGCGCCGCAGTTGTTTTCAATATTTCCGCTTATGCTTTCAAGCGTGCGTGATACACCGGCTCCGCTTTGTGCAACAGTTTCTATAACTTGATTTATATCCGAAATATTTTGAGAAATTTCGCTGTTTGACGCGTTTATCAGCTCTGCCGATGCCTTCATCTGCTCCATGCTGTTCATACCCTCGACAGTAAGCGCGGCGTTTTTCTCCATAGCGGCAACCGTATTTGAGATGTTCGCGGTTACCTGCTCGATAATCTCGCTTATATCATCTGCGGCGGAGTTTGTCTGGTCGGACAGCTTCTTGATTTCCGATGCTACAAC
>CAMEKZ010000176.1 GCA_945921635.1 uncultured Clostridia bacterium
TAAGATGGCGTTTTTTTGTTTCGTATCAGAGCATAACCTTGACGGCAAAGCCGCCACTGAAAAAGTAGGTGTTCGTCCACTACACGTTTGGTGGAGCCGAGGAGAATCGAACTCCTGTCCGAAAACAAATCCGCCGATCTTTCTACACGCTTAGTATATCATTTAAAATTCCCTCGCGCCGCTCCGATACACAGGATAGACGTTCGGTAGCCCTTTGGGTGCGTTAAAAGCTGCAAGGCTCTCGCTTAAAACGTTGGCTGCTGTTCGACGCCCGAGATGAGACCGCAGCGCTTCTCATGCGGACGGCAGTGCGCTTAGGCAGCTGCTAATTCAGATCTATTGTCTGCGTTTAATTTTAAAAGTGCCCCGTTTAAAGAGATAAGGCGATCTCTGCGTGCTTAATCGGGTTCATCACCCCCGTCGAAACCTTTACGGCCCCATGCTTGGATAGTTATTGTATCACATTTGAAATCATTTGTCAACACTTAATTGCTGAGGTTTTACAAGAAAAAATCGGTATGCAAAATTTTGGCTTTATTTGTCGCGGATTTTGCCCTAACAGATAACATTGTTCCGATTTTTAACCGCAATAATTTTCGTTCAATATTGATATTAAAAAAGAATTATGCTATACTTATTATAGACCGATTAACCGACGATATGCTTTGCGGCGGGCTTGAAAGGAAAATATTATGGATATAAAAACTCAGATAGAACAGGGAAAAACCGCGCTCGGTATCGAGCTTGGCTCTACAAGAATAAAGGCGGTGCTGACAGGCAGCGAAAATCAGCCGATAGCTTCAGGCTCGCATGAGTGGGAAAACCGCTTTGAAAACGGTATCTGGACATACACAAAAGAGGATATAATAAACGGTCTGCAAAGCTGTTATGCCTCTCTTTTAAACGACATAAAGCAAAAATATGATACTGTGCCCACAGCCTACGGTGCGATAGGTATAAGCGCGATGATGCACGGCTATATCGCGCTTGACGAAAGCGACGAGCTTCTCTGTCCGTTCCGCACCTGGCGAAACACTATTACCGAGCAGGCGTCGGGAGAGCTTACCGAGCTGTTCTCGTTCCCGATTCCGCAGAGGTGGAGCATAGCTCACCTTTATCAGAGTATTCTTGAAAAGCAGGAGCATCTGCCGAAAATCGCCCACCTCACCACACTTGCGGGATATGTGCATTATCTGCTGACAGGAGAGCGGGTGCTGGGCGTCGGCGAGGCTTCGGGTATGTTTCCGATTGACTCCGCGACAGGCACATACAATGCCGATATGCTGAAAAAATTTGATAATGCGGCGGCACAGCACGGATTTACAAAACCCGTAATCGGTTTGCTCCCCGGTGTCCTGACTGCGGGAGAAAACGCGGGTACGCTCACCCAAAGCGGCGCAAAGCTTCTTGATATATCCGGCACGCTTAAAAGCGGTGTTTCTCTCTGCCCGCCCGAGGGCGACGCGGGTACCGGCATGGTTGCAACAAACAGCATTCTGCCAAGGACAGGAAACGTGTCGGCAGGCACCTCCGTCTTTGCTATGGTCGTACTTGAAAAGCCGCTTGCCAAGGTACATTCCGAGCTTGATATAGTGACAACCCCATGCGGTGCGCCTGTCGCTATGGTGCATTGCAACAACTGCACCTCGGAGCTTAACGCATGGGTAGGGCTTTTTAAAGAATTTGCAGAGCTGACAGGTCAAAAACCAGACAGCGGAGAGCTTTACACAATGCTGTTCAACAAGGCTATGCAGGGCGAAAAGGACGGCGGCGGACTGCTCGCGTACAACTATCTTTCTGGCGAGCACGTCACCGGCTTTGAACAGGGCAGACCCATGTTTGTACGCACCCCAGACAGCCGCTTCAATCTGGCAAACTTTATGCGGGTACAGCTTTACACCGCGCTCGGCGCGCTGAAAACAGGGCTTGATATTCTGCTGTGCGACGAGGGTGTAAATGTAGATAAAATCACGGGTCACGGTGGATTTTTCAAAACCCCGGGCGTAGGTCAGAGCATACTCGCCGCGGCGGTAAACGCTCCGGTCTCGGTTATGAAAACCGCTGGCGAGGGCGGCGCATGGGGAATAGCGCTGCTCGCGTCATATATGATAAACAAGCGCGATAATCAGACCCTCGCCGATTTTCTCGATACCGAGGTTTTCAAAAATGCTGAGATAAGCACTTTAAACCCCGATAAAGAGGACGTTGCGGGCTTTGAGAAATTTATGGAGAGCTATCGCGCCGGACTTGCCGCAGAGCGTGCGGCGGTAGGGTCGCTGAAAGTAAACGCGTAAAACGAGCGCCGTATTTCCGCGTGAGAGGAGCAAGTTTGAAAAATCGGAGATTTTTCAAACCCGTTGTTTGTGCCTCGGCAGATTCTCTCGGCACAAACTGCCTCAATAGGAAAGGAATGGTCATAACTATGCCAAAACAGAATATTTTTGATGATGAGATATTTTTCGACGGATATAAAAAGCTCTGCGAAAACAGATACAGCGCAAACGAGGTTGACGAAAAGCCTATATAAGATAAGGAGGATATTATGACAGAACTGGAAACCCTGCAGCGGGCAAAAATGTACATCGATAAGCTCGCAAACGGCATAAACCCTATTGATGATACTCCCGCGCCCGACGAGGACATAATCAACAACGTGCGCCTTTCACGCTGCTTTTTCTATGTGTCGGGAATTTTACAGCAGGTTATAGACAACAACGGAGCTGTGGGCGGCGCGGCACCGTCAAGCAAAGGGAAAAAGCCGTTTTCGCTGACGCTTGAACAAAGGGAGAGGTATGCTTTTTCGGATACGCCTATCCCCGTAAGCGAAATCGCTAACAGAATAAACGATTTGAACGATGATGAGAACAGCCTGAAATTCAGATACTCGTCTGTTACTGCGTGGCTTATTGAGATTGGTATGCTTGTAAATATTGATTTGCCTGATGACCGCACCGCAAAGCGCCCCACCCCGCAGGGAAATGAAATCGGCATTTTCACCGAGGACAGAATGGGCGCAAACGGTCCCTACACAGTCGTTTTGTATAACAGAGATGCGCAGAAATTCATACTTGATAACATTGATGCTATTCTGGAAAAAGCGGCGGCGTATAAGGCCGCAGGTGCGAGCCGCGGACGCTCGTGGAATGAGCAAGCAGACAGACTGCTCGGCGAAATGTTTCACAGCAATCACCCCGTATCCGAGATAGCCTCTGTGCTCGGCCGCTCGGTATCGGCTGTGCGCGCAAGGCTGAAGGCGCTGGGATATATCGAAAAGGAAGCTTTGTAAAGCGAGCAAAAGAGATAAGATTGCTATTTTCTACAGGAGGTATTCACGTTGGAAAAATATAAGGACAGCACACTCGCGGCACTTGTCCGCGCGGAGGATCTCACCGACAGAATGACTGTCGAGGAGCAAGCAGAACAGCTCAGATATGACGCACCCGCAATCGACCGGCTCGGCATACCCGCCTACAACTGGTGGAATGAGGGATTGCACGGCGTGGCGCGGGCGGGAACGGCAACCATGTTCCCGCAGGCTATCGGCATAGCCGCGGTGTTTGATGATAAACTGACCGAAAAAATCGGCTCGGTCATTTCCGATGAAGCAAGGGCAAAATACAACGCCGCCGCGGCTCACGGCGACAGGGATATTTATAAAGGGCTGACGCTCTGGTCGCCGAATATCAACATATTTCGCGACCCGCGGTAGGGCAGGGGTCACGAAACCTACGGCGA
>CAMEKZ010000177.1 GCA_945921635.1 uncultured Clostridia bacterium
AAAAAAGCAGATAAACGACCAGCTGACCGACGCATTCGGCAAGGCCAATACTACCGAAACTACCGGCAGAGGTCTTGTATATGTAAACGACAGCGGCAAGCTCGTTTCCTCCGACCGCACCGCTATGACAATGAGCGGCGTAATGAACATGAACGGAGATGTTTCGCTTGACCTTTCCAACGTAAAGCAGGGTACAAACAAGCTGAACCTGACCATAGCGGGAAAGAGCTATTCGATTTCGTTTTCAACCTTTGACGCAGATTATTTCGACCAGGACGATGATACAGCTCTCGGCGCAATGACGAGAGAGAGCTATCAGAATATTTATTTCAATCTTGAGGGCGAAAAGGCGTACAACGCCGCTGTAGAAGCAGGTACGCTTGATTCCGACGCGCTTAAATCTCAGGCTTATGACAAGGCAAAGCAGGCAGATTACGACAGCAAATATGCGGCGGGACTTACAAAGGCGCAAAAGGAATATGAGGAAGAGCTTTCTGCTGAATATAACGCAGGCATTGGGGACGGCTCTATCGCAGAGGGTACATCATACGAGGACTGGAAGGCAACACAGGCTGAGTTTGACGAAACAAACTTCAAGACTGCGTTTGACGAGCAGTATGCGAATGAGTTTGACGAAGATGCGTTCAAGGCTGATTTTGACGCAAGCTATGATGAGCTTGAGGCATACAAGGACACTCTTGACAAAGACGCCTACAGGTTGTCGAATGAGGATCTGGCGGCATTTGCCAACAAGCATGAGCTTGAAAAAGCTCTTGCAAATGTAACTCTTGATGACGGCGCAACATTAAGTCTCGCTTCGGACGGAACGATAACCGCAAGCAACGGCGAAAAGATTGCCGTTGCCGCAGACCCGTCAAGTACGAACACCTTCGGCGCATCAACGGCTACCTCCTCAGCAAGTCAGGTAACGACCTCGACTACGCTTGCAGAGCTTGGAATCGAGGGTGACGCCACTATAAAGGTAAACGGCGTATCCTTTACCTTCTCCTCTGATTACACCATCAAAAAGATGATGAGCGAAATAAACGCAAACAAGACAGCGGGTGCGGAGATGACCTTCAGCACACTGACAAACAGCTTTGCAATAAGCTCTGCCGCATACGGTACTGCGGCAACGCTTGACTTCAGCGCAGACAGCGGAAGTGACGGAGAGCAGCTTTTAGCTACGCTCGGACTTACCTCGGGTACATTTACTGCGGGTACAAATCTGGAGCTTGAGGTAAATGGCGAGCTTATTGAGACCTCGTCAAATTCCTACACGGCGGACGGCACAACCATGACTTTTACCTCTGCGGCGGCAGGAAGCGAGTTCAGCTATGAGGTAAAGAAGGATAATACCGATGCGATAAATGCAATCAAGGAGTTTGTCGAGGATTACAACAAGCTGCTTGAAGAGGTTTACGAGTATGTAGACCAGAAGCCCGATTCTGATTACTATGCACTTACCGATGATGATATCGAGGATATGGATTTGTCTGAGTCACAGCAGGAGAAGTGGGAGAAAAAGGCAAAGGAAGGTCTTTTGTACAACGACTCTGCTGTAAGCAACGTTATGCAGAAGATGCGCAGCGTGCTTTATTCTACGGTAAAGACCGCTGACGGACAGACCTTCAGCCTGTTCAGCATGGGCATAACTACAAGCGACAACTGGACGGAGCACGGAAAGCTTGTACTTGACGAGACCAAGCTCGAATCTGCGTTTGAAAACTATGCAAGCCAGATAGAGGAGCTTTTTGCGGGCACGACCGTAAACGAAAACGGCGAGACCGTAAAGACCGGTATCATGTATCAGCTCGATGATGTGCTGACGGGTGCTGTAAAGACAACCGGCGCGAGAAAAGAAAAGGGTACTCTTGTACAGATTGCGGGTATGAAAACAGGTACAGCCGCAACCGACAACTCTATTTATGACCAGTTAAAGAGCATACAGACGCTTATCTCAAGCCTTGAAGAGAGATATGAGCAGCAGCAGGACAGATACTGGAAGCAGTTCTCAAATCTCGAAACCATGATGGGCAATTTGAACAGCCAGACGAGCTATATCCAGCAGCTTATGCAGTTCTAATTTGCATAAGCGGCATAAGGAAGGTATGAATATATATGAACAACGCTTTTTCCGCATATAAAAAGCAGTCGGTGACAACTCTCACACCCGGCGAGATTGTTGTAAGACTGTATATGGAGGCGGAGCGCCAGCTAAACCGCGCGTCTTATTATATCCCTCTGAAGAATTATGAGGAGACAAACAAGGCGCTTATAAAGGCGCAGGACGTAGCAAATGCGCTGCGCTCCAGTCTTGACATGAAAATCCCGATTTCTAAAAATCTCGACTCGCTTTATGAGTATTTCAACCGTGAGATTGTCGAGGCTAATGTGAAAAAGGATAAGGCTAAGGTTGACGCGCTGATACCCATGCTCGCGGAGCTGAGAGAGGCTTTTGCAGAGATAAACTCCATGCCTAAGGAACAGATGCAGGAGCAGGCACAGGGCTGAGCTATTACATGAAAGGAACAAGCTACCTATGAAAAAGGCAGACGCACTTAGCTTGCTGTCGCTTATGGATGAGCTCACTGAGCTGATGACGGAGTATAACCGCCGCACCGATAAAATGGTGACCTCCGACCTTGAGATAATCCAGCAGGTTCTGCTTTCGCGAAACGAGCTGATGGATAAAATGCGGCAGGTAAAGCTGTCGATAATGGATATTGCCAATGCACAGGCACCTGCGGAGCGCGAGCTTATACGCGATATACTGAACAATAAGCAGGTGAGCGCGGCGCTCTCTGCGGAGCTGAGGCAGCTGCAGGGAAAGATGCGGCATCTCCACGGCATAAAGCAGGAGATAGACCAGAAGGATAAAAAGGTGACTGCGGTTGTAAGGCAGAGCTATGAGGATGTAAAGGCAGAGCTTGAATCACTGAAGATTGACAAGAAGCGCATTGACTATTACAGCAGCGTAAAGCTCGGCGGAAAAGGCAGAACCTTTAACACCAATTCATAATACGGCGTAAGCATAAACTGAGATTAAATCCCGACTGTACAGTAATGACAGCCGGGATTTTTGCATAACCTATAGCTTTGCGATATAAGCAGAATTGCCCCATGAAAGGGGGGATTTTAACAGGCAGTCGGAAATGTATGGCGGCGGTGTATAATTTTCCCGAAACTGCTATTGCTTTTGTATATATGATTTTTAGATATTGACATCTCTTCGATTTTATAGTATAATCATCATTAACAGAGGCAAAATTTTATGTTGGGGGTGGGTCGCTTGAACAGAAGCGTTTTATTTGTAGCATCTGTTACAAAAAAGCATATTCTTCAGTTTCACACTCCTTATTTAAAATGGTTTAAAGAACAGGGATATACCGTTCATGTCTGCGCGGGAAATGACTTTGAGCCGGGAGAAAAGGCAGAGATACCGTACTGCGATAAGTATTTTGAAGTTCCGTTTTCGCGCTCGCCGCTGTCAATGAGAAATATCCGCTCATATTTTGAGATAAAACAGATAGCAAAAGAAAACAGCTACGATATTATTCACTGCCATACACCTATTGCCGCGGCTCTTGCCAGACAAGCCTTCGGCAAAGCGCATAAAAAGGGCACGGTGGTGCTGTATACGGCGCACGGATTTCATTTTTACAAGGGTGCACCGAAAATCAGCAAGCTTTATTATATGGTCGAAAAGCACTACGCAA
>CAMEKZ010000178.1 GCA_945921635.1 uncultured Clostridia bacterium
CTCTACCCGCGGCCGTTTAAAACGGGTCACGCACTTTATGGAAAACTCCGCCGCCGTGCCGAACCTGTCGGCGTAGTCCAGCAGGATTTCTTCAAGCGTCAGCCGCGTCCGCAGAATATCCTTGTCGTTGATTTTAGACTTTTTCAGGAAATCAACGACCTCGCTGACAGCGTTGTCTATATTTTCATTGTCGAATGTGTATTTCCCCATATAATCCACCTATGTATGATATATGCTGACAGCCGGAATATCATAAATTCCCGCCTAATCTCGCGTAGATATATGTATCCTCCAGAGCGGATTTCCGTTTTCATCCGTCCAGAAGTAAACATTCTGTTTTAAATGTGCCTCGCGCTCAAAGCCGAGGGAATCGAGCAGCCGCCATGAGCCTGCGTTTTCGGGGTCGCACTCGGCAAAAATCCGGTGTACCCCACTGTCAAAGGCGCGGATTATAAGTGCCTCGCACGCCTCTTTTGCATAGCCGTTTCCCCAGTAGTTCCGATTAAATACATAGCCTATTTCAAGCGAGTTGAAATCCCGCTTGCCGAGATAGATATTTCCTATCATTTTGTGAGAATCTATAAGCTCTACCGCTATCATCTCATCTGTGCCGATACGCCAGTCGAGATTATCCTTTGTTTCTTCAAGGCTCATAGCCTTATACAGTTCGAATTTTACGACTTCTTTGTCGGACAGGTATTCGTACAGGTCGTTCAAGCCGTCGGCTGTGTACCTGCGAAGAATGGCCTTTGCATCTGCGTTATCATAATTTCCCTCCGGGTCGGGTGTCCCGACAAGCATTTACCTGAACCGATAGAACAAAGTCCTATATTTTTCTGCAAAACTCTATTATCTCGCTTTTTCTTTGTTCTACCGCTTCTTTATTTTCTATACAGCATAGTCCGAGCCTGTCACAGCACTCAATTTCCATGTGCCCGTAGAAATGCTCAATGCTTTCGATAATACGTTTACATTCGCCCATGCCCGAACCTGTCCGTAACGCTATTGAATAGCCTTTCTTTCCGCCGTTTAATACCGCGTGAGGTTCATGAGTGTTGCACCACGGCGTACATCTGTCAATAAACGCCTTGAATTGTCCGGGGATATCCGCCCAGTATGACGGTGCTACCGATATTATTATGTCTGCCCATTCATAATGCTCTATTACTTTATGTAGGTCATCATTCTGAAAACACCTTGCCGTGCTGTGGCAAGTACGACAGCCTTTACAAAAACCGATTTGAAAATCATCTATACATATACTGCGCGTATCGTATCTTTCTTTCAGACAATCGAAAACAGTTTTTACGATTTCCGCAGTTGCGCCGTTTCTTACAGGACTGCAATTCATTACCAATGCGTTCATAGTTTTCCTCCACAAATTCAAATCTATCCGTGGTTGCGCCCCGCCGTCAATCTGCTTTCAGATATAACTATCTTATTAAAAGGCGGGATTGCCCGTCGGGGCACTCGACTGCGTGTCAAGGCAATCGATCGACAGCCTGTACACCACAGCGTCCTCGGTCGGGTTGCTGTAGTAGTTTTTCCGTCTACCCACGGGCACGAACGAAAATCGCTCGTACAGCCGCCTTGCCGCTGTATTCCCCTGTCGTACCTCTAAAAAGACGTTTTTTATACCGCGACTTCTGCACTCGTCAATAAACCTCGTCATAAGCTTTGCGGCGTTTCCCTGCCCTCTGTACTTCGGCAGAACCGCAATACGATAAAGCTCGCACTCGTCCGCGGCAGTCTGTCCGCAGACAAAGCCTGCCGCTTCGCCGTCGTCAGCTATAAACAGGGCAAAAACAGCGCCGTCGGTGTAAATCTGGCTTTCTATCGCGCGCTTTGTCCACGGCACGGAGAAGCACTCGCTTTCTATCCGCGCTACCGCCGAGAGCGTGTATTCTTTTCCTTTTTCTGTATTATCAGTGAGTATCATACCACGTCTTACCAATATTTACATCAACCGTCAGGGGTATAGACAGGCTGACTGCGTTTTCCATTTCCTTTTTCAGCAGAGCCGCCGCCTGCTCGGCTTCGCTTTCCTTTACCTCGACGATAAGCTCGTCATGCACCTGCAAAATCAGCCGTGCGTCAAGGCCGCTTGCTTTAAGGGCGTTGTATACCTTTATCATGGCTATCTTGATAATATCCGCCGCCGTGCCCTGTATCGGCGTGTTCATTGCTATGCGCTTGCCAAGCGCCTTTAGTATCTTGTTGCTCGACGCAAGCTCCTTTATATATCTTCTCCTGCCGAAAAGTGTGGACACATAGCCGCTCTTTTCAGCTTCTGATACCGTCTTGTTCATATATTCGTTTACGCCAGAGTATTTGGCGAGGTACGCCTTTATATACTCGTCCGCCTCGCGCACGGTTACTCCGATGTCCTTTGAGAGTGAGAACGCGCCGATGCCGTATACTATGCCGAAGTTTACCGCCTTTGCCCTGCTTCTCAGCTGCGGGGTCACCCAGTCTATCGGTTGATTGAACACCTGCGACGCGGTCACGGTGTGGATGTCTACACCGTCTATAAACGCCTGCTTCATTATCTCATCATCGGAAATATGCGCCAGCACGCGAAGCTCAATCTGCGAATAGTCCGCGTCCACAAGCATATATCCGTCCTTTGCCTTAAAGAACCTGCGCATCTCTCTGCCAAGCTCGGTGCGTACCGGTATATTCTGGATATTCGGCTCGGCGCTTGATATACGTCCTGTACGGGTCTCAGTCTGCTTAAAGGTAGAGTGTATACGGCCGTCCTCACCTACTACCTTTAATAGTCCGGTAACATAGGTATTAAGCAGTTTGGTAATCGCGCGGTACTGCGTGATGAGCGGGACGATAGGGTGCTTGTCCATAAGTCCCTCAAGCACATCCGCGTTTGTCGAATAGCCGGTTTTTGTCTTTTTGCCAAAAGGCAGTGCAAGCGTTTCAAAAAGTACATGACCGAGCTGCTTCGGCGAGCCGATGTTGAATTTTTCGCCCGCGTAGTCATATATCTTCTCGCTGATTTCGTCCGCCTGCGCCGACAGCTTTTCGCCGAAGCTCTTTATTCCGTCGGTGTCAACCATCACGCCGTCACGCTCCATGGAAACAAGCACCGATGCCAGCGGTATCTCGATATCGCGAAGCACACTCAGTCCGTTTTGCTCATACAGCTTCTGATAAACCGTCTCGTTCAGCGCGGCGGCGGTTATTGAGCGTTCCTGCGGAGTATTGCCCGTAGGCACGGCGTATTCAAGGCACAGCTTGTCAAGGCTGTAGTCGGTGGAGTCTGGGTTTACAAGATACGCGGCGAGAGTTGTATCAAACACGATGTTGTTAAACTTCTCACAGCCGCTGTGCGACAGCAGCTCTTTCAGATTGAAGGTCTGCTTAGGCTTTTCGCTGTCCGCGTAGATTGATATTTTTCCGGAGGGGATTTTTTCGCACGCGCCGGGTGCGCCCGCGAAGATCTCGTTATCATACAGTAGAACAATATCTCCGCTGTCAAGTGCAGGGATTGCTTCTTTTGCGGACTTTTCTGCCGCCTTTTCCGCTTCTTTGGAGCCTGCGGGGGGCGCTGTCGGGTGCAGCTTCAGCTTTTTGAGCAGAGCGTACATTTCAAGCTCAA
>CAMEKZ010000179.1 GCA_945921635.1 uncultured Clostridia bacterium
TAGGCGCTTTTACCGGTATTGCGCGTAATATGCTGCTGTTTTTAGGAAAGCTTATATCGGGTATCGTGTCCGGCTCAATATCGGTTATGGCAGATGCGTTCAACAACCTGTCCGATGCAGGCTCGTCGATAATGACCTTTGTCGGCTTTAAAATGGCGAGTATGCCGGCTGACAGCGAGCACCCCTACGGCCACGGCCGCATGGAATATGTATCGGGTCTTATTATCTCGTTTATCATAATGATGATGGGCTTTGAGCTTGGAAAATCCTCGGTTGAGAAGATTATCAACCCCGAAGAATTTCAGTTTAGTATTCTTGCTGTCTGCATACTCGGTGCATCGGTGCTGGTAAAGCTCTGGATGGCGCTTTTCAATAACAAGCTCGGCAAAATCATCGATTCAAAGACAATGAAGGCGGCGGCTACCGATTCGCTGACCGACTGCATATCCACCGCAGTTGTTATTATAACAATGTTAATTGCTTTGCTTACCGGCATAAATCTCGACGCTTATGCGGGACTGCTTGTAGCACTGTTTATCCTTTATACAGGCTTTAACACCTTTAAGGACAGCCTTACCCCGCTGCTCGGTACAAAGCCGCACCCCGAGCTTGTAAAGGAGATAGAGCAGACCGTTATGAGCTATCCGCTTGTAATAGGCGTACATGACCTTATGGTACATGACTACGGCGTAGGCAATATGGTTATTTCGCTTCATGCGGAGGTTCCGTGTACAACAGATTTTTCAGAGGCTCACGAGCTTATTGACCTTATCGAGGACGATTTGAAAATACAGTACAAGTGCGTGGTATCAATACACATGGACCCTGTCGCAAGCGATGATGATGAAACGGTTAACACCAAAAAGATGGTGCGTGATATAATCAAAGGTATTGATGAGTCGCTTACTATCCACGATTTTCGCATGACAAAGGGCACAACCCATGTCAATCTTATTTTCGACCTTGTAACGCCGTTTAAATTCAAATATTCCGATAGCGAGACAGTGGAAAAGGTGAGGGAAGAGCTTGCAAAGATAGATGAAAAATATTTTGCCGTTATCACCGTAGAGCATTCTATGTGCTGATTACATAACAAATTATATTGCCGCACAAAAATTTTCGGCTTTTTTGTGCGGTAAGGGTGATAATATGAATGGAAAATTGATAGTAATAGAGGGACTGGACGGCTGCGGCAAAAGCACACAGCTTGAGCTGCTGAAAAACAGATTTCGCGAAAACACGCGCTTTATCAGTTTTCCAAATTACGACAGCGCAAGCGGCAGCATTATCAAGGATTATCTCGGCGGAAAGTTCTGCGAGGAAAACAACGAAACAGGCTGCTATACCGCGAGCAGCTTTTATGCAATCGACCGCTATATAAGCTATAAAACCGACTGGGAAAAGGACTATAAGGGCGGAAAGAATATAATCGCGGCGCGTTACACCTCGTCAAATGCAATTTATCAGATGACAAAGCTTGATAAAGCCAGGTGGGACGAATTTTTGTCGTGGCTTGCCGATTATGAATACAACAAGTTTTCTGTACCCGTGCCAGATAAGATTATTTTTCTTGATATGCCGGTAGAGGTATCTCAGAAGCTTTTGTCACAGCGCTACGGCGGTGATGAGAGCAAAAAGGACATACACGAAAAAAATGTTTCGTTTATGAAAAGCTGCCGCGAGGCGGCATTGTACGCGGCGGAGAAAAATGACTGGACGGTACTTCCGTGTGCCGACGGTGATAAACCGCTCGGTGTAGATGAAATAAACAAGCAACTTATAAAGATAACAGAAGCTGTTTTGGCTAAGGAATGATTTTGTGTTACAATTTAAAGAAATAGAACTGAGTGACAAAGAGTGGATGGAGCCTTTGTTCCGCATATCCGACTACAGAGGGTGCGAATACTGCTTTACAAACTGCTTTGTATGGAGAAATATTTTTGACATAACGGCTGCAAGATTTCATAACTTCTGCATATTAAAGCACGGCGACAGCTTTGTTTTTCCCGCAGGATGCGGAGATACCGACGCGCTTATTTCGCAGCTGCTTGAATACTGCAATTCAAAAAATATGCCGCTCAGATTTTGCAGTATGGACAAGTCCGCAAAGCAGATGCTGGAGGAAAAATATCCCGGAAAATTCCGCTTTGATACAGACGAGGGACTATATGACTATGTTTATGAAACGCAGTCCTTGTCAACACTCACGGGCAAAAAGCTCCACTCAAAGCGCAATTATATCAACCGCTTCAAGCAGCTTAACTGGAGCTTTGAGGAGATTACCCCCGATAACATAAAAGAATGTGAAGAGATGAGCTATGAGTGGTGCAAGCTCAACAACTGTGACGAAAACGAAGAAAAATCCGAGGAGATGTGCGCCGTTGCCACAGGACTTAAATATTTTTTTGAGCTAGGGCTGGTCGGCGGAATACTTAGAGTAGACGGAAAAGTACAGGCGTTTTCTTACGGGTCACGCCTTAACAGCGACACCTTTGATACTCATGTGGAAAAGGCGTTTACCGAGTACGACGGCACCTATCCGATGATAAACTATCTGATGGCAAACAGATTCTGCAAGAATTTTAAGTATATTAACAGGGAAGAGGACATGGGCGAGGAAAACCTCAGAAAAGCAAAGCGCTCTTACCGCCCGTGCTTTATGGTTGAAAAGTTCAGCGCAGTATATATCGGCTGAGAAAGGATTTATTATGATTTACGTTTTTCTTGCTAACGGCTTTGAAGAAACAGAAGCTATAGCGCCTATTGACATTCTCAAAAGAAGCGAAAAAGAGGTTGTAACCGTTGGTATCGGCGGTGATAAAATAACAGGCGCACACGGCATAACCGTATTTACCGACATAGTTGACAGCGATGTAATAATGTCGGAAAAGGTTGAGATGATAGTGCTCCCCGGCGGTATGCCCGGTACGTTAGGTCTCGAAAATAGTCCGGTTGTACGCTCCGCTATCGAATACTGCGTACAGAACGGCAAATATATCGGTGCAATTTGCGCCGCACCGTCTATCCTCGGCAAGATGAATCTGCTCGAAGGAAAGAACGCTACCTGCTTCCCTGGCTTTGAACAGTTCCTGCACGGTGCAAAGCTCGGTGACGAAAAGGTATATACCGACGGGAATATAGTTACCGCGAAGGGTGCGGGTGTAGCTATAGAGTTTGGCCTGGCACTCAGTGCTTTGGTTGCGGGTAAAGCAAAGTCCGAGGCAATAAGACTGTCACTTCAGTGCAAATGACGGTCGCAGAGTATAAAAAGCAGCTGCGACGCGAGCTTATCGCCCGCCGCCGTGAGCTTTTGCGGTCGGGTGACAAAGAACAGCTCGACAAGCGCGTTTTTTCGGCGCTTCTTAGAAATGACCGGATAATGCAGTCACGGCTTGTGCTTGCGTATGTTTCAACGCCGATTGAGGTAGACACCTCAGCTTTTATAAAAGAATGCTTTGACAGAAATATTCCGGTTGCCGTTCCCAAATGCACGCTCGACAGCATGACCTTTATGCTGATAAGCTCCTACGATGATTTGTCAGTAGGAATGTACGGCATAATGGAGCCTAAGGAGTATTGC
>CAMEKZ010000180.1 GCA_945921635.1 uncultured Clostridia bacterium
AGCGTACGGTTCGCATCCGTAAGGTCGAGAGTTCGATCCTCTTCGTCTCCACCAATCTTTGAAAAGTCGAACACCATCTTATTTTTTGTCGGTTCACTTTTCGGAATATCGTGTAAAATAGCGGATAGGCGTTGACCTGTCCGCTATTTTATCTTGCAATTATAAAGAATTGTGCTATAATACAAACAAAGAGTCTAGGTCTTATTTTATAGGTCTCCGGCTCTATACCCTATTTCGGCAGCTCCGCGCGAGCTGCTATTTTTATACCATTTTGCCAGCGTCGGCAAAATGCCGTTTTACCGTCCGTTTTATTACCTTGACACGTTGGCGGCATCTGATAAAATCAAATTGTAGGTATTCTCTTCGGTTCGCAAAAGAATTTAAAAAAATTGAGCGACTTTTAAAAAAAGTGTTGACATAATGCTAGCATTATGGTATAATGAAGACAATGAAAGAGCAGAAAGCTCTAAAAGAAAGGATAATGAAAAATGGGAAAGTACATCGAAGTTATAAGCGCAGGCGAATGGATCAACGGCAGCGGCTGGTCTTACGACGGCAGCACGGTCGACGTAAACGAAGTTGACACTCCTGATCTTGATACCAACGACATTGACTGGTATGAGACAACCGGAATCAGTGCAATGGATCTTGAAGATATCCAGAAAAAGGCTGATGCCGACTTGAAAGACATCCGCTGGAAAATCGCAACCTATGATGCCGACGAATACGAGGAGTGCGGAGATGCCGCAACTGAACTTGCGAGTGTCGAGAAGTGGGAATCCGAAATTGCCAGCGAATACCTCGAGATGTACGCAGAGTGATTCGTCGAAGTTGATGTGATGATTTCGAGACCATTTTCGTAAGGTCACGAAAATGGTCTCGTTACCGCCACAAAAGATTGAGAAAATAGGAGATAGAAAGTATGGAAGAAAAACCCAAGCGCAAAACCCGCACATCGGCACAGGTCAGAGATCGCTATAACAACAAAGTCTATACACAACTAAATATCAGAGTGCCAAAAGAAACCGCCGCCAAATTTAAGTTAAGGTGCGACGAGCGAGGCATCTCGCAGGCTCAGATTTTTAAAAAAGCGATTGATGATTTTTTGAACGAGCAATAACACACAACGGCTCCGCCTTGCTGCGGGGCTGTTTATTTTAAAAAAATTTTAGCAACTTTTAAAAAAAGTGTTGACATAATGCTAGCATTATGGTATAATGAAGACAATGAAAGAGCAGAAAGCTCTGAAAGAAAGGATAAAAGAAAATGAAAATCATCAACACCAACACCAACGAAACCGTCTACGAGATCATCACCAACCGCAGCTTTACACTTGACGAAGCCATCGCTTTCGCGGGCGAGTACAGCAACGACGCCGCAATCAACGGCGAGCCGGAAGTCACAATTGACGACAAGCAGTACTACTACGACGAGCTCGCGCTTGTCGACTAATCCAAAAACAAAAAAGCCGGGCAAGGGAAAATCCCCTGCCCGGTTGTGTTTTAAATCGCTCCGAAGAGCTTGAGAATCTGTACGACCGCCCAAGCTCCATAAAGCCCGAGCATGTTCATGAGGTTAAAAAAAATTGCTGTTATCATATGTCATGCCTCCTCAAGGCTCGCCACTGCAACCCAGCTCGATATATCGCCGAGCAGGGCTTCTTTGACGCCTTTGTTTGTCTGTATCTTGCTTACCTTGTGCTTTGTCGGTGCAAGCTGAGCGGACGGGACCGCTTTTCCGCGCGCTGAGGTACAGCCGCCGTAAACAGCACCTTTCTTGATAGTCACTGTGCTACCGACTGCAACACCTTTCTTTGCCGTCGATACTACTGTTATATCTTTGGTATGCACCCAGCTGCTGATCTCCTTGAGCAGGGCTTTACCGTCCTGCACCTTACTTACGGTATACTTACGCAGCTTCACCCAAGCGGGTATATGCTGACCCGTGGCATAGTTCGTGCCGGTTATCCTGACCTTGTCACCAACTTTTACGCCGCTTGTTGGCTTCGAGGTCGATTCTGACGGCTTCTGTGCCGCTGTAGTGCTGTTGTAACTTATCCAAGGACATTTGCCCCAATGCACCCAGGGACGGCTTTTAAGCGCGGTTCTGACGACGCCACCGCCGCATGAGACGGTACACTCGATAACATAGCCATTGCCCTCATACACACCCACATGACCATCCATGAAAACGAGGACGCCGGGGATCTCTGGCATCTTATTTATGTTGCCGTGTTCAGTACATTTTGAGAGCATGCCGTTTGCCGACACATCCTGCGCGGCGTTATATTTCGGCGCGGCTGTAGCGCTGTCGCTCCACAGGTAGCCTTTTATCAAACCGACACAGTCATGCACGCGCTTGCCGATATCTTTCTTGCACGCCGCATATCTGGCGCTTGTATAAAAAGACGGATACTGCTTGCGCTTCGAGTCAAGCAGCGTCTGTGTGCCGACCTGCCCAAAGGTGCCGTACCAATACGGATTGCCGATGTTCGCTTTTGCGTATGCCACGAGCCCTGTATTAGTCTTTGCCATTTTCAGCACCCTCCTTTTTCTTAAGCTGCTTATTGATTTCCGCAACCGCCGCTTCGATAAGCATGTCCATCTCGATATCAGATATTGATATGCCTTTCTCATTGAGCATTTCAACGATGTTTTCTTCGCCGTGTAAATCTTTATACAGCTGCTCCGCTGCGTTGACACAAGTTTTCACGACCGACTCTTTAGTCTTGTCGGCGGAAAGCTTCGAAAGAATCTGCTTTATCGCGATTCCGATGAAGCCAAGCACCGCCGTTAAAACGGTGTAGATCAATGTCATACCGTACTCCGACCAAAATTCTGCAAACATAAATGTGACCTCCTTATTTTTCGCTCATACGGCTCTCCAAGCCGTCTATCCGATGGTGTGCTTGTTTCGCGGACGATTCAACAGAACTCAGTCTTTCAACGACTTCCCTTATGCTGTCATCCTGCTTTTCTTGCTTTCGTTTGATGTCATCGACACCGCTTTTTATGTATCCCAGTTCCGTCAAAACAACACCGTCTTTCTTGCCCTCGTCGCGGTTGTCGCTCTTGCCGTTTCGCTTATAGGCTTGATACCCAAAGATAATGGCGCACACCGTCCCGCATGCACCTATTGCGGCTAAAAAAACTTCCCACACGCTCATCCCGTCACCTCCTCGAAGTAAATGCCCACGAGCTGCGACGGTACATAGTGCAGTATAGTACCTTGACCGTTGCTGTCGTCGCGTATGCACTTGTATGTTTTGCTGCCGTCAAGATAGTACTTGTCCTTGAAATACCGCATACCAGCGGCAGCGGTTATCGGATTATCAATCGTGCCGTCCTCGCCGACCGTGATAGGCTCCCAGTGTGCGGGAGTCGTGCTCGGACGCCATGTGGGATTGGCGGATATCGCGTTGTAGCAGCGATATAGATTTCCACCGTCGCGCACCCTGTCGCCGATAGAATAATCTTTTT
>CAMEKZ010000181.1 GCA_945921635.1 uncultured Clostridia bacterium
CGCCCGCATGACCGAACTGGTCGTACTTCGCACGTTTTTCGGGGTCGGACAGTACGTCATTTGCCTCGTTTATCTCCTTGAATTTTGCCTCAGCCTCGGGGTTGTCGGGGTTAAGGTCGGGGTGATACTGCTTGGCAAGCTTTCGGTAGGCCTTTTTTATCTCATCGTCGGACGCGCCTTTTTGCAGTCCGAGGACTTCGTAATAATCTCTTTTGTCTGCCATACTTTTCTCCAATCAGCGGAAAATCCGCGTTTTTGTTCCTGTCGCAATAAAATTTTTCTGCCTTATTATATCGTATAATGCTCCACCCAGTCAAGCTGTTCTGAGAGCGTGTGGTCGTTTTCTGTCATGCTTTCATACTCCGTCCACTCGTCAAAGGCTTCTTTGGTGGTCGGCGCGCAGAGGTAAACCTCGGTCACACAGTAGCTTTCCAATATGGGTTTAAGCTGCTCAAATATAGAGTCTGCGCCGCTTCGCTTTGTGCCGGCGGGTGTGATTATATTTATTATATTGCCGTATATCCACTCATCGCGCTTGTCGTAAAAGCTGTCGTTTATGATATATGTGTAGTCGCAGATACCGACAAGGTTGTCGGTCAGCACATTCGGATATATATTGTCAAGCTCGGATATTTCCAGGTCAACATGATAATCCGGAAAGCTCTTCGCCACATCGCGCTTTAAGTCCGCCATCCAGTGCCGCGCCATATAATACGGCTCAATGGTGGAGTTTACCTCGGTGCCGTCTTCTTTGTAAAACAGCGCCATAATTTCTTCGTCCAGCCACGGGTGTCTGTCCTCTGCCTCCGCCTTTTCGGCTATGTCATAAGGTATTACCTTAATAACCCAGCTGTTCGGAGGGTCTACCCAGTCCGCAAAATAGTAGTCGTAGACGTAATAGTCCTGTCCGAGTATGTTTTCCGCATAGCCGAGCATGACATTATATGCGTGCAGGGCGTCATCGGATAAATCGACGGGTCTTAATGCGCGCTCGTCGTTGTGGAATGTCGGGTGGGATTTCGCGTTTATCTCGTTTAAGGTGTAGGAGGTTGCCTTCCAGTAAGGCTCGGTAACCGTGCTGTCCTCAGAGGTGCTTTTTTGCTCCGAACAGCCGCAAAGCGCCGCCGATAAAGCGACTGCGGCGCATAGAATAAGGCTTGTAAATCTGCGTTTTGTGCTTGCAAAAACGTTCATCGGATTTCCCCTAGATTTATTTAGCGCTTTAGGGCGAAGTGATTTTCGCCCTAAAGTCTGTATTCCGTTTATCAGTTAGCGTCGGTGTAGTCTGCATCAACTACGTTGTCATCGCTTCCGCCAGCCGAGCTTGTGCCCTCGCCCTGTACATCGGTCTGAGCCGCGCTCTGAGCCTGTGCGCCCTGCTCCTTGTAGATTCTCTCAGCTACTGCATAGAACGCTGTCTGGAGCTCCTCCTGAGCCTTCTTGATAGCTTCTGTATCTGTGCCCTTGAGAGCCTCTTTAAGTGCGTCGAGCTTAGGATTTACCGCCGCCTTGTCAGCGTCTGTAACCTTGTCACCGAACTCGTTCATAGACTTTTCTGTCTGATATACCATCTGGTCTGCGGCGTTGCGGGTCTCAACCTCTTCCTTCTTCTTCTTGTCCTCTGCCGCAAATGCCTCAGCCTCCTTGACAGCCTTGTCTATATCTTCCTTGCTCATGTTGGTGGAGGCGGTGATAGAGATGTGCTGCTCCTTGCCTGTGCCGAGATCCTTTGCGGATACGTTTACGATACCGTTAGCGTCAATATCGAAGGTAACCTCAATCTGAGGAATACCACGCGGTGCGGGAGCGATACCGTCAAGTCTGAACATACCGATTGACTTGTTGTCCTTTGCAAACTCACGCTCGCCCTGTAAGATGTTTATATCAACCGAAGGCTGGTTGTCGGAGTAGGTTGAGAATATCTGACTGTGCTTTGTAGGAATGGTCTTGTTTCTCTCAATCATTCTTGTGCATACTCCGCCTGCGGTCTCGATACCGAGTGACAGAGGTGTTACATCGAGCAGGAGCAGGCCTGTTACTTCCTTATTCAGTACGCCGCCCTGAATAGCCGCGCCCATAGCAACACATTCATCGGGGTTGATGCCCTTGAAAGGCTCCTTGCCGGTGTACTTCTTAACGGCTTCCTGTACGGCGGGTATTCTTGTAGAACCGCCGACAAGCAGTACCTTGTCGATTTCGCTCATGTTAAGACCCGAGTCGGAAATAGCCTGCTTGAAGGGTCCCATGGTAGCTTCTACAAGGTCAGCTGTAAGCTCGTTGAACTTTGCTCTTGTGAGCTGTACGTTCAGGTGCTTAGGGCCTGTTGCATCAGCTGTGATATAAGGAATGTTGATGTTTACCGAGGGTGCGTTTGAAAGGGCAATCTTTGCCTTTTCTGCCTCGTCTTTAAGTCTCTGCATAGCGAACTTGTCGGCTGTGAGGTCAACACCGTCGCTCTTCTTGAACTCAGAAACGAGGAAGTTGATTATTCTCTGGTCGAAGTCATCACCGCCGAGGTGGTTGTTACCTGCCGTAGCAAGTACCTCCTGTACGCCGTCACCAATCTCGATAACCGATACATCGAAGGTACCGCCGCCGAGGTCGTATACTACTATCTTCTGCTCGTTTTCCTTGTCGATGCCGTATGCGAGAGCTGCCGCCGTAGGCTCGTTTATTATACGCTGAACGTTGAGTCCCGCAATCTGTCCTGCGTCCTTTGTAGCCTGACGCTGTGAGTCGGTGAAGTAAGCGGGTACGGTGATAACCGCGTCGGTTACCTTTTCGCCGAGATAGCCCTCAGCCTCTGTTTTCAGCTTCTGAAGAATCATAGCTGAGATTTC
Source organism: uncultured Clostridia bacterium (assembly GCA_945921635.1). Taxonomy (GTDB): domain Bacteria; phylum Bacillota; class Clostridia; order Oscillospirales; family Ruminococcaceae; genus Ruminiclostridium_E. The sequence continues at coordinate 2,841 of CAMEKZ010000181.1, forward strand.
CTGCGGGGTGTACTTCTTGCCATCGATGTCAACCTTGTAGTCGCTGCCCATGTGACGCTTGATAGAAATAACCGTCTTGTCGGGGTTTGTAACAGCCTGGTTCTTAGCAAGCTGACCTACAAGACGCTCGCCGTCCTTTGTGAATGCAACTACAGACGGAGTGGTTCTTGAACCCTCGCTGTTTGTGATAACGGTAGGCTCGCCGCCCTCAATAACCGATACGCACGAGTTTGTTGTACCTAAGTCAATACCTATAATCTTTCCCATAATAATTATCTCCTTTTTTACTGTTTAATAACAGGTTTTGTTGTTGATGAATTTATTTTGCAACGGATACCATTGCAAATCGGAGCACCTTGTCTCCTAATTTATAGCCCTTCTGGAATGTGGCGGCTATAGTGCCTTCTTCGAGGTTTTCGTCCTCAATCTGCTGGACAGCCTGATGAAAAGCGGGGTCAAACTGCTCTCCGTCCGAGGCTATCTGCTCTACACCGAGATTTTGAAGTGCCGTTACAAAGCTCTCGTGTATCATCTCGATACCCTTTTTGTAGTTGGGGTCGCTGCACTCTGTCGCGAGCGCGCGGTCGAGATTGTCCATGACCGGTAAAAACTCGGTCAGGTTTCTTGCGG
>CAMEKZ010000182.1 GCA_945921635.1 uncultured Clostridia bacterium
ATGCGCTAAAGCAGGCGGTACGCAAAAACGACACGGGCAGCGTGGTTTCTACGAAAGGTGTTTTATGACGGTAATTATCGACTACGGCGCGGGAAATCTGTTCAGCGTGCAGAATGCGCTGAACTTTCTCGGCGCGGAGAATAAAATTTCAAAAGACCCCGAGGACATAAGGTCGGCTGACAGGCTGATACTCCCCGGTGTCGGCGCGTTTCCCGACGCGATGAAGATGCTTGACGAGGCGGGACTGACTGAAGTAATAAAAGAGCAGGCGAGGATAAAGCCGCTTATGGGTATTTGTCTTGGTATGCAGATGCTGTTTGACAAGAGCTATGAGTTCGGCGAGACCGCAGGACTCGGACTGATACCCGGTACGGTGGAGCTTATGCATCCCGCGGGCGACCTTGTTATACCTCATATTGGCTGGAATGCGCTTGAGAAAAACGAGCCGTGCGCCCTGCTTTCCGATGTAGACGAGGGCGACTATGTGTACTTTGTACATTCCTTCGCGGCGGTGACCGACAGCAAAAACGTGGCGGCATACTGCGACTACGGCATGAAGGTACCCGCGCTTGTAATGAGCGGCAAGGTGTTCGGCTGTCAGTTCCACCCCGAGAAAAGCGGCAAGACCGGACTTTCAATACTGAAAAGCTTTTGTGAGATGAAATAGTGAGGGCGTTATGAGCGAAACAGCAGAAAAGAAATGTCAGTGCGGCGGTAAAATGACCGCAAGCGAGCTTCTGACCGGCATATTTTCGGGCGCGACCGTGAGAGTACCGGACGGGTATAATTTCCCAAAGGATTACATGGTAGTACCTTTTGTATGTGAAGAGTGCGGAAAGATTGAGCTTTATGCCGCCCAAAATCAGGACGGAAGCATGGTTTTCGGAGGAGTATTTATAGGATGATTATTTTACCTGCGATAGACATAAAGGACGGAAACTGCGTGCGCCTTGTAAAGGGCGACTACGGCACGGCGCACAAGGTAGCCGACAGCTATATCGAAACCGCGCTCGGCTTTGTAAAGGCGGGCGCAGAGTGGATACACATGGTAGACCTTGACGGCGCAAAGGACGCGACGCAGCAGAACAAGGACGTATTTATTGATGTTGCTAAAAACACCTCGCTGAAAGTCGAGGTCGGCGGTGGAATACGCAGTCTTGATACCGTCGAGATGTATCTGTCAAGCGGAATTTCCCGCGTCATTATCGGCTCGGCGGCGGTAAAGAACCCTGAGCTTGTAAAGGACGCGGTGAAAGAGTATGGCGACAGAATTGCGGTAGGCATTGACGCAAAAAACGGCTATGTCGCTACCGAGGGCTGGCTCGAGACCTCAGATGTATATTTTGTGACTTTGGCACAGGAAATGTCAAAGGCGGGTGTGAAGTACATAATCTTTACCGATATATCAAAGGACGGTACACTGTCGGGTGTAAACGCGGCTCAGCTTGATGAGATAAACAAGAGCTGTAATGCGAACATAATAGCAAGCGGCGGCGTGCATACAATAGAGGATATTCGTATCTGCAAAAGACTCGGACTGTACGGCACTATCTGCGGCAAGTCTATTTACAGCGGCACACTTGATTTAAAAGAAGCTATTGCCGAGAGCCGCGATTAAAACGGAGGTAACTAATGCTTGCAAAAAGAATAATACCTTGCCTTGACGTACGCGACGGCAAGGTGGTAAAGGGCATAAACTTTGTAGGAATAAAAGAAGTCGGCGACCCTGTAGAGTGCGCCGAGGAATATAACAGACAAGGTGCGGACGAAATCTGCTTTCTTGACATAACCGCGACCCACGAGGGCAGAGGAACTATGGTTGATGTTGTTCGGCGCACCGCACAAAGAGTATTCGTTCCGCTGACGGTAGGCGGCGGCATATCGAGCGTTGATGATTTCCGCGAGCTGCTGCGCTCGGGAGCGGACAAGGTATCGGTAAATTCCGCCGCGGTACGCAACCCACAGCTTATAAAGGACGCCGCCGAGATATTCGGCAGTCAGTGCGTAGTTGTTGCGATTGACGCAAAGAAAAAGGGCGGCAGCTGGACTGTAGTCGTAAACGGCGGCAGAATCGATATGAACATTGACGCCATAGAGTGGGCAAAAAAAGCCGAGGAGCTCGGCGCAGGCGAAATCCTGCTCACCTCAATGGATACCGACGGCATGAAAACCGGCTTTGATATCGAGCTTTTAAATGCGGTGTGTGATGTTGTGAAAATCCCCGTAATAGCAAGCGGCGGGTGCGGTACTCTGGAGCATTTTTCCGAGGTTTTTCAAAAGACAAAGGCTTCGGCGGCGCTTGCGGCTTCGCTTTTCCACTATAAAGAGCTGACCGTAAGCGAGGTAAAACAGCACCTTAAAGAAAACAACATACCCGTAAGAAATTTTGAATAAACAGGAAAAGGAAAATACAGATGGATTTAGACATTTATTTTAAAAAATCTGAGCTTATCCCCGCGGTTGTGACTGATGTAAATACGGGTGATGTGCTTATGGTGGCATACATGAATAAGGAGAGTCTGAGACTGACTCTTGAAACCGGTTATACCTGGTTCTGGAGCCGCTCGCGGCAGGAGCTATGGAACAAGGGAGCTACCTCGGGAAATTTGCAGAAGGTGGTCGAGATTTTCTCCGACTGCGACGATGATACCCTGCTTGTAAAGGTTATCCCTGCGGGTCCCGCCTGCCATACGGGAAATTACTCCTGCTTTTTCAAGAGCATATATAAAAACGAGAATAATTGAATTTATACATGAAAGGAAATATAACAATGACGGTATACGAGGAAATTTTTGCGGTAATAAAGCAGAGAAAGGCTGACTATGACAGCGGCAACGCCCCCGAAAAGTCTTACACCTGCTATCTTTTTGACAAGGGCGTTGACAAAATCTGCAAAAAGGTCGGCGAGGAAGCCGCAGAAACAATTATCGCGGCTAAAAACGGTGACAATGACGAGCTGAAAAACGAGATAAACGATTTGCTTTATCATGTTATGGTGCTTTGTGCAAATCAGGGACTGGAATGGTCGGACGTTGAAAAGGTGCTGGACGAGAGAAACGAGAAGATAGGCAACCTAAAGCAGTTCCATACCACCGACAAGCTGTCATAAGCGATAAGGAGAAGCTATGAAAAAGATAATTGTACGGCTTTTAGCCACTTGTATGCTTATTACTACGCTCGGCGCTTTTGGCACGGGCTGTAATTCTTCGTCTGAAAATAACAGTGTAAAGCCTATTCGTGACATAAGCTCTGTCGAGCTTGTAAAGGAAATGAAGATAGGCTGGTCGCTCGGAAACACGCTTGACGCAGGAAATGCGGGACTGCGCGGCTCTATGCCGGAAACTATCGAAAAGTCCTGGGGCAACCCCGTGACCACAAAAGAGATGATAGACACGGTAAAGGCGGCAGGCTTT
>CAMEKZ010000183.1 GCA_945921635.1 uncultured Clostridia bacterium
ATAATCAGCAAAGAAAATCACAGGAGGTAAGAGTATGCCGAATATTAAACCCGTACCCGACCCGAGAAACTATACCGAGGTACTGCGTGACATTGCGGTAGGAGAGCCTGTGTTTCTTACTAAAAACGGCAGAGGTAGATATGCTATTGTCGATATTGAGGAATACGAAAAGACAAAAGCGACCTTGAAGCTGATGGGCGAATTATCCAAAGGCGAGCTTTCGGGAAAGGAAAAAGGCTGGACTGAGCTTGCAGAGGTAGAAAAAATGCTGGGTATAACAAATGACTGAGATAAAATTTTCGCCGGAAGCAATTGCCGATTTACAGAACACGAAAGCGTATATTGCCGATGAGCTTTGCAACGAGCAGACCGCTGTCCGTACGATTGAAAAAATTTTAAAGCGTATTCGTATGCTTAAAGATTTTCCCGAACTCGGCGCACCGCTGTCATCTATCGTAAATCTCAATACCGACTACCGTTTTCTTGTCTGTGGAAACTACACGGCATTTTACCGCGCGGAAAATGATACGGTATATATTTTGCGTGTGCTTTACGCCAGACGGGATTTTATGCGGATTCTGTTCGGAGCGCCGCAAGACAAAAACTAAACATTTCACAAAAATCGTCATCTGAAAAGGATGGCGATTTTTTGTATCTGAAAGGAGAATTTAATTTGGAAGTAAAAATAAACAGAGAAATCCGCAACTACACAGAGTCTATGTTCTTTGGACTGTCGCTTCGGCAGTTCATTTTTTCTGCCCTGGCTTGTGCTGTTGCGGTAGTCATATATTTTCTGCTGAGTCCGTATGTCGGCACCGAGACCGTTTCGTGGATGTGCATTTTAGCCGCCTCCCCTTTCGCGGCGCTCGGCTTTGTTAAGTACAACGGAATGACCGCAGAAAAATTTCTGTGGACGTGGATTAAGAGCGAGTTCCTTATACCAAAAAAACTCGTGTTCCGTCCAACAAACACCTACCTTGAGCTGATGAAGCCGGGTATCGAACAGAAAAACAAGGAGGCACTTAAAACACATGATTAAGACACTTGCAAAACTTTTTAAACAGGAAAAGGAAAAGTTTGTCGTGCCAAAGGGCGTACAGGACGTCATTCCTATCAAGGCTATCTATGACGACGGTATTTTCAAGGTCGGAAAAGACAAATTCTCTAAGTCCTTTAAGTTTACGGATATAAATTATGCGGTAGCAAGCCGTGAGGACAAGGAAGCAATGTTCCTTGAATACTCCGAGCTGCTCAATTCATTTGACAGCGGAGCGACAACCAAAATCACAATCAATAACCGCAGGCTTAACCGCCTTGATTTTGAGGAAACCATTCTGCTCCCGCTTAAAGGTGACGAGCTTGATGTGTACCGCGAGGAGTACAATAAAATGCTTATCGAAAAGGCGACCGGAGCCAATGCCATCGTGCAGGACAAGTATATTACTATCTCGGTCAGCAAGAAAAATATTGAGGAAGCAAGAAGTTATTTTTCCCGCGTCGGCGCAGACCTGATTGCCCACTTCGGCAGGCTCGGAAGTAAATGCACCGAGCTTGAAACCGATGAACGCCTGAGAGTTTTCCATGACTTTTATCGGGTCGGTGAGGAAAGCTCTTTTCATTTTGATATTAAGGAAACCCGCAGGAAGGGGCACGATTTCAAGGACTATATCTGCCCCGACTCGATGGAGTTTGAAAAGGACTATCTGAAAATCGGCGAACGCTACGCAAGAGTGCTTTTCCTGCGCGAGTATGCGTCGTTTATCAAGGACGATATGGTGGTGGAGCTTACTGACCTTAACCGCAATCTGATGATGTCGATTGATGTTATTCCTGTTCCCACCGACGAGGCGGTGCGTGAAGCGGAGAGCAGACTGCTCGGTGTGGAGACGAACATCACAAACTGGCAGAGGAAGCAAAATCAGAACAACAATTTTTCCGCCGCCGTGCCTTACGATATGGAACAGCAGCGCAAGGAGATGAAGGAATTTCTTGACGACCTGACTACAAGAGACCAGCGCATGATGTTTGCCGTGATTACCTTTGTGCATACGGCAGATAGCAAAGCACAGCTCGACCAGGACACCGAGGCGCTGCTTACCGTAGCAAGAAAGCACCTTTGCCAGTTTGGTGTGCTGAAATTTCAGCAGCTTGACGGACTTAATACGGTTATGCCATTCGGCATACGAAAGATTGATACGTTCCGCACTCTTACCACCGAGTCGTTGGCGGTGTTTATTCCGTTCCGTGTTCAGGACATCTACCACGAAAACGGGATTTACTACGGGCAGAATGTAATCAGCAAGAATATGATTATTGCCGACCGCAGGTTGCTCCTGAACGGAAATGCGTTTATCTTAGGCGTGTCGGGCGGCGGTAAGTCCTTTGCGGCAAAGGGAGAGATAATCAATCAGATTCTAGCAGCAGAAGCTGATGTAATCATCATAGACCCGGAGCGGGAGTATTCAGCACTTGTGAAAGCGCTGGGCGGCGAGATTATCAATATCTCGGCTACTTCAAAAAGCCATATCAACGCTATGGATATGAACAAGGAATACGGTGACGGTGCGAACCCTGTCATATTAAAATCCGAGTTCATTATGTCGCTGTGCGAACAGCTTATCGGAGGTGAGAACCTCGGCGCAAAGCAGAAGTCGATTATCGACCGCTGTACCGCAAGCGTTTACCGCGTATATCAGCAGAGCGGCTACACGGGTACGGTTCCGACACTTCGGGACTTCCGTGAGGAGCTTCTCAGGCAGGACGAGCCGGAGGCACGAGAGATTGCACTTGCGATTGAGCTGTTTACAAACGGCTCGCTCAACACCTTTGCAAAGCCGACCAATGTGGACACGGATAACCGCCTTATCTGCTACGATATTCTCGACCTCGGCAAGCAGCTTATGCCTATCGGTATGCTTATTGTACTCGACTCGATACTTAACCGCATAACGCAGAACAGGGCGAAGGGCAAGAACACCTATATCTTTATTGATGAGATTTACTTGCTTTTCCGGCATGAATACTCTGCAAACTTCCTCTTTACCCTTTGGAAGCGAGTAAGAAAGTACGGCGCTTATGCTACCGGTATTACGCAGAATGTGGACGACCTGTTGCAGAGCCATACGGCGAGAACGATGCTTGCAAACTCCGAATTTATCATAATGTTGAGCCAGGCTTCGACCGACAGAATGAGACTGGCGGAGCTGCTTAACATCTCCGACCGTCAGATGTCGTATATAACCGATGTCGAAGCGGGACACGGACTGATAAAGGTGGGCAGCTCGCTTGTGCCTTTTGCAAACAAGTTCCCGAAGAACACGAAGCTATATAAGCTGATGACCACAAAGCCGGGCGCTGTAAAAAAACAGCCACGAAAAAGCCGAGATTTCCAAAATTAAGAAAT
>CAMEKZ010000184.1 GCA_945921635.1 uncultured Clostridia bacterium
CCGAGCTCGGTATGCCCTGCACTCAAAAGACCGGCTGGGAGCACTGTGGAAAGGCGATAGCCTGCACGAATATAGGCAACTGGTCTACAAATGAATATCTGCCGATGGCGTATCTGCAAAACACCGAGACCGGAACGGGTCTGTTCTGGCAGATAGAGCACAACGGCTCATGGCACTGGGAGATTTCCGACCAGCGCGGACATTTTTACCTTGCGGCGGGCGGCCCTAACGAGCAGCAGTCGCACTGGTACAAAGAGCTAAAACCCGGCGAGAGCTTTACCTCGGTGCCGGTATCTGTCGGTGTGTGCCGCGACTTTGACGAGGGAATGGGCGAGCTTACAGAGTACCGCAGAGCAATACGCCGCAAAAATACCGATAACGAGACCCTCGCTGTCATTTTTAATGACTATATGAACTGCCTGTGGGGCGACCCCACCGCCGAAAAGGAATTTCCGCTGATTGAGGCCGCGGCTGATGCCGGCTGTGAATATTACTGTATTGACTGCGGCTGGTACTCTGCGGGCTTCTGGTGGGATAATGTCGGCGAGTGGCAGGAGAGCCGCGAGCGCTTTCCAAGCGGTCTTAAAGAGATCACCGATGCGATACGCGCCCACGGCATGATACCCGGCGTATGGCTGGAAATAGAGGTAATGGGAATAAACTGCCCGCTTGCAAATAAGCTCCCCGATGACTGGTTTTTCATGCGGCACGGCAAGCGCGTTTTCGACCGCTCGCGCTATCAGCTTGATTTCAGAAATCCAGAGGTTAGAGCTTATGCCGACAGCGTAATAGACCGGCTTGTGCGCGACTACGGAGTCGGCTATATCAAGATGGATTACAACATCGAGCCGGGCATCGGCACGGAAATAAACGCCGACAGCGTGGGTGATGGCCTGCTCTGCCACGAGAGAGCGTATATAAGCTGGCTTGACGGCGTGTTTGCCCGCTATCCCGAGCTTATCATAGAAAACTGCTCAAGCGGCGGTATGCGTATAGATTACGCGATGCTGAGCCGCTGCTCGATACAGTCCACAAGCGACCAGGACGACTACCGCAGGTACGCCACCATCGCGGCGAACGCGCCCGCGGGACTTACCCCCGAGCAGAGCGCAATATGGTCATACCCGCTGACGGACGGTGACCGTGAGGAGGTCGTGTTTAATATGATAAACGCGATGACACAGCGCATACACCAGAGCGGCCACATCGCAAATCTCAGCGACGAGAGAAAGCAGCTTGTAAAAGAAGCGCTCGATTGCTACAAGAATATCCGCGGCGACATAAAATCAGCACTTCCCTTCTGGCCGCTAGGTCTGTCACAGATAACCGATGAGTGGGTGTGTCTCGGACTTAAAGCCGAGAGCAGAATTTACCTTGCGGTATGGCGCAGAGAGGGCGCACATGACAGTATCAATATCCCGATAAAATACGCGGGAGAAAACGCAAAGGCGCGGTGCATCTACCCGTCCTACAGCGAGGACAGGTTCAGCTTTAACCCTCTGTCAAAGTCGCTCTCGTTGCAATTTAAAAACCATAACAGCGCGCGCCTTTTTGAGATAACCGCCGACTGACCGCATTATATAAAGGTATTGACTTTTATACTTTAGTGTGTTAAAATTAAGCTATGTACGAACAGGCACTTACTCCCTTATTTTTCCGCGTTCGCGCCGAAAGGAATGATTATTATGAACGACAAGCTCAAATCAAAGGACAAGGACAAGCTTTTTGAAGCCATACTACAGCTTAAAACCGTCGAGGAGTGCTATGACTTTTTCGACGACTTATGCACGATACGCGAGCTTGAATCAATGGCTCAGCGCCTTCATGTAGCAAAGCTGCTCACCGACGGCAAGGTATACAGTGATATTGTCGATATCACGGGAGCCAGCACCGCGACCATAAGCCGAGTAAACCGCTCCTTACAGGGCGGAAACGATGGCTACTCGGTAGTATTCAGCCGCATGAACGAAAACGAGAAAAACGAGGGATAGACTATGTCCGCTTATGGTTGCTTTGCCGATGTGTATGACGAGCTGACCTCAAACATCGACTATAAAGAGCTTGCGGCTTATTATGACAGGATAATACAGAGCCACGGCAAAAAGCGCGGTATACTGCTTGACCTCGCCTGTGGCACGGGAAACATCAGCCGCGAGATGAAGGCGCTTGGCTATGACGTAATCGGCGTGGATTTAAGCACCGAGATGTTAAGTAAGGCTAAGGAAAAGCCGCATGACGGTATAGAGTATCTGTGCCAGGATATGTGCGAGCTTGATATGTTCGGTACTTTTGATGCCGCAATCTGCGTGCTCGACAGCATAAACCACCTTGAGAACGCTGAGGACATACTCCGCTGCTTTAAATCGGTGTCGCTTTTCTGCGACCCGGACGGGTTGTTTTTGTTTGATATAAACACGGTCAGAAAGCACCGTGAGATACTCTCCGACAACACCTTTGTCTATGATATGGAAGATGTCTACTGCGTATGGCAGAACTTCTACAGCGAGGAGCTTGACCGAGTGGATATTTCGCTTGACATCTTCAAGGAAAAGGATGGGCTGTACGAGCGGCTGTGCGAGGATTTTTCCGAGATAGCCCTGCCGATAGACGATATATGCAATATGCTCTGCGAGGCAGGCTTTAAGGTGCTTGACATATTCGATTATCTTACAGAAAACAAGGGCGGCGAGGACTGCGAAAAGGTGCTTATCTGCGCCGCAAAGGCAAAGTAAACGCCCGCTTTTATCACACAATATACGAAATAAAGGAGATAATATAAATGGGAAAAATAGTAAGAGCCTTGTCGGCGGACGGAAGCGCACTTTGCTCCGCAATTGACACCACCGACATTGTAAACGAGATACACAGAATACACGACACCTCTGCGACGGCCTCCGCCGCGGCGGGCAGACTTGCAACCGCCGCCGCCATAATGGGCGCGCTGATGAAGGGCGAGGACGACAGGCTGACCCTGCGCATAAACGGCGGCGGCAAGATAGGTACAATCACCGCCGTGTCGGATTATAAGGGAAATGTATAATGCTGTACGGATAACCCGCACGCCGACTTGCCGCTGAACGCGGTAGGAAAACTCGACGTGGGCGGAGTAGTCGGTACCGACGGCTATCTCGCAGTTATAAAGGACTTGGGACTAAAAGAGCCGTATGTCGGACAGATACCTATAGTAAACGGCGAAATCGCGCTTGACATCACGCAATATTATGCAGTCAGCGAGCAGATACCGACCGTATGCGCGCTCGGCGTTTTAGTAGACACCGACCTCAGCATAAAAAAGGCAGGCGGCTTTATCATTCAGCTTATCCCGCCTGTAAATGAAAGCGCGATTGATTTTATCGAAGAAAACATAAAGGATATGCAGTCGGTGACCGCGATGCT
>CAMEKZ010000185.1 GCA_945921635.1 uncultured Clostridia bacterium
AGTAAGCTGAAAACAGCATAAACCGGGCGGCGCGTATCAAATACGATATGCGCCGTTCAGGCTGTCGATAAACCTCTTTTCTGTTAAAATTGGGGGCGCAGGGGCAAAGCCCCCGACAGGGATGAGGGGCGGTAGCCCCCACTATTCGCCCCTTCCCGAGGGGAAGGGGTTTGGGGATAGGGATAGAGAATTTGCCGTATTTTATAAAAATATAAACTTTTTCGGCAAGCTGTCAGACTTCGAGAAACACGCGCAGACGAGGAAAAAGCCGCCGTAGGCGTACAAAGGTACGGTAGGCGGCTTTTGACGAAGTAAGCAAAAACGCTTTCGGAGAGCCGATGTGAGGCTCTCCGAAACTTATAAAAAAGCAACCTATAAATCAATCTCAATTATTTGAAAAAACTGCGTTTTTGCGGTGGGTGGGTTTGTCGACAGTCTGCGGCGCGTATCACATACGATACGCGCCGTTTTACATTTCAATCCCGCGGTGCAGCTGCAAAAACCGTAATCGGATATACGCACAGACAGGCAGAATATTCTGACTTTTCAAAAACTGTAAATCAAAAGTACAAGGTTTTTTAATTAAAAGTATTGAATTTTTTCTCGGAATAGTTTATAATATAACTGTATATGTGGCCTGTCCGAAACAGCGGCAGGTACTGTAACGCTTTTGAAAGGAGCAGAAAAATGGCAAGTTTTTCTCACGAAGTTGAAAACATGTGTGTGGTAGCTAAAGGCCCCCACCACGGTCCCGCACCCATTCCCGAAGAGGGCAAATGGGTAAAACCCTATCAGATTACAGACATCAGCGGTCTTACACACGGTGTAGGCTGGTGCGCACCCCAGCAGGGTACCTGCAAGCTTACCCTTAACGTTAAAGAGGGTATCATTGAGGAAGCTCTGGTTGAAACAATCGGCTGCTCGGGTATGACTCACTCCGCTGCTATGGCAGCTGAGGTTCTCCCCGGCAAGACTATCCTCGAAGCTCTCAACACCGACCTCGTTTGCGACGCTATCAACGTAGCTATGCGCGAGCTCTTCTTACAGATTGTTTACGGTCGTACACAGACAGCCTTCTCAGAGGGCGGTCTCCCCATCGGCGCAGGCCTTGAGGACCTTGGAAAGGGTCTTCGCTCACAGGTTGGTACTATCTTCTCAACCAAGGCTAAGGGCGTTCGTTATATGGAAATGGCAGAGGGCTACATCACATCTCTCGGTCTTGACGAAAACAACGAGGTTATCGGTTATCAGTTTGTCCGCGTAGGCAAGATGCTCGAGGATATCCGTCACGGCAAGTCCCCCGACGAGGCTTACAAGGCTAACTGCGGTCAGTACGGCAGATATGACGAAGCCGTAAAGAAGATTGACCCCCGTGAAGAATAATAAGGAAGGAGTAAAGATAATGGCTAAATTTGAAGGACAGGAAAGACGTGCAGCCAAGATTGCGGCATGTCTCGAAACCCTTGGTATGAAAGAAATCGAAGAAGCAAGAGATCTTTGCCTTTCCAAGGGAATAAACGTTGAAGAAATCGTAAAGGGCGTTCAGCCCATCGCTTTTGAGAACGCTGTATGGGCATACACACTCGGCACAGCAATCGCTCTCAAGAGAAATATCAAGAAGGCAAGCGAAGCCGCAGCCGCTATCGGCGAGGGCTTACAGGCATTCTGTATTCCCGGCTCTGTAGCCGAGAACAGAAAGGTTGGTCTCGGTCACGGCAACCTCGGCGCTATGCTGCTTGAGGAGAACACAAAGTGCTTCTGCTTCCTCGCAGGTCACGAGTCCTTTGCCGCTGCTGAGGGCGCTATCGGTATCGCAAGAACAGCAAACAAGGCAAGAAAAGAGCCTTTAAGAGTTATCCTTAACGGTCTGGGTAAGGACGCTGCTCAGATTATTTCGAGAATCAACGGCTTCACCTACGTTCAGACTGATTACGACATTCCTAACGACAAGCTTACTATCGTTAAGGAAATCGCATATTCAAACGGTGACAAGGCTAAGGTTCGCTGCTACGGCGCAAACGATGTAACCGAGGGCGTTGCTATCATGAAGATGGAGGGCGTTGAGGTATCTATCACAGGTAACTCCACCAACCCCACCAGATTCCAGCACCTCGTTGCAGGCACCTACAAGAAGTGGGCTATTGAAAACGGCAAGAAGTACTTCTCCGTTGCTTCGGGCGGCGGCACAGGCCGTACACTTCACCCCGACAACGTTGCAGCAGGCCCTGCTTCCTACGGTCTGACAGACTCTATGGGACGTATGCACGGCGACGCTCAGTTTGCAGGTTCGTCTTCTGTTCCCGCACACGTTGAGATGATGGGTCTTATCGGCATGGGCAACAACCCTATGGTTGGCGCTACTGTTGCTTGTGCGGTTGCGGTTGAAGAGGCTAATAAGTAAGTCTTAAAAATTCAATCAATATCCAGAATACTTCCGGTGAAATATCCGGAAGTATTTTTTGTTTTCCCCATTTCACAAAATCACCGTACCCAATTGATTTTGCCGCCTTTTTATGCTATACTGATAACCAAAGAAACGTAAAAAAATAATCATGCGAGGTCTATCATGAAATTTGAAATCAAGGACGATTTTTATCTGGACGGAAAGCCGTTCAAAATAATATCCGGCGCAATACACTATTTCCGCACCGTCCCCGAATACTGGCGCGACAGGCTTGAAAAGCTTAAAAACATGGGCTGCAACACGGTCGAAACATATATCCCGTGGAATTTTCACGAGCCTTATAAGGGAAAATTTCTGTGGGACGGTATGCACGATGTCTGCCGCTTTATAGAAACGGCGCAGGAGCTTGGACTGTACATGATTATACGACCCTCACCGTATATCTGCGCGGAGTGGGAGTTCGGCGGTCTGCCCGCGTGGCTGCTTGCCGATAAAAATATCCGTCTGCGCTGCAGCTATAAGCCGTATCTCGACGCGGTAAAGGACTATTATAAAGAGCTTATGCCGCGGCTTGTCCCCTATCAGCTTGACAACGGCGGAAACATAATCCTTATGCAGATTGAAAACGAATACGGCTACTACGGGGACGATACGCAGTATCTCGAATTTTTGCGCGACACGATGCGCGGACTTGGCATCACCGTGCCGTTTGTTACCTCGGACGGTCCGTGGAAAGAGCCGTTTTTCAAATCGGGAATGGTAGACGGTGCTCTCCCAACCGGCAACTTCGGCTCTGCCGCCGAGTGGCAGTTCGGTCAGATGAGAAGCTTTATCGGCGAGGGAAAGCCGCTAATGTGCATGGAGTTCTGGAACGGCTGGTTTGACGCGTGGGGCGAGGAGCACCATGTCACCGAGCCCGAAAAGGCGGCGGCTGAGCTTGAGGAGCTTTTAAAGCGCGGCAGCGTGAACTTCTATGTGTTTGA
>CAMEKZ010000186.1 GCA_945921635.1 uncultured Clostridia bacterium
CTCAATTATTTGAAAAAACTGCGATTTTGCGGTGCGTGGGTTTATCGACAGTCTGCCGCCGGCTGAACACAGCCGGCGTTTTTTCATTTGCGACTGCCCTACAATATATAGAAACAACCATTAACTATGAATACTTGACATAAATATCATGTTATGCTAAAATACAGATAATTTAAGGCAATACCGCACAAAGATTGCGTGCAGATTGCGCCGACAGATTTTTCGTCAGATTGTATAGAAATTTTGCAGGCATACTGGCGTATGTCAAGAAATTTCTGTGCAATATGACGGAAAAGATGCAAGCAAGGTGCACGCAAAGCCGTAAGGCGGTCTTTGTGCGGTGTTGCCTTAATATAACAGGAGGGCTTATACATGAAAAAATTCGCTTTATCCACACTTATTTCTTTTGCTCTGCTTTTATCCTTGACCGCCTGCGGCGGCACAGCCACGCAGAAAAGCGGCTATTCGCAACATTCTCAGCAAAGCTCTGCACCGCCGTCCGACAGTATCACACAATCAGAGTCCCCGGACAGCGCCGCGCAGGGCGCTGAGGAAAGACCTGCCTCCGATTTCGTGTACGAGTACGATGCCGACCTTGACGGTATTGTTATCACGGAGTATATCGGCAAAGAGGTTTTGCCGATATTGAGAATCCCCGCAAGCATAGACGGTCATACCGTAAAATCGATAGGTATAACCGCTTTCAAAGGCAGTGATATATATGCTGTAGAAATACCCGAGGGCGTTACCGAAATATGCACAGCCGCGTTCAGCCATTGCAGTCTGCTTCAGATGGTGTCGCTTCCCGGAAGCCTTGTTACAATTGATACATTTGCATTTGCAGATTGTACGGATCTTGGCGTCATCAATTTACCGGACAGCCTGACGCAAATAAACGATGCGGCGTTTTATAACTGTATTACTCTGGATGATATAGTGCTGCCCGAGGGCGTCACAAAAATCGCAAGCGAGACGTTTGCAAACTGTACCTCGCTTACGGATATTACTATACCGCACAGCGTTTCCGTGATAGAAGAAGGCGCTTTTTCCGGCTGTTCATCGCTTGTCAGCATAAACATACCCGAAGGTGTGGCTGAAATAGATGTTTCTGCGTTTCAGAACTGTTATGAGCTTGCGGATGTTTCTCTGCCCGATACCCTTTCAAAAATCGGCTCATTGGCTTTCTTCAAGTGCTATTCGCTGAAAAATATAGTAATACCGGGCGGTGTTTCTGCTATTGAGGACAGTACGTTCGGTTCGTGCTGTTCTATGTCTGAGATAATATTAAATGACGGTGTGCGGAAAATAGGAGCGTCGGTATTCGGCGACTGTATCGCGCTTAAATCAGTCAGCCTGCCGGACAGTATAACCGAGATAGGCAATTTTGCATTTACACGCTGCGAGTCTCTTGATGATATAGCCATACCTGAGGGTGTGACCGAGCTGAGCAGCTGTTTGTTTGAAGAGTGCGTATCGCTGAAAAATATTACGCTCCCCGACAGTCTGGTCAGGATTGGCGAGTGCGCGTTCAAAGGATGCTCCTCACTAAGACGTATCAATATCCCGAATAAAGTGCAAAAAATCGGTTCTTCGGCGTTTTCCGATTGTATTTCGCTTTCGCGTATAACTATTCCCGACAGCGTGACCGTCATAGACGAGGCGGCTTTTTGCGGTTGCTCGGCACTCGAAAAAATCGCTATACCCGCAGGAGTAACGGAAATCGGTAAGTTTGCGTTCGGACAGTGCAGCGCTCTGCAGGAGATAGGCGTAAGCGATAATAACACCAGCTATTGCTCGGTAGACGGAGTGCTGTTCAACAAGGACAAGACGGCTATTCTAGCTTGCCCCGCAGGAATAGCCTGCGACAGCTATACTGTACCTGACGGTGTAACGTGTATCGGGGTCGGTGCGTTTGCCGGTTGTAACCGGCTTCTTAGCATCGTCATACCTGAAGGCGTCACAGAGATTTCCGGCGCGGCTTTCTATTGCTGTGTTTCGCTTACCGAAATAGCTATGCCGGAAAGCGTCAGGAAGATTGGTATGGATGCGTTTATGTACTGCGATACGCTGGAAAAAATAGCAATCCCCGACAGCGTTACTGAAATAGGAGACGCCGCCTTTGCAAACTGCGGCTCGCTGACCGACATTACCTACAAGGGCAGTACATATTCTTCTTTAGACGATTTTTACGCCGATTATCCCGAATTTAAACCGCAGGAATATTTCTATGATGAATGCTCGTGAGGGTGGATAATTCATTTTTTTACCTTAACAATAGTACCGATTGTGCTTATATTTGATGTTTTGCAAGTTCGGCAATAAAATCCTGCACAATTGTGCTTGTGCTATAGCACAAAACCCCGTCCTTGCGGTTGACCTTACGGCAAAAATGAGTTACAATACAGACAAGATAAAAACACCAAAGCAACGGCGCACAGCTCATAAAGAGCGGGTGTGCCGCTGCTTATTTTTTGCTTTGAAAAAGGAAAGAAGGCTTTTGTTATGTACAAGTGCAGTTTAGACAGAATGAAGGATAAGATATCTACATTCAGCAAATTCGGTGACGCAGGTCACGGCGGAATTACCAGGTATTCGCTTTCTCCCGAGGCTATTATGGCGAGAAATGAATTTATAAAGCGCATGAAAGCAATCGGCGCAGAAATCGAAATCGATGATGTCGCAAATATCTACGCGACCTTAAAGGGCAGCGACCCCGACGCAAAGAGAATTGTTATGGCGTCGCACTGCGACTCGGTCAAAAACGGCGGCAACTATGACGGCATACTCGGTGTAATGTCCGCTATGGAGGTACTGGAAACAGTCGCAAGCGAAAATATCCCTCACAAGCACCCGCTCACCGCGATGATATGGACTAATGAGGAGGGATCGCTCTATCCGCCCGCTATGATGTGTTCGGGTATCGTCTGCTATGATTATCTCCCCGAGGACATCAGAAGCAAGTTCAAATATGAAGATATGATGAACTCAAAGAGCATACTTGACAACACGAGCACTTTCGGCGAGGCGCTTGACAAGTCCGGCTTCAAGGGCGATAAAAAATACCGTATCTCACCCGAAAAGTATCTGTATATGTTTGAGACCCACATCGAGCAGGGTCCTATCCTTGAGGATGCGGGAAATGATATAGGCGTTGTTGACTGCG
>CAMEKZ010000187.1 GCA_945921635.1 uncultured Clostridia bacterium
CTCGGCTTCAGCACGGGTACGCTTGATACGGTTATGAAGAAAATCGCCGTTACTACCGAAAACAGGGTGAATGACGTTATAAATACCGTTGTATCGCGTTTTGAGCCGACAATGGTAGTAATCATGGCGGTGGCGGTAGGCTTTATCCTTCTTTCGGTAATGCTCCCGCTGCTCGGAATAATGACGGTTATCGGATAATCGGGAGAAAGCATTATGAAAAGAAGGCACGGTGTTTTGTTTTCCGCGGTGCGTGACGCGCTTATATCGCTTGCGGTAGTCGCAGTCGTGACGGCAACGGTATGCTTTGCTGTCGGGTCGGCTCAGCAGAGCAGACTTTCGGAAAACGCAAAAATCATTGAAAACGGTGTGCGGCGCGCGGCGGCTGAGTGTTATGCCACAGAGGGGTTTTATCCCGACAGTATTGATTATCTTATTGAGAAATACGGACTTTATACCGACAGCGAGCATTGCATAATTCACTACAGCCCTATTTCTTCAAATATTATGCCGGATATCAGAGTGACGGCAAGATAGGAGGTCGCAATGGACAAACGTACGCACGGAATACGGCAAAGAAAAAGCAATATTGACGCGGTGTTTGTCATGACTGTGTTTTTGCTTTTTGCCTGCTGTCTTCTGGCAGCGGTGCTTGCCTTTGCAAAGGTATACAAAAGCCACGGCGACAGGATAAGCGCGCGCTTTGACAAAAGCACGGCGGTATCTCTTGTAATTCAGAAAATGCACGCGTATGATTATGACGGCGGCATTACGACCGAAAACATGGACGGCCTTGATGTGCTGTGCCTGCACGAAACCGTAGATGGTGCAGAGTATGTCACATATCTTTACAGCGATGGAGAGAATTTATGCGAGCTTTTCGCGGCGGCAGATTATCCGTTCAGCACTTCCGATGGAAACGCGGTGACAGCGGCGGATTATTTCGGCGCAGAGCTTAAAGACGGCATAATCGAATTTGTTATCGGTCAGGATGGAGAAAAAGCGTCCTATACATATACTATGAGAACTGCGACAACTTCGGAAATACCGGACAGCGGAAAGGCGGGCGATACTAATGGCGGATAAACAGCGGTCGCATTCGGGCGCGTTTCTGATAGAGCTGCTTATAGTAATTGCGGTGTTTGCGCTTTGCTGTGCGGCAGGCATCAGGGTGCTGTCGGTAGCAAACGGCGAAATGGACTACGCCGAGCAGCTGACAAATGCAAAGCATATCGCCGCGGATATCGCCGAAAGGTACAAGGCGGGCGAGGAGCTTAGCTCAATATCCTCACAGTATGACGCCGAAGGCGGAAGCTATAGAATAAACTATGCCGGCGAAAGCGGAAAAACGCTTATGGCAAGCTTAAACGAGCGCACAGAGGGTACGGTAAATTATCTTGATATAAAAATCAGCGATGATAATTATGTGTACACCGAAATAACCTGCGCGAAAACGGGCGGTGACGCGTATGAGTAATAACAAAGGCCGCCGCGTTTCGGCGGGAATAGGCATATCGTCGCTTATAATCATTTTCGTGGTGCTTGCCGTCGCGGTATTTTCGGTGCTTACTCTGCTGACTGTACGGCAGGATCTGAACAGCGCAAGGCTGTCCTGCACAGCGCAGGAGCAGTATTATGCGGCGGACACAAAGGCTACCGAGCTATTGGCAAAGCTACGCGATCTTTGCGGTGACGAAACCGTGACCGACATCACTGCTGCGGCGGGCGAGCTCGGCATTGACGCAAAGCAGCGCGGCAGAGACGGCACGGTTGCATTCAGCTGGTCGGTAAGCATAAACGAGGACAGCCTGCTGTCCTGCGCCGCGGATTACAGCGGCGGGAAGCTGAATATCACCGAGTGGCGCACGGTAAACAATATGTCCTATATAAACGAAAATTCGCTCCCTGTATGGAACGGGGAAACGCTGCCTGAATAAGAAAGGAATTATGCTATGGAGTTGACAGAGCTTTTAAAGGGTGCAGTTGAAAAAAGCGCCTCGGATATTTTTATCATTTCGGGACTTCCCGTATCGTACAAGGAAAACGGTATAATAAAGCCTCAGAGCGACGAGGTTATACTCCCCGCGGCGGCTGAAAAGCTGGTAAAGGAGATATACGCCCTTGCGGGACGCGACATCACACGCTATGAGCAGAGCGGGGATGACGATTTTTCGGTATCTGTAACGGGACTCAGCCGTTTTCGTATCAGCGCATATAAGCAGCGCGGCACTATGGCTGCGGTAATCCGCGTGGTATCCTTTGATATACCCGATTATGCAAGCCTCAACATCGTGCCCGAGATAATCACCGAGACCGCCGCCAGGACAAAGGGACTTGTGCTTGTCACAGGCCCTGCGGGCGGAGGAAAGTCAACCACCCTCGCCTGCATAATCGACGAGATAAACAAAAACAAAAACGGCCATATCATAACCCTTGAAGACCCGATAGAGTATCTTCACAAGAACAAAAAGGCAATTATCAGCCAGCGTGAGATATGCGCCGACACCGAAAACTATATCACTGCGCTTCGTGCCTGCCTCAGACAGTCGCCCGACGTAATACTGCTCGGAGAAATGCGCGACTATGAGACAATAAGCACAGCGCTTACCGCTGCAGAGACAGGACATCTCGTAATCTCCACTCTACACTCAATCGGTGCGCAGAACACTATAGACCGTATAATCGACATATTCCCGCCAAGCCAGCAGCAGCAGATAAGAATACAGCTTTCACAGCTTCTCTGCTCGGTTGTATCACAGCAGCTTATACCGTGCGAGGACGGTCTTCTTCGCCCTGCGTTTGAGATAATGAAGTGCAACAACGCTATACGCAACATGATAAGAGAGTCAAAGACGCACCAGATTGATACCGTGATTACTTCGTCCGGCAAGGACGGAATGATAACAATGGACGCTTATCTGTTCAATATGTATAAGCAGAAGCAGATTTCAAGCCACAATCTGCTCAAGTTTGCATCTCACCCCGAGATTATGCAGAGAAAAATAGAGACGCAGTAAACTGCGCCGTGAGCGTTAACAGGACTACGGATAAAGAAAAAGGCACAGTAACTGTGCCTTTCAGACTGTCGATAAACCCACGCACCGCAAAAACGCAGTTTTTTCAAATAATT
>CAMEKZ010000188.1 GCA_945921635.1 uncultured Clostridia bacterium
CGTGTTTCTCGAAGTCTGACAGCTTGTCGAAAAATCACTTTTTCGACAAGCTGACCGCACAATTATTGTTATGCGGTATCGTCTTTAAAAAATCGCATTTTTTTGCAAAAATCCTCAAAAAACAGTTGACAAAACCGTCCCCGCGTGCTATAATATTTTTGCTGTTCTAAAGACAGCAGGTCGGTCTTACCGCTAACGAGCAATCGCCTGCCGAGGAATGGGAAGAATAACGAATTTCTGCCCTTTTCTGTCTTGACGGAAAAGGGTTTTTATTTTCCCTTTTTGAACAGTTATCTTACGAAAGGAGAAAATATTTATGCCAAGCGAAAAAGCATTACAGTCAAAGCAGGCATTCGTTGCAGAGCTTGCAGAAAAGCTCAAGAATTCTGCCTGCGGAGTTATCGTTGATTACAAGGGCATCACAGTTGCCGATGACACACAGCTCAGAAAGGGTCTGCGTGAGGCGGGTGTTGACTACTTTGTAGTTAAGAATACTCTTTTAAAGCGTGCAGCAGAGATTGCAGGCATCGAGGGTATCGACGATGTTCTCGAGGGCACAACCGCTCTCGCTCTTGCAAAAGAGGACATCATCACCGCTCCCAAGCTTTTATACAAGCAGGAAGAGGACTCTCAGGGTTCATTCTCTATCAAGAAGGGCTTTGTTGACGGAAAGGCTATCAGCAAGGACGAGGTTGTTGCTTACGCAAAGCTTCCTACAAAGGAAACTCTGCTTTCACAGCTCGTATTTATGCTTCAGTCCCCTATCCAGAAGCTCGCTATCGCATTAAGCGAAATCGAAAAGAAGCAGGCATAAGGCTTGCCTCATAACAAACGCGGACAATCCGCACAACAAAATTCAAACATAATACGGAGGAAAATAAAATGGCTTCAGAGAAAATTTTAGCTATGATTGAAGAAGTAAAAGGTTTATCGGTTTTAGAGCTTAACGAGCTCGTTAAGGCTCTTGAAGAAGAGTTCGGCGTATCTGCTGCAGCAGTAGCAGTAGCAGGCCCCGCAGCAGGCGGCGCAGCAGCAGCTGAAGAGAAGACAGAATTTGACGTAGTTCTCGCATCCTTCGGCGATGCTAAGATGAACGTTATCAAGGCTGTTAAGGACATCTGCGGTCTTGGCCTTAAGGAAGCTAAGGAGCTCGTTGAGGCTGCTCCTAAGGCTCTCAAGGAAGGCGTTTCCAAGGCAGAGGCTGAGGAAATCAAGGCTAAGCTTGAAGAAGCAGGCGCTAAGGTTGAGCTTAAGTAAGCTTTGCGCGTAAACTGAATTAAATGCGGACTGCCGCGGGATTTTCCCGCGGCAGTTTTTGTATCAATTTTTCACAGATAATCGAATGTTTGCACCCCAAACTTTCAAATTTGTCAACAAATATTCTAACTATACTTAGAATATTTTGCACCAAATTTGCAACTTTCCGCCCCAAAACCTCATTTTCTCGAAAATCACCGAAAATCTCCGAAAATCCGACACATAAAAACAGCCTGCGCGCTTATCACAAAAGCCCGCAGACTGTTATTTTTTCCTTTATTTATCCGTTACCACGGCTTTACCTGTCCGACTATATCCGACAGCTTTTCAATCTTGTTTTCCGCAAGGTACTTTTCAATTCCCTCGCACACCTTTATCGGTGCGTACGGGTCGCCGAATATCGCCGTACCCATCTGGATTGCGTCCGCGCCCGCGAGCATCATCTCGATTGCGTCCTCGGCAGTAGCAATACCGCCCATGCCGATTATCGGGATTTTCACCGCGCCCCTCACCTGCCATACCATTCGCACCGCGACAGGGAAAACCGCAGGACCCGACAGTCCTCCCACATTGTTGTGAAGTATCGGGCGGCGGGTCTTTATATCAATACGCATACCGAGCAGGGTGTTTATCAGCGACACACAGTCCGCGCCCTCTGCCTCGACCGCCTTTGCTATCTCGGTTATATTGGTTACGTTCGGGGTGAGCTTTACGATAATGGGCTTGCTTGTGGCGCGCCTTACCGCCCTTGTCACGCTCGCCGCGCCCTCGCAGGTAACGCCCCAGGTCGCGCCGCCCTGCTTTACGTTCGGGCAGGAGATGTTAAGCTCTATCATATCGACATCGGTTGCGTCAAGCTTTTGCGCTACCGCGATATAGTCCTCGATTGACGCACCCGCGATATTCGCGATTACTACAATATCCTGCTGCTTCAGCCGCGGCAGATAGTAGCTTATAAACTTGTCCACGCCGGGGTTCTGAAGTCCCACCGAGTTTAATATTCCGCTCGGGGTTTCCGCGATACGCGGCGGGATATTTCCGTCCTTGGGGTTTATCGTGGTGCCCTTGCAGGATATGCCGCCGAGCGCCGACAGCGGGTATAAATCGGTGTAATCCTCGCCGAAGCCGTACGCTCCCGACGCGGCGATTACGGGGTTTTTAAAATGCTTTCCGCATACGTTTACCGAAATATCGGGCTTTGCACTCATAACACTACCTCCTCGCCTTTAAATACGGGGCCGTCCTTGCACACTCTCAATACATACTTCTTGCCGTCGCGCACCACCGTGCAGGCGCATACCACGCACGCGCCGACGCCGCAGCCCATTCTCTGCTCCAAAGACACCTCGCACGGTACTCCCGCCTGCTTTGCCGCTTCAATAACAGCCTTTAACATCGGGGTAGGGCCGCAGGCGTAAACCTGTGCCACATCTCCCTTTGCAAGCTCCTCCGCAAGCGGTGCGGCTACAGTACCTTTTACACCCGTAGAGCCGTCATCTGTGCAGACTATAGTTCTTGCACCCGCCGCCGCATAGTCCTTGTCAAGGATAACTCTGTCAAAGCTGCGAAAGCCGAGTATCGCGGTACAGCTTTCCTTGTACTGCTTTGCTATATCAAGCAGCGGGGGCGTGCCTATGCCGCCGCCTACAACTATCACCCTGCCCTGCTTTTCAGCCGGCACGGTAAAGCCGTGACCGAGCGGCGCTATCACGTCCATCATATCGCCCTTGCCAAGCTCGGATATTTTGTCCGTGCCCTTCCCGCGCACTTCAAAAACAAGCCGCATCGTGCCCTTTTCCTTATCAATGCTGCAAATCGAGA
>CAMEKZ010000189.1 GCA_945921635.1 uncultured Clostridia bacterium
TCTCATGTAAATGCTTTGCAAGGGTTGACCTTGTACTAGTCGGCGACAGGATATATGTTCGCCGCGTTCGCGGTATACCGGGTCTTGACAGAAGCAATATTTTCACAAGGCTTGTCACCGACAGCGCGTTTACCTATGAGGAGATGCTAGACACGATTATTTCCTCTGCGGTTGACGCAAGATAGAAAGGATGTTGTTTTTGAATAAAAACGTATGTATTACAATAAAAAGCACCCAGACAGTCGATAACAGCAAGGACACCACCGAGCTTTTCACCTTCGGCAGAATGGAAAGCACGGACGGCGGCTTTAAGCTGTATTATGACGAGAGTGAGGCAACAGGCTTTGAGGGCAGCTCGGTAACGCTTGATGTTATGCAGGACAGTGTTACCATGATGAGGAGCGGAAAAGCCATGAGCACGCTTATTATCGAGCGCGGCAAAAAGCACCATTGCCATTACGGTACGGAGTTCGGCGAGTTTATGATAGGTATTTCGACCGATGAGATAAAAAACGGACTCAGCGAGAGCGGCGGCGATATTTACCTTAAATATACACTGGATATAAACTCCAGCTTTATGTCCGAAAATGAAATGTTTATAAATGTCAAGGAGTGTAACTGATGAACAATATGATAGAGCTTGCAAAAAAGCAGGTAAGAGAGATAGTAATGAACGCGCTGGGTCAGCTTGTTGCGGACGGAAAAATCGATGCTGTTCCCCTGCCCGCTTTTAATGTAGAGCGTCCCGCGGATGTGACGCACGGAGATTTTTCCTGCAACGCCGCGATGGCTTTTGCCAAAACTCTTAAGCAGAACCCCCGCGCTATCGGTCAGATGATTGCGGATAACGCAGTAATAAGCGGCAGCTGCTTTGAAAAGCTTGAGGTGGCAGGTCCCGGATTTTTAAACTTCTATATCAGTCCCGACTGGTTTAAGCAGACGGTTGCAGACGTACTTACAGAGGGTTCGGATTACGGAAAGACCGATTACGGCAAGGGCAAGAAAATCCTGCTTGAATTTGTGTCGGCAAACCCCACAGGTCCCATGCACATAGGAAATGCAAGAGGCGGTGCGCTCGGCGACAGCCTTGCTTCTCTTTTACAGTATGCGGGATTTTATGTAGAGCGTGAGTTTTATGTAAACGATGCGGGAAATCAGATAGAAAAGTTCGGCAAGTCGCTCTCTATCCGCTATATGCAGATTGCGGACGGAAGCAAAGCCGATGTGATAAAAAAATATGAGGGCAAGGAAATATGCAGTTCTATTTTTGAGGACGAAGAAAACTTCCCGATGCTGGAGGACGTGTACAAGGGCGTCGATATTATCGAGCACGCATACAACTTCTACAAGATAAACGGTGACAAGTATGTAAACGTATCTGAGGACGAGCGCAAGAACGCGTTGGTTGACTATGCTCTCCCCCTTAATATAGAGGGACTGGAGCGCGACCTCAAAAAGTACCGTATAGTATACGACACCTGGTTCAGAGAAAGCACCCTGCACAAAAACGGCGCGGTAAAGGAAATAGTTGAGCTGCTCACCGAAAAGGGTCACACCTACGAAAAGGACGGTGCTATATGGTTTAAGGCAAGCGAGTTCGGTGACGACCAGGACAGAGTGCTTGTAAGAGCAAACGGCATACCTACTTATTTTGTACCGGATATTGCATACCACTACAACAAGCTTGTTACAAGAGGCTTTGATAAGGCGGTTGATATACTGGGTGCCGACCACCACGGATATGTGCCGAGAATGAAGGCGGCGCTAACAGCGCTCGGCGTTGACGCGTCAAAGCTCGATGTAGTCATCATGCAGATGGTAATGCTTGTTAGAAACGGCGAAACGGTAAAGCTGTCAAAGCGCTCGGGCAAGGCTATTACGCTGTCTACCCTGCTCGATGAAGTTCCGATAGACGCGGCAAGATTTTTCTTCAATCTGCGCGACCCGAACACACATCTCGAGTTTGATTTGGAGCTTGCCATTGAGGAAAGCTCAAACAACCCCGTTTTCTACGTTCAGTACGCTCACGCGAGAATTTGCAGCGTGCTGAGAAGGCTCAAAGAAGAGGGCACGGATTTTGAGAATATCCCGAGTGAAAAATTGCAGTTCAGTCACCCCGCCGAGCTTGCGCTGATAAGACACATCGCGGCGCTCCCCGACTGCATAAACGAGGCGGCAAAGGACTACAACCCCTCTAAAATCACAAGGTACCTGTGCGAGCTTGCACAGCTGTTCCACAAATTCTATGACAACTGTAAAATCAAGGGTGAGGAGCCTATCACGGTACAGTCGCGTCTTTCACTTTGCACGGCAACAAAAACCGTATTCAAGAACCTGCTGGATATGCTGAAGGTTGACGCGCCCGAAAAAATGTAATTATTTTTGAGAAAGGACTGCAAATGGACAGTTATTCGTCAAATCAGGACATACCGATACCTACGCCGATACTGCTTGACGGCGGTACCGGCACCGGACTTGAAAAGTACGGCTACACCTATGATGAGCCGCTTTCGCTTTTCGCATCAGAGCACCCCGATGCGCTGATTTCACTGCAGCAGAGCTTTATAGACAGCGGCTCGCAGATACTTTACACCGCTACCTTCGGTGCAAATGCCCCCACGCTAGAAAAATACGGCATGGTAGACAAGGTTACGGAGCTTAATGAAAAGGCGGCGAAAATAACCTACGATGCCTTTCACGATAAGGTACTGATTGCGGGCTGTATATCCTCTACAGGACTTTATATCGAGCCGTACGGAGAAACCACATTCACCGAGCTTATGTCGTTTTACAGGGAGCAGATAAAGGCGCTTTCGCCGTACTGTGATATGTTCGTAATCGAAACGATGCCGACGCTGTGGAATATGCGTGCGGCAGTGCTTGCCTGCAAAAAGGAAAGTAAACCGATAATTGCTACCATGCGCGTAGACGAAAACGGCGATACCGATATAGGCACAAACGTGCTGTCAGCGCTGATTGTGTTGCAGGAGCTGGGCATTTCGGCTTTCGGTATCAACTGCACCCGTCCCGAAATAAGTGCCGACCTT
>CAMEKZ010000190.1 GCA_945921635.1 uncultured Clostridia bacterium
ACGGTTCGAGATATTAAGAATAATCATAGATACTTTAATTATGGCTAACTGTTTTTTACGGTTAGTCATAATGTGCTATATAAAGACAGTTGTGACAACCCGATGAAAGGCCTTTGCTATGCGTGATTTTTTCAGTGGAGTGAAATTCAAGATAATAATATGTGTATTCGCGGTTATCGTTGGCGTTGTTATTTACGCTGCCGTATCGGGCGGCTTTGCCACCGTACCGGAAAATATACTTACAACGATAACAAAGCCGTTTGTAACGGCCTCAAACGCTGTGTCAAACTGGATTGAGGAAACGCTCGACAAGTTTGTAAACGCGGATAAGTATAAGACAGAAAACGAGCAGCTGCGCGAAATGCTCAACGAGCAGTCAAAGCAGATAATAGATTTTGAAAAAATCAAGACCGAAAACGAGCAGCTCAGAGAAATACTTAAAATAAAAGAAGAAAACGAGGATTTTGAGTTTTCCGCTCCCTGCAATATTATCGCGAGAAATTCTAACGACGCTTATGCGGGCTTTACGATAGACCGCGGCTCGGATGACGGAATATCGCTTTACGACCCTGTCATGACCTCGGGCGGACTTGTCGGCATGGTAAGCGAAATCGCACCGAACTATGCAAAGGTAACAACGATTTTGTCAGATGAGATAAATGTCGGTATTATTTCCTTTGAAAGCAAGGTAGTCGGTATAATTGACAATGACATAAAGCACGCAAATAACAGCGAGTGCCTTATGAGCTATATCAGCAAGGACAGCGGTATCAAAGTCGGCGAGATAGTAAAATCAAGCGCGGGAGTAATTTTCCCCGGCGACCTGCTGATAGGCAGGATAAAAGAGATTTATGATGATGAAAACGGTCTGTCGGTACACGCTGTTATCGAGCCTGCCGTTGATGTATTTTCAATTACCGATTGTGTTGTTATTACGAGTTTTAAAGGGCAGGGTGTTGTTGACTGATGAACTTCAGAATTATTAAGCTCGGCGCAATGACCCGCCGTGAGATACTGCGCTCGGTGTTCAGATGGATGCTTTATGCGCTGCTAATGCTTGTGTTTTATACTTTGCAATGCACGCTTCCTTTCTTCAAATGGCAACCGCTGCTTGTAATAGCGCTTGCGTGCGCGGTGTCGTTTTTTGAGGGAGAGCTGAGCGGGGTGATTTTTGCCGCGGCAGCGGGTATGGTGCATGACCTCGCATTGGGCGGACTGTTCGGCTTTACCTCTATATGGCTTATACCGTGCTGTCTTTTAGTTACTCTGCTGGTGGTTAACCTTATACACAGGAACATAATCAATTTCATGTGGATGTCTGCGGCAGTGCTTATAATCATCGAATTTATGGAGCTTTTGTTTAAACATATTATCTGGCGAAATCCGGATATCGGGATAATCGTTACCGATTATATGCTCCCGTCGCTTATTTCTACGATTGTTCTGGCTGTGCCGATATATTTTATTGTGAGATTTATTTATAAAAAGTTGGGATATGAAACTACCGATAATGATATTATAACCGCCTTTGACGACATGGATGAAGAAGTATGACCATGACGATTTAACGGAGGATTATTTTGACTAAATTAAGCAGACAAATCAGAAATCTTGTGCTTGTGTTTATAGTAATAGCGCTGTCATTTGCTTGCACGCTTGAGCTGCTTCAGATACAGATTGTTGACGGCGAATATTATCAGGAACAGACAACAGGAACATATACTGCAAATCAGTCTGTGCAGGCTGCTCGCGGTCAGATTATGACAAGCGACGGCACGATACTCAATACAAACAAGCTGGTTTACAAGGTTATTATACAAAAGGCGTTTTTCCTCTCGGGTACGGAAAACGATGTCATTTATAAAACCATAAAAATTTTAAATGACAACAATGAAGAATGGATAGACACCCTGCCTATTTCAAAAACAACGCCCTATACATTTACGGGTGATGATGATGAAATAGACGAGCTGCGCGAAAGGCTGGAGCTTGGCGTATATGCGACCGCTGACAACTGCATGAACGCGCTGTATGAGATGTATTCTATCAGTGATACCTACGGACAGGAGATGCGCAGAAATATTGCGGGCGTGCGCTATGAGATGCTGATACGCGACTTTTCGTATCAGAACCGCTATACTATGGCGGAGGATATTTCTCTGCAGACGGTAATCGAGCTTAAAGAGCAGTCGTTTATGCTTGGCGGAATCGACATAATCGAAGAACCGATACGCGTGTATCAGGGAAACAGCTTTGCTCCGCAGGTTATAGGACGCATAGGCGCTATTTCCGCAGAGGAATATGAGCAGCTTTGCGACAGCGGCTACAGCCTTAATGATACCACCGGCAAGTGGGGCATAGAGAGCGCGATGGAGAGCACGCTCCGCGGAGAAAACGGAGTGCGTACCATAACCCGTGATTCGTCCGGTATGGTAATATCCGATGAGATAACAAAGCAGGTCACGGCAGGAAAGTCGGTAAAGCTCACGATTGACTATGATTTTCAGAACGACGTGCAGGCAATACTCGAAAACCATATCAACTGGCTCCATTATAACAATGACCCTACCAGAGGAAACAAGGTAGACGCGGGCGGCGTTGTGGTGCTTGATGCAAAGACCGGCGGCGTACTCGCTATGGCAAATTACCCCAATTACAATATAAACGACTATATCAAGCTGATAAACAATCCCGTTGACCCCAACCCGACCTATAACCGCTGTATTTACGGACTGTACCGTCCCGGCTCTGCATTCAAGACCATAACGGCTACCGCCGCGCTTGTGTCGGGACTTGCAGACGAAAACACGACGGTTTACTGCGGCGGCATATATACCTACTACAGCGACTACCAGCCCGGCTGTATCATGGGCTTTGTAGGTGATGTAAATGTCCGTACCGCTCTGCGCCATTCCTGCAACATATATTTTTACGATATGGCGCGCCAGATGGGGATTGAGTATCTGGCGGAGGTTGCAGGCTGGTTCGGTATAGGAAAGGATCTTAATCTTGAAATAGGCGGCGCCACTGGAAACATGA
>CAMEKZ010000191.1 GCA_945921635.1 uncultured Clostridia bacterium
CCGCCGAAGACAACAATATCACTATGGAAACTGCAAAGCTGCTCACGCAGAAAAGCAGTATGAGTTATGACCGCGACGGAGACAAGCATTATGATATATTATCCGCGTTTCAGAAGTCGATACGCGGCTCGGACGAAAATGCTGCACTCCATTATATGGCGCGTCTTATCGCGGCTGGGGATATGACCTCACTGTGTCGCAGACTGCTTGTAATAGCGAGCGAGGACATCGGTCTTGCTTATCCGCTTGCTGTGCCTATAGTAAAGGCGTGCGTAGACAGCGCGCTCCAGCTTGGCCTTCCCGAGGCGAGAATACCGCTTGCCGAGGCGGTTATTCTGCTTGCGACTTCTCCGAAATCAAACAGCGCGTACCTCGGCATAAACGCGGCTCTTCAGGATGTCGAAAACGGGGTCAGCGGCGACTTTCCGCGGCATTTGCAGAATGTGCACTACGACGGCGAGGGTGCGGCGATAAAGGGTCAGCATTATCTCTATCCGCATGATTATCCGAATCATTATGTCGAGCAGCAGTACCTGCCTGATGAGATAAAGGATAAGGTTTATTATAACTTCGGGGATAATAAGCTTGAGCAGCAGGCAAAGGCGTACAGAGATATGATAAAGGGTAAAAAGTAAATACAAAGCTAAAACGCCTACGATAAAATCGGGTCGTTTTGCTATTTGCTATACTTTAATTATTACAAAAAGGTTACAATTTTTCCTTTTTTATTGACAACTGCATAGATATGTGCTATAGTTTTCGTAATAAAATTAGCAGGAGGACTTAAACTTGAAAAGAACAGTATTTACAATCGTTACAGCATTATTTTTAGTGTTTGCGCTATGCTCATGTTCAGGCGGAGATATTGCCGCATCGGTAAACGGCATCAACATTGAAAAATCATCTCTTGACGAATTTCAGAAAAGCAACGAGATTATGAAAGAGCTTATGACCGAGCAGATAAACTCGGCGCAGCTCAGCGAGGACGAGAGGGCGGGGCAGCTTGAACAAATAAACAATAACCTTACCACCGACAAGGAAAAGCTGTTGGATATACTGATAGAAAACGCTTACATAAATTCCCGCTATAGCTTTATTTCGCATGAGCAGGCAAAGGAAGAAATGACAAAGCAGCTGCAAAATATCGACAGCTATTCATCTGATTATCCAGACGTAGCTGTTTCAAAGGGCGTTATAGATGAATATATTAAAAGGCTTGGCATAACCGAGGACGAGTACATCGATAAAGCGGCGGACAGCTATGTGACCTTAGTAAATAAGCAGAAAGCAAAGGACGAGTACGGCGCGGAAAAGCAAATCAGCGGCGAGGAGCTTGACAGCGAATTTGAAAAGTATATCAAGGCTGAGATTGACAAAACGCTGGTGATTTACTGATAATCTGACAGCAGGGCTTATAAAATGAATGCTCACGTTAATTTCTTTAATTTGACGTGAGCATCTTTATATCGTTTTGCTTACTCTGAACCGTTATCATTACTCGCTTGTTCCGTCCCTTTCTTTTTATGCAGCAGCTCGCGCACCCCTACATAAATCAGCAGAACAGCAAACAGCTTTCTTAGATTTTCCGCGTCAATATAAAATGCTATCACGCTTCCCGCCGCCGCGCCGAGCAGCCCGAAAATGCAGTATTGTCTGACCGTTTTCCACTCGATAAGCTTATTTTTCGCGTGTATAAAAAGAGAGAGCAGGGCAATAGGCAAAAAGAAAAGCAGATTTGCCCCCTGCGCCGCTGTCTGCGAAACATCGGTAAATACCGACAGATATATCAGCAGTATAAATCCGCCGCCAAGTCCCATTGAAGCGGCAACACCCGTCAGTAGTCCTACAATGATATTCATGACACAATTATCCTGACTGCGCTGATTAAAATGATTGCGCCGAAAATCCGTCTGAGAATATCATTAGGCACCTTTTTCAGCAGAATCGAACCTGCAACCGCGCCGATAAGTCCGTAGGGGATATACTCCCACGCTAGTGCAAAATCAAGCCGACCCTGAAAGAAATAGATAACAGCGGTAAACAGGCTCAGAACGAATATAAGCGCGACCGATGACGCGTGCGCCTTTTGCGGGGCGAGTCCGCTTTTCTCAAGACAGGGGACGGCTACCGTGCCGCCGCCCGAACCGAACATACCGTTTAACAGTCCGCATAAAAAGCCTAAAACAGAATTAGTCGATTTTTTCATATACCTCTCCTTTGATATAAGGAAACACCGTACAGTGCAAGCTGTGGTGTTGCCATAAATATTTTTATCAAAAAGCAGGCAGGTATACCGTATTTATGACAAAATTAAAAGCCGTACTGCAAAAGCAATACGGCTGTAATTTTTAAGACCACCTTGCCGGGGTATGACGATAAAACCCGCACATATAGCACGGTGGGTAAAATCACCCAGACGGTTCACGCTCCCTTCGTCCGCAATGCGGGAGGTCTGCAATCCGCGCCCGGAGTAGAAATCCCTTTTAAAGAGTGTTGGATCATAACAGTCATACTTTAACGCACAAGGCAGTGAATAAACTGATTATTCTTCTTCAGAACCTTCAAACGCCTCTGAAAATCTTTCGAGGAAAGCAGCTCCGATACGGTTATACTCATCATCGTTATCAATAGTAGCGAGATAGCTCTCGCCGTCCTTTTCGGTTTCTTTGAGTATAACAAACTCATCTTCATCGATGTCGTCATTTTCGTCCTCGGAGTAGGGAATAAGTGCAAAGTATCCGCATCCCTCAAATTCCATACCGTCGATTATCTCAAATGTGACGGTGTTTCCTTCTTCGTCCTCAAGGTCGATAAGCTCGGGTGTGTAACCCTCTTCGTTATTCATGTTGTCAAGCTCGGACATGTTGTTTCCCTTTCTTTGAATGAGTGCATATCTAATCTTTTTTTATTATTTTACACGAAAAAATGCTTCTTGTCAAGTGGTATTTTATGATTTCAGTACAAAAATATTCAAGAGTAAATTCTCAAAGTAAATTCCACAGTGGAATTTGAAGTAGAATTTACTTTAA
>CAMEKZ010000192.1 GCA_945921635.1 uncultured Clostridia bacterium
AATTATTTGAAAAAACTGCGTTTTTGCGGTGCGTGGGTTTATCGACAGTCTGAACAGGGCGGAAAATCCGCCCTGTCAGACTGCAATATAGTAGCTTCACGCTCTCGCCTTGATTATATCCACCATTTCTCCGACGTTTTTCATTGAGGAAACCTCACCCATCTTAAATCTGATGCCGAACTCGTCCTCAACTGCTGTCACAAGATTGATATGTGCAAGGCTGTCCCAGTCCTCGATGTCGTCTGCGGTTGTGCCTGCCACAACCGTGATTTCGTCATCATCGAACACATCTCTGAAAACCTCGTTTAAACGCTCATAAATTTCCTGTTCACTCATTGCTGCTGTTCCTTTCCACATTGATGTATTTATTCTTGCAGGTGTAGCCGTCGAGCGGGAGTGTCCAGACGGTGTTTCCGTCCTCGTCAACGCTTACCTGCGTAAAGCCGAAGCTTTGGTAAAGGTCCTTTACCATTTTGTTTTTTGCCGTGGGATAATAATATCCGGTCAGCGTTTTCAGACCGCGCTCCTTAGCCCTCTCGCAAAGAGCGTCCAGCATGGCAAGCTCCATGTCACGCTTCAGCACGCGGCAGCTCATAAGCCAGAGTATGATATCAAGTGTATCACCGTTTATTTTGCCTATTACGACCGACACTATACCGTTATCGCCGAATTTATCCGCAAGCTTGCCGTACAGTCTTATATAGCTGTTATCGGCAAAGACCGCCTCCATCTCGGCGGTGGTAAAGCGCCTTGTGGTTAGATTGAACTGGTTGCTCTTGTTCGTAAGCTGAGTTATACGCTGTAGATAAACCGGCAGAAAATCATCGATAACCGCGTTCATCTCAAGGCTTGCGAGATATTCGCCGTAGTCGGAGAACTGCGACTGTAAAGCCGCGCGCTCGGCGTTTTTCTTGTACATCTCGTTTCGCTTTAAATCGTCACCCGAAAACGAGGTGATTTCAAAAAAATGCGAGCGGTCAACGGTTTTTATATAGTCCTCGGGGCGTTCTAGCTCGGGTACTGCCACCATAGGCAGCTGTGCCGATACTATCGCGCGCTCGGCGGGGTTGTCATCAAGGAATACGAGCGCGTCAAGGCCGATATTCAGTCCCTCGGCGATTGATACGATATTCCTGTCCTTGTTCTCCCAGTTTGCCTTTATTATTATAAAATCATCGGGGCGCAGACTGCCCTCGGGATGGTTCAGTCCCGCTATCGCATTTTCCTCGTCGTTTTTCGAGCATACGGTCAGCATCACGCCGGTGTCCTTTACTAGTCCGAGATACTTCTGGAACTCGCTGTACACCTGTCCCATGTGGGTTTCCTGTCCGATTTCGATACCGTCCACGCCGTCGTCCCCGACTACTCCGCCCCAGAGGGTGTTGTCGAGGTCAAGCACAAGCGATTTTTTATTCTTGCCGAAAACCGACTTTATGATACCCGCAAGGTTAAACGCAAAATCGGGTATTGCGGACACGCACATACAATACTTGTACATATGCCAGTAGGCGGGGTTGCTCCACTCGTCCAGTCCATAGCACGCGCTGAGATAGTTTATATCGTTTATATAAAAGCCCTCACGCGACGCGGCATAATCCGCAAAAGCGGCATTAAGGCGGTTTACAAAATTTACCCGTCCGCGAAAATCGTAATTGTCGCGGTTGCCCATAAGCCTGAAATACGGCAGCTCGAAATTGTTCTGAATAACCGGACAATGATACTTGCTCTCTATCGCCTGCCACATCGTTTCAAAGTGCTTCATCTGAGCCGAAAAAAGCTCGTCTGCCCGCTCTTTGGTGCAGTTTATGTCGGGGTACTGTATTATATTCCTGTTTGAGGTATGTATAAACACAATATCCGGCGCAAACGCTTCAAGCTCGGGATTGTCGAACACCGCCTCCTGCCAGTAGCGGTTATACTCCGAGGCGTAGAATGTCGGATTTATGCCGTAATTCAGCAAAAACAGCTCGGTCATGTCTATTATGTCGTTTGTGGTCGAGCCGCCTAGTACCGCGATTTTCTTTTCTATGCGGGGTGTACCGTCGGCAAGCAGGGTGCGCTTTATGGATTTTTTCTTTTTCAGCAGATAGCCGCCGTCAAAGGGATATTCAAGTTCTTTCATGGTTTTCCTTTACAGAGTGTGATTAAATGTTTCGTATATATGAAAAGTATTCGCAGTTTCCGCCTGCTACTGTATAAGCGCAGTTAGCGAACAGCAAATCGGTAGCGTCTACCTTCTTGCAGAAGTCTATCGCGTTTACCTCGCAGTAGCGCAGATCCAGCACATAGATGTTTTCAAATGCCTCGGTGAAAAACGGTATCAGCGCGTTTCCGTAGCTTTCCTTTATCACCACAAGATTTCTGCCGTTCTTGACGTTTGTCTTTACATGAGCTATCAAATCATCGCTGCCTAAAAACGAGAGATAATAATAGCTTGCGTCGCTGCAGACGAACAGATTGCTCTCATAGCCGTTTGAATAATATCTGTCGTAGTATGTAGTAGTCAGCTTGGCCGCGTTCGGTGAATAGTATACCGTATAGTCCTCGGGGTCATTATACAAATTTACATCCGACGAATAGTAGTACATCGAGCCGACATACCCGCCGTAGGTCTCGGCACGGTACTTTGACAGCGGAGAGATTTTCACACCCGCCGCCTTGCAAAACTGCTCTGCGGCATAGTATGCTCCGAGAGGCATCCAGTGGTGGTCGGTGCGAGCGTAGATTTCTTCATCGGTATGCTTTGCAAGCACATCATAGACTCTTACGTTAGTGACGCCGGTAGATTTAAGCTCACTTTCGATATAGTCTATCTTGTCCTTCTGCACGGCGGTATAGCCGGCATATTCGGCTGGGTTGTAAAAATCCACCGAGGTCGGTATAACCATAGAGTACACGCTCACCTGTGGGAGCGCCGCCTGAAATGCTTTTACATCGGTCACATACTGGTCACAATAGCCGTAGGTGCCGCCGTAGAACATAATTCCGCGGTAGTGG
>CAMEKZ010000193.1 GCA_945921635.1 uncultured Clostridia bacterium
CAATTATTTGAAAAAACTGCGTTTTTGCGGTGCGTGGGTTTATCGACAGTCTGAACTGTCCGCATCATGCGGACAGTTATCATATATGCACCTGTTGTTTACTTTTGCTTACAAATCAAAGTGAACATTAAAATAACAATTTGCGGGAAACCGCCGAAAGCAGGTATTTATGGCAGATAATCTGAATATATATGACAACCGCGAGCTTTCATGGCTCAAATTCAATCAGCGCGTGCTTGAAGAAGCGCAGGACGAAAACGTCCCGCTTTTCGAGCGCCTTCGCTTTATCTCCATTTTCAGCAGCAACCTTGACGAGTTCTTCATGGTTAGGGTAGGCTCGCTGTACGATGAAATGCTGGTTGACCCCAAAAAGCGCGAAAACAAGACGAAAATGACCCCCGAGGAGCAGCTGAAAGCCATAGCTTCGCGCGTGCATGAGCTTCTGTCGCTTAAAGACTACGCCTACAGCGACATCATGAACAAGATGGCGCCGACCGCACAGCTTGTAAAGCCCGCCGACTTGCAGGGTGATGACAAGCTGTTCATGCGGCTGTATTTTGAGCGTGAAATTATGCCGCTGTTATCTCCGGGCGTAATAGACAAGACCCACCCGTTCCCGTTCCTCAAAAACCGTGCGGTGTATATCGGCGCGATTTTAAGAAACAAGGACGAAAATGCGAAGAAAAAGCCTTTGCTCGGCATAATCAGCGCTGAGGCGGGCAGAGATTTCCCGCGGGTTATATTCATGCCCGGCGAAAAGCTGAGATTTTTGCTTGTCGAGGATGTTATCCTCTTCTATGTCGATATGCTGTTTTCAAGCTATTATGTAGAAAACCGCTGTATCTTCAGAGTAACAAGAAACGCAGATATAGACGCAAACGAGGCGCTTTACGACCATGATATGGACTTCCGCCATGTCATGGAGGAGCTTTGCCGCAAGCGCAAAAAGCTGATGCCGGTACGCGCGGAGTTTACCTATGACGCGTCCCCCGAGCTTGTAAAGCGTATGCTGTCGCACTTAGAGCTTGACGAGATGTTCTCGTTCAGACAGAGATGCCCGCTCAATATGGACTTCATGTCGGTTATTTCAGACAAGCTTGAAGCGCACGAAGAATTGTTCTACAAGCACGCCTCACCGCAGAACTCTATAATGGTAAACCCCTACGAGTCGATGTTCACCCAGCTTATGCAGAAGGATATACTGCTGTCATATCCTTACAATAAATTTAAGAACTTCCTGCGCCTGCTCGAAGAAGCGGCGGACGACCCGTATGTTTCCTCAATCAAAATTACTCTGTACCGCGTGGCACGCGACAGCGAGATAGTAAGCGCGCTGATACGAGCCGCGGAAAACGGCAAGTCGGTGCTTGCGCTGGTCGAGCTGAGAGCACGTTTTGATGAAGAAAACAATATCGGCTGGAGCAAGAAGATGGAAGAAGCGGGCGTAAAGATTATCTACGGCCTTGACGCGCTTAAAGTTCACTCAAAGCTTTTGCTTATCACCCGCAAAACCGGCAACAGCATAAGATATTTCACCCAGATAGGAACCGGCAACTACAACGAGCGTACCTCAAAGCTGTACACCGACCTCACGCTTATGACCTCTGACAAGGATATAGGTGCGGACGCGAGCGTGGTATTCAACGCCTTGTCGCTCGGCACGACGGTAGAAAGCTCGAACGCTCTGCTTGTAGCTCCGAGATGTTTAAAATCGCGCATCGTGGAGATGATAGATAACGAGATAACCTACGGCGAGGACGGCTATATCGGCGTAAAGATGAACTCGCTGACCGATAAGGATATTATCGATAAGTTTATCGAGGCAAGCCAGAAGGGCGTAAAGATAGAGCTTATCATACGCGGTATCTGCTGTCTTGTTGCAGGCGTAAAGGGCTACACCGAGAACATAACCGTGACCTCGATAGTCGGCAGATTTTTAGAGCACAGCCGTATTTACATATTCGGCAAGGGTGCGCGCAGAAAGGTATATATTTCCTCCGCAGACTTTATGACCCGCAACACCGAAAGGCGTGTAGAGGTAGCCGTGCCGATAAAGGACGAAGCCCTCGCGGATAAGACTGTAGGTATGTTCAACGATATGCTGAAGGATAACGTAAAGGCTCGCGTACAGGGCGATGACGGAATTTACCGCCATGTGCACCCCAAGCAGGGCGAGGAGCCTTTTGAGATACACAGGGTATTTTATGAGCGTGCCTACGAGGAGGCGCAGCAGGCGGAAAAGATGTATAAGCCTCCGCGCAAGACCTTGTTTTCCCGTATAAAATCTCTTTTTGGAAAATAAGTTGCGCGACTTTCCATTCATCAGTTGCTTTGCTGACGGATGAGAGGAAGATTATCTCAATACCGGATGCAATATCAGACCGAAAGGATTATGCCATGAGCTTTCTTATAATAGACGGAAACAGCATACTAAACCGTGCCTACTATGGCATACGCATACTGACAAACAAGAACGGAGTTCCGACAAACGCCGTCACCGGCTTTATGAACACTCTGCTCATGCTGCAAAAGGAAATAACTCCCGATAAAATCGCTGTTGCCTTTGACCTTAAAGCTCCCACTTTCCGCCACAAGCGCTATGACGGCTATAAGGCAAACCGAAAGGGTATGCCAGAGGAACTCGCTATCCAGCTCCCATACGTTAAGCGGCTGATAAAGCTCATGGGTATAAATATAATTGAGTGCGAGGGCTACGAAGCGGACGATTTAATCGGCACGGTGTCGGCGCTCTGCACCAAAAGCGGTATTGACTGCTATATCTCGACAGGCGACCGTGACTCATTCCAGCTCATAAGCGACCGCGTTACGGTGCGCCTTGCCAAAACAAAGGGCGACATCTACTACACCCCCGACAAGATAATGGAAGAATACGGCGTGACACCGCGCCAGATGATAGAGGTAAAGGCGCTGATGGGAGATACAAGCGACAATATCCCGGGTGTCGCGGGCATCGGAGAA
>CAMEKZ010000194.1 GCA_945921635.1 uncultured Clostridia bacterium
AGGTGATTTACTACGTTATCGTTTCCTGCAAGCTTGTACTCAGTGCCGTTTAAGGTAAATTTTGCGCCGCCTATTCTGTTTGCATATCTTCCGATAAGAGCGCCCTGACACGATGTGCCGTTTAAATAGCCTTCGAGCGTGTCATATCCGAGGATTACGTCCTCCGCTTTTCCGTTTTTGTCGGGGACGAAAAGATTTACAAGTGCGCCGCCGTAGTTTGTGAGCTTTGCGGTCATATCCTTGTTTTTAAGAGTGATTAAATAGCACTCCTTGCCGTCAAAGCTGCCCCATACTGTTTTTTCCGTACTCATCATAGTTACCTTCCAATTATTTTATTCAGGACTTTCCTGTTTTTCTTTGCAGAGAGCCTTGAAATATCTATAACGCGTCTCTGCCTGCCGAAAATGCCCGCGTTTTCGCGTAACATTTATTCATCTACATTTTAGCACATTTGCGGCGGAATGTAAATAGAAATTTTAATTTTAATCTGCCGACACCTCCGCGCGCCTTGACAGCATGAATATACAGAAAAATCCCGCAATAAACAGCAGTAAGCCTATAGCTATGCCGAAGCCGACAGGCAGTCCCGGGAAAATCTGCGGCACAGATGAAAGCACAAATCCGCCGATAATCATATACACGGCGCGGGTGTATCTGTTCATCAGATAATCGAGCAGCTTTGTCACGGCAAATATGCCGAATATACAGCCCGCCGCTATCGGGAGTATATATGCAAAATCAAAGGTTTTGACAGCGACAAGCACCCTGTCATAAATACCGAGTATAAGCAAGGTATAGGACACCGATATACCCGGCAGGACAAGCGCCACGGCAATCCCAGCTCCTGCGGCAAACAGCAGCATTATATCCGCCGCGCCGCTTATCTGCTCTATATTCAGAAGATTTTCGGGTATCAGCGTTATACCGAGTGACAGAGCCACCCCGATAACAGTGTAGAGCACATCGGACAATCTAAATCCGGCTGTCTGTGATTTTTGTGACGCCTGCCTGTAAATTATCGGCACGGTACCGAGCACCGCGCCCATGAACAGAAAGCTCAGAAAAAAGCCCCACCGCTCCATTGCCGCAGATAACACCCAGGAAAAGCCTAGCACCCCGACCATGCCGCCGAGCGCCACGGACAGCAAAAATACCGTGTTTTCCCTAAAGCTCTTAAAGAGTGTGCTGACCGCCTTTATAAGCCTGTCGTATATACCTATTATAATCGCGCAGGTGCCGCCGCTGACCCCCGGGAGTAGCATCGAGCCACCGATAACCGTACCCTTTGCAAAATCCTTACCTAACTGTTTTAGCTTCAATCATTTTTCCTTTCGCAGATGTTCCCGTATCACTCTGAAAATCTGTACAAGCACAGTCGGCACAGCCGCGATAAGTGCAGATAAGCCGAAATCCGCGGCGGTAAGCGTTGCAGTACCGAACAGTCCGCTAAGTCCCGGGATAAATACCGCACAGCAAAGCGCCGCCGCACCCGCCGCAAACGCGGCAAGCGAATCTTTATTTGAGAAAAGCCCGAGCTTAAAAATCGACTTTTTACCGCGGCAGCTAAAGCCGTGAAACAGCCTTGCCGCGCAGAGTGTCGTAAACGCCATAGCACAGGCGTTTGCCGCAGAGGTCATAAGTCCGATATGATATGCCGCACCTGTTGCTATCGCGATAAGCACGCCGCCCCCGATAAGTCCCGCTATCATATCCTTTCACAAAAAGGACGCCTTGCTGTCGAGCGCGGCTTATCATCAAGTAACGACCTGTCGGCGTTTTCCATGCTTATAGCTATCGCGGGCAGCGAGTCGGTGAGCAGATTTATAAACAGAAGCTGTACTGCGGTAAACGGCGCGGGCAGTCCCGGTATAGCGGTATAAAGTACGGTAAATATACCCGCTAAATTTCCCGACAGCAGGAACTTTATCGCGTTTTTAATATTTGCATAAATCGCTCTGCCGTTTTCTACCGACTTTATTATAGTGGCAAAGTTGTCATCAGTAAGTATCATAGATGCCGCGTCCTTTGACACCTGAGTACCGGTAATTCCCATAGCTACGCCGATATCCGCCTTTTTGAGCGCCGGTGCGTCGTTTACTCCGTCACCCGTCATGGCTACGATTTTGCCTTTTTTCTGCCACAAATCGACTATGCGTATCTTATGATTAGGCGAAACTCTCGCGTAAACCGACACGTTTTCAAGCATGGCAGACAGCTCCTCATCGGACATTTTGTCAAGCTGTGCTCCGTCAAGGCACATATCCCCCGACTTCATAATGCCGATTTCGGTCGCTATGGCAGAAGCTGTAGTTTTATGGTCACCCGTTATCATAATCGGCTTTATTCCGGCTCTTATGCAATCGGCAACCGCCGCGGTGCTCTCGGCTCTGGGCGGGTCGGTCATAGCTGCAAGACCTATAAACGTGAAATTATCCTCAGAGGAAATATCAAGCTTGCAGTCCTCTGCAATACGATATGCAAAGCCAAGCACTCTCATTCCTTGCTCGGAAAAACCTTTCAACGCTTCGGCGATTTTTCTCTTGTCCTCATCGGTGACCGGTCTTTCGCCGCTCTCGCAAAGTACCGCGGAAAGGCGCTCGCATATATTATCCGCCGCGCCCTTTGTGTACATTATGCACCTTCCGTCGATTTTATGAAAGGTGCTCATCAGCTTTCTGTCGCTGTCAAACGGCACCTCGGCAATTCGGGGATATTTTTCTCTTAAAGAATTATATTCATCTGCGCCGAAAAAGTCGGATAAAGCGGTTTCAGTCGGGTCGCCCATCACGTTTCCGTCGGTATATATCGCGTCGTTGCAAAGTATCATCGCGTTTTTGAGCTGTCCTAGGTTCTTGCACGCCGCCGCGCCGCCGTTTATCACCTCGCCATATTGATACAGGGCGCGGACGGTCATTTTATTCTGCGTAAGCGTGCC
>CAMEKZ010000195.1 GCA_945921635.1 uncultured Clostridia bacterium
GCTCGGAATAAACCTAGACTTATCCCCCGAAAAGAGCGGCGAGCTACTGGACGATATAGGTCTTTGCTTCTTATTCGCGCAGAAATATCACAGCGCGATGAAAAACGTAGGCCCTGTACGCCGCGAGCTTGGCTTTCACACGATATTCAATCTGGTAGGCCCGCTGTCGAACCCCGCATTCCCTGTATATCAGACGATGGGCGTATATGACAGGGCGCTTGTTGTCCCGCTTGCAGAGGTACTGCACAATCTCGGTGTAAAAAATCTTATTGTAGTACACGGCGAGGACGGCTTTGACGAAATCTCGCTCAGCGGAGAGACAACAGCCTGCGAGATAATCGGAGATGAAAAGAGAGAGTTCGTGATAAAGCCCGAGGATATAGGCTTAAATCGCTGCAAGAAGTCCGACCTTGTAGGCGGCACACCCGA
The DNA here is from genome assembly GCA_945921635.1 of uncultured Clostridia bacterium. Lineage (GTDB taxonomy): Bacteria > Bacillota > Clostridia > Oscillospirales > Ruminococcaceae > Ruminiclostridium_E. The sequence continues at coordinate 430 of CAMEKZ010000195.1, forward strand.
AGAAAACGCGGAGATAACCCGCAGAATTTTAAACGGCGAAAAGGGCGCAAAGACCGACGCGGTTATACTTAACGCAACCTATTCTTATCATGTAGTACACCCCGAAACCCCGCTGCAAAAGGCAAAGGAGATAATTGAGGACGTAATCTACAGCGGCAAGGCGGCGGCAAAGCTGGCGCAGTTTATAAACGCCGCAAAGCAGTAATACCATGCCGAAAGGATTTAAAGCATGATACTTGACGATATTGTAAAAGCAACCGAAAAAAGGCTCGCTACGGTCAGCGCAGAACAAAGACAGACTGTGGTAAATGCCGCGAAAAAACTCCCCGTGACTGAGGATTTTCTTTTTAAAAAGGCGCTCGCAAAGGACGGACTTTCGTTTATCTGCGAGGTGAAAAAGGCGTCACCGTCAAAAGGGATAATTGCCGAGGATTTTCCTTATCTGGGTATTGCAAAAAGCTATGAAAAGGCGGGTGCGGACGCGGTGTCGGTGCTGACCGAGCCGGAGTTTTTCAAAGGGAGCGGCGAGTACCTGCGCGAAATCTCGCAGAGCATAAGCCTGCCGTGTCTGAGAAAGGATTTTATCATAGACGAGTATCAGATTTACGAAGCAAAGACGCTCGGCGCGTCGGCGGTGTTGCTTATCTGTGCGATACTTGAGGATGAAAAGCTGAAAAGCTATCTGGAGCTTGCACACAGCTTAGGTCTGTCGGCGCTGGTCGAAACCCACAACGAGCAGGAGCTTATGCGCGCGGTAAACAGCGGCGCAGAGATAATCGGTGTAAACAACCGCGACTTAAAGACGTTTAATGTGGATTTAAACACCACAAAGCAGCTTTTTGCAAAAGCGCCAAGTGGAAAAATACTTGTATCGGAAAGCGGCATTCATACCGAGAGCGATATAGAGCTTGTAAAAGCCGCGGGGGCAAATGCGGTGCTTATCGGCGAAGCTTTTATGCGAAGCGAAAACAAGTCCGAGCTTATGAGCAGATTTAAGGGCGGTAAGGCGTAAATGAAGATAAAAATTTGCGGCTTATTCAGAAGCGAGGACATCGACTTTGCGAATAAAACCCTCCCCGATTATGTCGGCTTTGTGTTTGCAAAAAGCAAGCGGCAGATAGACCGCGGCACCGCCGCCGAATTTCGCAGAAGGCTTGACGGCTCTATTAAGGTTGTCGGGGTGTTCGTAAACGCGGAGATTGACTATATCGCGGGGCTTGTGTCCGATGGACTTATCGACCTTGTACAGCTCCACGGCGATGAGGACGAGGAGTATGTAAGGCGGCTGAGGGAGCTGATACCCGAGGGCGTTGAGATAATAAAGGCATTTTCGGTAAGCGAGAATAGCGATGTCGAAAAAGCCGAACGCTTTCCCTGCAACTATATCCTGCTTGACAACGGCAGGGGCGGCACGGGAAAGGCATTCTGCTGGGATATTTTAAAGGATAATATGCCGCAGAGAGTATTCCTCGCGGGCGGTGTAAATACCGGAAATATAAAGGACGCGGCGGCTCTCGCCCCCTACTGCATTGATGTCAGCAGCGGCGCGGAAACCGATGGCATAAAGGATTTTGACAAGATAGCCGAGCTTGTATCGGCTGTAAGAAATATAGGAAAGGACAGATTTTAATGGCAAGCGGAAGATACGGTATTCACGGCGGACAGTATATACCCGAAACGCTGATGAATGAAGTAAAAAAGCTGGAAGAATGTTACGAATTTTACAAGAACGATAAGGAGTTCAATGAGGAGCTTGACAAGCTGCTCAGAGAATACGCGGGCAGACCCTCTTTGCTTTATTACGCAAAGAAGATGACCGAAGATCTCGGCGGCGCTAAGATTTATTTAAAGCGCGAGGATCTTAATCACACAGGCTCGCACAAGATAAACAACGTACTTGGTCAGGCGCTGATGGCTAAAAAAATGGGCAAGACCAGAGTAATCGCCGAAACCGGCGCAGGTCAGCACGGCGTAGCAACAGCCACCGCGGCGGCTCTGCTCGGACTTGAATGCGAGATATTCATGGGCAAGGAGGACACCGAGCGTCAGGCGCTGAACGTGTACAGAATGGAGCTGCTCGGCGCAAAGGTACACCCCGTCACAAGCGGTACAATGACGCTTAAAGACGCGGTAAACGAGGCTATGAGAGAATGGGTGTCCAGAGTGCATGACACGCACTATATCTTAGGCTCGGTAATGGGACCGCACCCGTTCCCTATGATAGTAAGAGATTTTCAGAGCGTAATCAGCAGAGAAGCAAAGCAGCAGATTTTAGAGCTTGAGGGCAAGCTCCCCGCTGCTGTCGTAGCCTGCGTAGGCGGCGGCAGCAACGCTATGGGTATGTTCTATAACTTCATAAATGACAAGGAAGTAAAGCTCATCGGCTGTGAGGCGGCAGGCAAGGGCGTAGATACCGAGCTCAACGCCGCTACTATTGCGAACGGCTCGCTCGGCATATTCCACGGTATGAAGTCA
>CAMEKZ010000196.1 GCA_945921635.1 uncultured Clostridia bacterium
ACGGTCAGTACGGCGAATGCAAACAGCGCGACAAGCGGCAGTCTCTCTCGCTCGACAGCCCAAAACAGCCATAAAAGAAGCGGCAGCAGCATACAGTTTTCGTGCAGATCATAGCTGCACCCGCCGGTAAATGCGGGATATAAAGCGTATACCACGCAGACCGCCGCACATTTGAGCTTTGAAAGGTTATACTTGCGGCAGATAAGAAACGCGGGGATAACTCCGCTTGTTACAATAAGTCCCTGTAAAATCTGCAATGTGACGGGGTGCGGAAAAATCATATAAAACGGCAGCATAAGATAATACGCCGGGGAAAAATGTACCGCGAAGTGCGATAACAGGCGGTTGCGCTCCAGAGTGGTGACAGGCTCGAAGGTGTCCTTCATATTCTCGAACATCTGGGCGAATATGCCGAAATCAAATGCGGGGGTACGCATGGTGTAATAGCGCAGAGCGATGCTTATGCCGCAGAACAGGAACATCACCGCCGCACCGAGGATAATAACTGCGAGCCAGCATTTTTTCACGACAGACGGCACGCGCAATTTCAGCTTTGACAATACCTGCCATAGAGCGAGTGCGAAAAACGGCGCGACAGCAAGATAGCCGCCTATGCCCGCGCCCTGCTCTTTATTATAGGATATGCAGACAATGACAGCGGTAAAAGCCGATACAGACAGCAAAATCCAGCCGTCGCTGTTCATTTTTTTAATAACCGGAATAAATCTGATTGCGGTAAAGGCAAAATACGCGCCGACCGCTGTCAGGATAAACACAAGCGGGTTTATTTCTCCCGCAAATTCTTTATTGAAAATGTGTCTGCCGAAAAGGTACTGCAAACAGCACGCAGACAGCCACGCGGAAAAAAGGCGCATGACAAGGCAAATCACCCGTCCGCCCTGTTTAAGTCCGGCAAAATATTTTTTCACATCAGCCAAAAGCGTAGAAGCGTTCATAAAATCCCTCGCACCTAAATAAAACATATCTAATATAAACATATTAGCATATCCTGCCGAATTTTGCAATATATTTTGCTTACTTAGGGTGAGCGTTTTACACAAATATCAATCAAATTTTCCGAAAAGCTATTGACAAAGACAGCTCGGAGTTGTATAATATAAATACAAAATCAGTAATCTTTACTGTTTTGAAAGAGCTTATTAACTTTAAGCAATTGCGGATTTTCCGAAAAGAGATATATCCCGATTGCCCGATTGTATGTTAACACGCTCGGCTTATTGTGAATACAAAAGAGGATTTTTCTTCTTTGAAACGTTTACGAAAGGAAAGGTAATTTATTATGAAAAAATGGGTATGTCCCGTATGCGGTTATGTTCATGAGGGAGACACACCTCCCGAGTTTTGCCCCCAGTGCAAGGTTCCCGGCGAGAAGTTCAAGGAAGTAGCAGCTACAGACAAGCTTGTATTTGCTGACGAGCACAAGATCGGTGTAGCAAAGGCTGTAACAGATGAGGAAATCATCGCAGGCTTAAAGGCTAACTTCGAGGGCGAGTGCACAGAGGTTGGTATGTACCTTGCTATGGCAAGAGCCGCACACAGAGAGGGTTATCCCGAGGTAGGTCTGTACTACGAAAAGGCTGCATGGGAAGAGGCAGAGCACGCTGCAAAGTTTGCTGAGCTTCTCGGCGAGGTAGTAAGCGAATCCACAAAGGAGAACCTTACAAAGAGAGTTGCCGCTGAGCACGGCGCTACACAGGGCAAGCTTGACCTTGCAAAGAAGGCTAAGGCTCTTAACCTTGACGCTATCCACGATACAGTTCACGAGATGGCTAAGGACGAGGCTAGACACGGCAAGGCATTTGAGGGTCTGCTGAACAGATACTTCAAGTAATAAGGATAAACATACAGCCACGGAAAGCGGGTGCGCCTTCCGTGGCTTTTTATTTTGGTGGGAAAACAGCGGCGGCGCGTATCGTATGTGATACGCGCCGCAAAAAATCCGCCGTTTTCACGGCGGAAATTTTAATATTCAAAATCACAATCACGGCAGCAGATACTTCTCGCTGTACTTTTTGAACTTATCGGTAAACTCCGCGTTACCGGTGGCTCTCAGGTCGCTTAAATAGCTGTGCGTGTCAAAGCTGTTGTCATGTATCTGTATCATACACACCGCGATGTTTGAGCAGTGGTCTGCGACTCTCTCATAGTTTGTGATAAGGTCGGTAAGCACAAAGCCCATCTCAATAGTGCACTTACCCTTGCGAAGCCGCTTTACATGGCGGTTGCGTATCTCTGTACGCAGGTTGTCGATGACCTCTTCAAGCGGCTCGACCGACTTTGCCATATTGATATCGCCGTGCTCAAAAGCCGCGATTGCGGTGTCGAGTATCTCGCTCAGCGCGCTGTTGAAGATACGCACCTCTTCGACCGCCTTTTTTGAAAAGGACAGCCCCTTGTCGTGCATTTCCTTGGCGCACTCCATGATATTTACCGCGTGGTCGGAGATACGCTCAAAATCGCCTATACAGTGCAGCAGCATATTTACAAGCTGGCTGTCTTCGACAGAGAGGTTCTTCGCGCCGAGCTGCAAAAGATAGCTGCCGAGCTTGTCCTCGTAGATATCCACCTTGTCCTCGTTTTCGACGATTATTTCCGCATCGCGGTCGTTGTAGCGGAATATCAGCGACACCGACAGCTTCAGCGTGTCGCGCGCGCAGTCCGCCATGCGTATAGCAACCGACTTGCACTGCTCAAGCGCAACCGACGGAGTAGCGAGAAAACGCGGGTCGAGTATCTGAAATTCGTCTCCGGACGCCGCTGTATCGGTCTTTTTCTCGCGGACGGATATATATGCAAGCTTTTCCAGAAGCTTTGTAAACGGCAGCAGGATAAGCGTTGAGAATACGTTGAACACGCTGT
>CAMEKZ010000197.1 GCA_945921635.1 uncultured Clostridia bacterium
TAAAGGTTACGGATTTTGTACCGGTAAGTCTGCCCTTGCCTTTTACGGTTACCGTAGCCGTGCCTATCTTTACGTTATTTTTGTATGTAAGCGTATAATCCGTGCCGTTTTTAAAGGTAAAGCTGCCGTATTTTACGCTGACCGACGGTTTTACCGCTTTTCCCGTGTACTGCGCATTTGCCGCCGTTATTTTAAGAGATGATACCGGTCTTGCCTTGATGGTAAATCTGAGCGAACAGCTTCCGGTAAAGTTACGTTTTCCTTTTATAGTGACCTTTGCCGTGCCTAACTCTATATTATTTGAATAGGACAGCGTAAAGTCTGTTCCGTTTTTCAGAGTCTGCCCCGCAAACTTTATTGTAGGTACCGGCTTTATCCCGCTGCCGGTGAAATACTTGTCCGATATTTTATAAAATGTCGCGGAGGGTATCGCCGCGGGCTTTATGGTAAACGCCTTTTTTACCGTACCGCTGTAGCTGCCCTTTCCCTTTATAATTACATACGCCGTGCCTGCATTTATGTTGTTGCTGTAGCTTATGGTATAATCCGTACCTCTTTTAAGGGTTTTACCGCCGTATTTTACCGCAGGGAGCGGCTTTATGGCTGAGCCGGTATAGGTTTTTGCCGATATATTCTGCACGGTGCATAAGGACACCGAGACGGCGTCTGCCTTTGTATCGCACAAAAACATCAGGGTAGCGGCAAAAAGCACCGCGCATACGGCGGCTGCCGCATATTTCAATATGGTATAAGTGCCACGCGACCTTGTTGCCATATCGCACACTTCCTTCCGTAAAGCATATATGCAAAACCCGTCCGCAGAGAAAAACGGCGGACGGGTACACGTTATTTGCTGTATATGAGATTATTTAAACTCAATATCGTTAGGCCCGCAGACGATACTGCATCTGCCGTACTCCGCCGAGGTTGTGGTAGTAAAGCTGTTCAGGTTTATTCTGACATTCGGATAAATGCACTTTGTAACCTTTACCGACAGCTCCTCTTTAGCGTTGATTATGCGCTGTATCTCCTCAATCCTTGCCCGCATGGGCTTTTTCTCCATTGCCTTCTGAACCTTTAAGCGGATAGCCGAGGATATATACGCCTCCTTGGACTCGTCGAGCTTTTCGCCGTTGCGCTTTTTCTCTTGCAAAAACTCTATCGACGCACCGATTTTTTCAATGTACTCGTCAATCTCGGCGCACTTTTTCTCAAGTCCGTCCATCTCCATTACAAGGTTTGTCACGCTTCCTACCGATACTATCGTGTGTATGTAATTCTTATGTCCGAGCTGAGCCACCGCAAAGTTGCCCATTACACTGCAGTCACCGCCGACAAGCACGCCGGGGTTTTTGGTGCAGTCAAGACTTCCCTCTATCTTTATGGTACAGCCGATAAGCGAGGTACTTGTGAGGTTTCCGCGTGTTGTGATAGTATCGTTTTCGCCGAAGCCTATTGTTATATTTCCGTTTGCCGACTGGATAGTGCTGTTGAATACGCCGTTCTTGACGGTAATATCACCCTGTGCGGTAAGCGTCGCACCGGTAGCCATACCCATTACAGTGAGAGCCTTTCCTGCCGTGACAGAAAATCCCTCCTGAATGTTGCCCTTTACCACGACATCACCGAGGAAGCTGATATTTCCGGTAGAAACGCACACGTCCTCATGTATTATAAAGGTGGTCTCGACATTGAACTTTCCGCCCTTGTACATAAGGTTGCCGCTTTCGGCAGCATACAGCCTTGTGCCGTCCGCCGACATAACGGTATTTGCGCCCTGCGGAATAACAGGCGGCTTGCCGGGCATAGGCATGATATCCTGACCGAATACGTTCTTGCCCGCCGTACCCAGAGTCTCGGGGGTTATCTCGCATATAACATCGTTTGCCTTGATATTTACAACAAGTCCCAGGTCGCGGTAATCCACGCTTCCGTCCTCCAGCTTGCGCGGGACAAGCTTTTTAACCTGTTCATACTTGTTTGTTACATATCCGTCAACACCGTGCTCTGCAGGTATGCCCTGAGCTACCCTGAACACCTTGTCGTACAGTCTGTTTGCGACTATTTCCTCGATAAGCTCCTCGTCAATGCCGAACTTGACGTGCTCGTCCTTTAGCGCCCTTTTTATATCGTCTACGGTTACGTCCTTTCCGCCGAACTGCGGAGAAAAGACGCACATATTGGCTTCAAGCTTGTCATCCGATACTACTACCTTAGGTGTTGCGTCGGTACGCATTAAAGGATTTACTGCTTCGGGGCGGGTCTGAGTCTGCGCCTGTCCCTCGGGAAATGCAACAGGCTCGGCAACTGACTGTTCAAGCTCGATAAGCTCTGCCATTGATTTATTCGCCATATTTTGTCTGTCTGTGTTTTCCATAGCAACCTCCTTTTGCACATTAAATAGTCTTATTTCCTTTAAGGCTGGAAATTACCTGTAAAGAGCCGTCCGTGGCGCTGAAGCATACGGTTCTGCCGTAATTGAGCCCCGTGTCCTCCGCCGCAATCGGCACTCTCAGCCGCGAGAGCTGTTCCTTTGTTGCCTCAACATTGCGGTCGCCTATGCTCATAGACGCCGAAGAGGTGGCAAACATATTTGCTCCGCCTGCTATCTTTGCAATTATCCGTGACGGCGACGCGCCGTTTTTTATCAGATTATTGTACAGCAGCTCTATCGCCGTGTCCGCAAACTTGAATTTGTTTGTATCCGACGGTATCGCCGAGCTGTCGGGCAGCATGATATGTGCCATGCCTGCAACCCCGCTTGCCTTATCAATCATACATATTCCGACACAGCTACCCAAAGCGTAGGTTATCAGCT
>CAMEKZ010000198.1 GCA_945921635.1 uncultured Clostridia bacterium
CTTATTACAATAAACGAAGAGGATTACATAGCGGCAAGTAAATTCGGCAAAAGAATGAAATGCAGGATTTTCAGAATACCGGGTATAGGTGCACAGCTTGACCGTATTCATAACTGCACAAGGACGCGCGAGGAGATGCGCAGCGAGTTCGGTATTCCGAATGACGCTTTTCTTGTAATATCAAACTCCGAAATAAATCAGAACAAGAACAACCGCGCTTCTATTAGCGCCGTAGCCGCAAATAAAGGCACATACCTTATTATCTGCGGTATCGGTGATATGCTCGGTGAGTGCATAAAATTTGCCGAGGAGCTGGGCGCACAGGACAGAGTGATTTTTGCAGGCTATCGCAAGGATGCCAAGGAGCTGCTCAACATGGCGGACGCGTTTATGCTGCCGAGCTTTCGTGAGGGGCTGAGCATGGCGGCGATTGAGGGCATGGCGGCAGGTCTGCCGCTGATAGTTTCGGATAACCGCAGTTCAAGAGAATATGCGCGCCAGGGTGAAAACGCCATAATCTGCGACGCAAGCGATACCGAAGGCTTTATCGAAGCGGTAAGGCGTTTATCTACCGACCCGGATTTATGCAGAAGGCTGGGCGAAAACGGCAGAAAGACCGCCGAAAAATACGATCTCAAAAATGTGCTTTTGCAGATGGAGAGCATTTACAGAGAGTTCTTACCGTCTGAAAATGCGGAATAATATGTAAAATCGGTACGGCTTTTCGCGTTATGCAGTATTCAAATAATTATACACAGGTGACTGCTTATGTTCAGCGCCTGTGTTATTTTTACATTACGGATTTTTACAAATATATTTGCAGAGGAATTTACAATGTCGGTTTATCTTATTGATTTTGAAAATGTCCGCTCGGACGGACTTGCGGGTATCGAAAATCTGAAAAATGGCGACGAGGTGTTCATATTTTACAGCGAGCACGCCGCAACGCTCACCATAGCCATGCACAAGCGCATACTCGGCTGTCCCGCAAAAATATATTATGTCGAAGCTATGACGGGCACGAAAAATGCTCTGGATTTTCAGCTCGTTTCCTATCTCGGATATATGATAAGAGAAAAGCCAGAAGCCGATTATTTCATCGTGTCAAAAGACAAGGGCTTTGAGGTGGTCGCACAGTTCTGGGAGACTAAGGGTGTCCGCGTATTCACCGAGGCCGCGCTGGACGGCTGTGCGGAGGATGCGGAAAGCGAGAGAATAAGAAAATTCCTTGAAGAAAATCTGTCGGACAAGTCCGAGCGCGAGTTTGTCGGCAAGTGTATTAAGGAGCTTGCGACAAAGTCTGGTATAAATAACCGTATTGTAAAGAAGTATGGCACGACCCGCGCGGGGGAGATATATAAGCTGATAAAGCCGCTGATAAAGGATAAAAAGGGATAAAGAGATAATTTTAAGCCCCGAGGAGTGCCTCGAGGCTTCAGCTTGTCGATAAACCTATATTTTTCTCGAAATGGGGTTGAGGGGCGGCAGCCCCCAATAGGGGCGAGGGGCGATAGCCCCCGATAAACAGCCCCTTCCCGAGGGGAAGGGGTTTGGGGATGGGGTTAGAGAGTTTGCACTATTTTCAAAAAATAGACTTTTTCGACAGTCTGAAGCCCCGAGGAGTGCCTCGGGGCTTTATCATATCACTGCACTTTTCAGCTATCCTGCTTTTCTGCGCCGTTCTTGCTCTTTCTGAAAATGAACACCTTGCTGAAAACATAGTTCAGCACCAGCACCACTATGTTTGAGAATACCTTTACGCAAAATTCGTACAGACCGTTTTCGATAGCGGGGAGATTTACTAAAAGATACATGATAATAAGGTCAACAAACAGCGTGAGCAGCCGTGCCGCGTAAAACGATAAAGCCTGCAGCGCGATTTTCACCACGCCTTTTACCTTGCTTTTAAACACCCATATACGGTTTGTGATATAGGCGAAGGTCACCGATACAATCCACGAGATTATATTCGGCAGGACGGTGGACGAGTCGCCCTCGCCGAGGGTGAGCCGGTATGTCCATTTTAAAAACTCGGGAACTGCGCCCTCATTCGGGAAAAGCATACGCGCGACAAAGTAGGTCACAATTGATACAAGCGTAGTCAGCGCGCCGAATATGACGTACATTATTATTTCTCTGTATTTTTTAAACAGCTCGCCCCAGTTCTTGGGGTGAACAGCAAGCTTTATTATCTCTTTTATCTGTTCCATTTGGCACCGCTTACATCTCTATCATTTCGTCAAGCTCGGAGTCTGCGTCATCGTGGCCATGTATACCGCCTATCATGTCGCGGCCGCGTACCATGTACTTGTCACGCTGTTCCTTTACCACCTCGTCAAGGAGTTTCTTTACCTCGCGAGGCTTTTTTATCGAAACAAGGTGCTTGTCAGGGGTGTCGCAGTCCTTGGAGGTGATTGAGATAGTACCGCAGCCTACCATGCGCTGACCGAGAGTAAACTTCATGGTCTTGTCGATTATTCTGTACAGCTCGATTTCGTCCTCCTTGATGTTAAGAAATCCGACTCTTGTGTACAGCACCGTGTCTGTGAGGATATAGCGTGTAAACGAGATAGGAAGTCCCAGTATACACTTTTTGCCTGTCCATATTACCTCTCCGTAGTCGCGGCGGAGCTTTTCCATATTAGCCATAATTTTAGTCCTTTCATCTATAAAATTTATCGTTTACCATCGTCTTTGCTCATGCGGGC
>CAMEKZ010000199.1 GCA_945921635.1 uncultured Clostridia bacterium
CTGTCTCTGTCGGAAGACCGAGCATAAAATACAGCTTTACCGAGCTGTACCCGCCCTCAAAGGCAATTTTACAGCTTTTCATTATCGCTTCTTCGGTGATGTTCTTGTTTATTACATCTCTCAGCCGCTGTGAGCCCGCCTCGGGCGCAAATGTAAGTCCGCTTGCCCTGACGCTCTTTATTTTCTTTACCACCTCGTCGCTGAACTTGTCAATTCTGAGCGACGGGAGCGAAAGGTTTACACCCTTTTTATCGGTATATTCCGTAATATCGCCGAGCAGCCCCTCGATGTCGCTGTAATCACTGGTAGACAGCGACGAGAGAGATACCTCGTCATAGCCTGTAGTTTCGGTGAGTGACTTTACCTGATTTACTATGGTTTCCTTTGATTTTTCTCTGAACGGCCGGTATATAAAGCCCGCCTGACAAAAGCGGCAGCCTCTTATACAGCCGCGCAGTACCTCGACCACCGAGCGGTCGTGTACTATCTGGGTGAAGGGTACAACAAAGCTGTCGGGTGTAAACACCTTATCAAAGTCGCTTATTATGCGCTTTTTCACCTTTGCAGGCGCGCCGTGCTGCGGGGTAATTGCCTTTATAGTTCCGTTCTCGTTATAGCTAACATCGTAGAGTGACGGGACGTAAATACCCTCTATCTGAGCCGCCTTTTCCAGAAACTCCTGCTTTGTGCCGCCGTTTTTCTTAAACGACAGAGCAAGCTCCATAAGCTCAAGGTTTACCTCCTCGCCCTCGCCGAGTACAAACAAATCGAAAAAGTCGGCGATAGGCTCGGCGTTGCACACGCAGGGACCGCCGCCCATAACTATCGGGAACAAATCCTTTCTGTCCTTTGAATATACAGGCAGACCGGCAAGGTCGAGCATGGCAAGCACATTTGTATAGCAAAGCTCGTACTGCAACGTAAAGCCGATAAAATCAAAGTCCTTTATCGGCTCAAGACTTTCCAGTCCGTACAGCGGTATATCGTTTTTACGCATCTGTTCTTCCATATCCGGAAGCGGCATGAACACACGCTCACACCAGTAGTTCGGGATACTGTTCTTCAGCGAATACAGTATCTTCATGCCGAGGTGTGACATTCCTATATCGTAGGTGTCGGGAAAACAGAAGGCGAAGCGCATATCCACCTTGCTTTTGTCCTTTATCACCGAGTTTACCTCGCCGCCGATATAGCGTGACGGCTTTTGTACCTTTAAAAGTATTTTATCAAGTTTTTCTTTAAGCATTTTCAACTTCCATTCGTTTATTTGACAAACGTCTTTTTATATTGTACTACATTTTTTCGATAAAGGCAAGGGTCAGCCGATAAACTGCGCTAAAATAAGATAAAGCACGACAAATCCGAGCGAGATGCTGACGTCTTGTTTGCAAATCACGCAATAGATGAACAAAGCATTAACAATCAGCACACACATGATAATTCCGATCGTTTTTTTAATTATCTCGGCTGTGCGCGGCTGAAATATGCTTTCAAAAATTATGCGTAAAATCTCGCCACCGTCAAAATAGCCTATCGGCAAGGCGTTGAAGCAGCAGATAAGCAGATTGACTGCAGAAAAAACCTGCATCGTGCTGTTTTGCGGCATCAGCGCTCCGCTCATTGCAAGCACGGCGTTTACCGCACAGCCCGCCGACAGGATAATCAGCCGCCGTGGAGTGCTTACATTGTCCATGCGTCTTGCTACGGCTATGCCGCCGCCGTAAAAGGTTATTTTTTCGGGAACAACCCCGCACAAAGCCATAGCCAGCAGGTGCCCGCCCTCGTGTAAAATGCAGGCGATAAGCGATAGCATGGCCGTCCCGCCTGTGTCTATAAAGACAAGCAAGGCTACAACGGCAAAGAAGGTAAAATCAAATCTGACTTTTATTTTATAATCGGCAAGCATTGTTTCCCCCTGACTGTCGGCGGCATAATGCCGCTGACCTCAAAAAAATGTGATAATAAATAATTATACTTATTTTTGCACGGAAATAGACCATGGTATGTCATAAGGGAAAAAATTAGCCGCCGCGGAAACCGCGGCGGTTCAGACTGTCGAAAAAGTCTATATTTTTAGAAATAGAGCAAAGGCGGTAAACAGAGGAGTGCGGCGCGCACCGGAATTTCTGACTGCACAAAACTGACTTGAAAGCAGACAACAGCCGATTTTCTCTTACCGAAAATAACGCTGATGGTTGCAAATTCCGACTAATTATGTTAGAATACATAAAGAGCTTCCGGCTTCGATATAACCCCTTGAAGAGGAATTTTACATGAATTTATTTGTTAGTGAATAATTCAGGCTTGTTTTGAATATACTGTATCAGGGTTAATGTTACCCGATTTAAAAAAAATATCATAAAAAATAAAAAAATACTTGACAAAATCTATTCGTTGTGATATAATAAACAGGCACTCAGAAATGAGTGATATATCGCGGGGTGGAGCAGGGGTAGCTCGTCGGGCTCATAACCCGAAGGTCGTTGGTTCGAATCCAGCTCCCGCAACCAGTCGAGTGCCTCGACACGCAATCCGCGTGTTGAGGCTTTCTTTTTTTGCAAACTTTATTCTCGCGATGTAAATACCTTATGAACACCAGTACCAGTCGAGTGCCTCGACACGCAATCCGCGTGTTGAGGCTTTCTTTTTTTGCAA
>CAMEKZ010000200.1 GCA_945921635.1 uncultured Clostridia bacterium
GTGTTTCTCGAAGTCTGACAGCTTGTCGAAAAATCACTTTTTCGACAAGCTGAAACCCGACCGCAAAGCGGTCGGGTTGATAAAATATTCAATATCAAATTATTCAATTCTACCGTTGAGCTCTTCAAGACGGTTCTCAATCTGTCCCTGGTTAGCTGCACGGATTGATGTATAGGTCTCACCGTTCATGTAAGGATAGAATGTGAGCTGCTGTACAGGCATATCGCCGCTGTTTGTGTCGGCAATATCAATACCGATACCATCCTTGAAATCAAATACTGCGGTAAAGGTGTCGGGATCCTTAAGTATATCCAGACGGTCGAGAAGTGTCTCTGTCCAGTCGTAGTTGTCTATAGACTGCTGACGTCCTGCTGCCTTGATATCGGGATCCTTAGTAGAGATAAGGTTAGCATAAATCCAAGCCTTATAGCCCTCTATGTTCTTGGCACCTGCACAAAGCATGATAGAATCCTGCTTCATAGCCTGGTAGTACTTGTCAGAGCCATCCATCTGAGGATAAGGAACGAAGCAGATTTCTTCATCATCCCAGCTCTGTTTTTTCTTGAACTTGTACCAGTGCTCTTCGTATCTCCATGTACCGTCATCATAGAAGAGTATGTTGCCGTTTACCCATTCGTTCATGCTGGGATTCCAGTTGTTTACGATTTCTCTGGGATAACGCAGGCTTTCCTTGGTATCATCAAACTTGATGAGTATATCCATAGCCTTTTCGATGCTGCCGTTGTTCAGGTTACTTACAAGCTTACCGTCTGTAAGGCTTACAAGCGGAACACCGGTTGTAGCGAGGAAGTTGTTCTGGAAGAAGTAGCCGTCCATTGCGTACTTTTCGTTTTCAACATCGGTGAACTTTTCGCACATATCCATAAATGTGGTCCATGTCCATTCGCCCTTTTCAAAGAGCTCCCAAGGATCGTCAAAGCCGGCCTCTTCAACTACGGATTTTCTGTACCAGAGCAAATCAGCGGGGTTGAGATCCATAATCGGGCAGTAGTTCTTGCCGCCCCAGTTGAACATATCGATTACGTCCTTATAATCTGCCCAGTCGTCCGTTGTAAAGTCAAGTACGCCGTCAACGCTCTGGAACAGGTTCTGATAAGCTACGCTGTAAGGAAAGTTGCATATCTCAAACGGGAAGCAGTCGGGCGAGTCGTCTGACTGGATTCTCTGTGCGAGCTGTACATATCTTTCTGCGTATGTAGTAACCTTGATATTGCAGAATACATTTTCATCGGGTGTATCTTCATAACCTTCGGGCTTGTTTGCGGGTGTGCCGTATAAGGTCTTGAACATCTCTACTGCGGGAGATGCCTCCTGGATTTCCCACCAAGCCATCCACTTTATTTTAGTGTCTACCTGAATGTCCTTGTAGTTCTGATTTACCGATGCGTTGCTTACTGCATTCTGAACTCCGCTGTCCTGAGCCAGTGTCTGCTGGGTTGCAGATGTAGCGTCAGATGACTGTGCGCCGGACTGTGTGCCCTGTGTATCACTGGCGCATCCGGCAAATGCGGTGATTGCAGTAACGAGAGCAAGCGCACCTGCTATGGTTTTTGTGACTTTTTTCATTTTACCCTCCTGTAAAATTTGTTGCTGCCGAGAATAAGTACGGCAACAGAAATGAAAATTCTTCATAAATATTATATCAAATTCTTATTTTCCAGTCAATGAACACATTGTATTAAAATAGGCTTTAAATTTTGTGAAAAAAGCACAATGTAACAGCAAAGTTTGCTTAAATTACTCTGGTTAAGTTAATCTGTCCTTTATCATCTGACTATACCCAAGCGGCTCAAATCCCATGCGCTTGTACAGCCGTTTTGCGCCGTCATTATCGGGTTCGGTTTCTAACCTAAATCTTGCGAAACCCTTATATTCGTTACTTAAAAAATCAAAAAATCTGTTACCTATACCCATAGAGCGATATTCGCTTTTCACATAAAGCTCGTCCACCCAGACGACGTCTCCGCCCGCCTCGTTTGAATAGCTGAACGCAAGCAGAGCGTAGCCCAGCACCGCACCGCTGTTTTCATCGCGGAAAAACAGGCAGCGGACAAACGGAGAGCCCGCCATAAGTCTGTCAAAGGTTTTTACAAAATTCTCCCGCTTCACCTCATGAAGCACCGCGGGAGAATTGTAAAAATCGGTCTCCATCGCGATAAACTCATCGCGGTCAGCCGCGGTAATATCATTTATTATCAATGCGCGTCACCCCGATATTCCTAGGTTAGGATAGACAAACAGGTACGCAAAGTACGCCGCATAGCATACAAGCATCGTTATACCGCCTGCGCGGCTGAGCTGCTTTTTTCTTATGACGAGCAGTCCGAGCAGTACCGCAGCGAAAATAGCAACAGCAGTATCAATCATAAACGCCGTACCAAAGTCGAGCTGGTTTGGTGAAAATACCGAAGCGAGTCCGACTACAAACAGGATATTGAAGATGTTGCTTCCGATTATGTTGCCGATTGCGATATCCGGCTTTTTCTTCAGCGACGCGGCAATGCAGGTGATAAGCTCCGGCAGAGATGTACCGAACGCAACAACCGTCAGCGAAATGGTTCTGTCATCTATTCCTACCGATGCCGCTATGCTCTTTGCCGCCGATACCGTAAGGTCACTTCCGAGCACGATGC
>CAMEKZ010000201.1 GCA_945921635.1 uncultured Clostridia bacterium
CCGAGAAAGTGCTTGAAGCCGACAAAAAAATTCAGTCAGCTCTGAATGAAATCTGAGCCCTCGACTGACACTACTATTTATAATATATACGGAGCACCGCTCTGATATGATAAGGTCTACTTGAAAAACGGCAGAGGTTTTCAGAGCTGACCATAAACGAATTATGTCCGCACGGACGGCGGTTACCGCCAAAGAAAGGAAGTTATATATCATGGAAAAATTAGAACAGCTTTACGAAGGAAAAGCAAAGAAGGTTTTCGCAACCGATGACCCCAATCTCGTTATCGTATCCTACAAGGACGACGCTACAGCGTTTAACGGTCTTAAAAAGGGTACTATCGCAGGCAAGGGCGTAGTAAACAACAAGATGACAAACTATATGTTTGGTCTGCTCGAAAAGGCAGGCGTGCCCACTCACCTTGTAAAGGAGCTTAACGACAGAGAGACGCTTGTTAAAAAGGTTTCCATCGTTCCGCTTGAAGTAATTGTAAGAAACGTAGCCGCAGGCAGCTTTTCGAAGAAGCTCGGCATCGAGGAGGGTACGCCCTTAAAGTGCCCGACGCTTGAATTCAGCTACAAAAACGATGACCTTGGCGACCCGTTCATAAACGACTATTACGCACTCGGACTCGGTCTTGCTACTCAGGAGGAAATCGACCTTATCACAAAGTATGCGTTTATGGTAAACGACTTCATGAAGGACTTCTTCAAAAAGCTGAACATCGACCTTATCGATTTCAAGATTGAGTTCGGTAAGACAGCAGACGGCACAATCATTCTTGCGGACGAGATTTCGCCCGACACCTGCCGCTTCTGGGACAGCACAACACACGAAAAGCTCGATAAGGATCGTTTCCGCCGTGATATGGGCGGCGTAGAGGACGCTTACGCAGAGATTATGAAGCGTCTTATGGGAGAATAATATGGGCGGTTTTTTCGGTGCAGCATCTAAGAACGACTGCATAACAGACGTATTTTTCGGTACTGACTATCACTCGCATCTCGGCACAAGGCGCGGCGGCATGACCGCATATTCAGAGGAGCTCGGCTTTCAGAGAGCTATTCACAGCATTGAAAATTCGCCTTTCAGGACAAAGCTTGAAAGCGACGCGGCGGCAATGAGAGGAAAGCTGTGTATCGGCTGTATCAGCGATACCGACCCTCAGCCTATTATGGTGCGCTCAAAGCTCGGCCTTTACTCGGTGTGCAGTATCGGCATAATCAGAAACGCCGAGGCGCTCTCAAAGGAGCTGCTTGACGGCGGCTGTGCAAACTTTGAGACTATGAGCAGCGGCAGTATCAACTCCGGTTCGCTTATCGGCGCACTTATCGCGCAGAAAGACTCGTTTACCGAAGGAATAAAGTATGCGCAGGAGAAAATCGAGGGCACGATGTCGCTTATTATCCTCACCGATAAAGGAATTATAGCGGCGAGAGACAAGATGGGCAGACTGCCTATAATAGTAGGAAAGCGCGGCGACGGCTTTTGCGTATCGCTGGAGTCGTTCGCATTCCAGAAGCTCGGCTACAGCACCTATAAGGAGCTGAAAGCCGGCGAGATAGATATGATTACTTCGGACGGCTGTGAGGTACTCGAGCCGGGTCATGACGACATGAGAATATGCTCGTTTTTGTGGACCTATTACGGCTATCCGAATGCCGTTTACGAGGGCGTGACGGTCGAGACCATGCGTACCCGAAACGGCGAGATAATGGCGGAAAACGACATCAAGAACGGCAAGCTGCCCGATGTTGACTATGTATGCGGTATCCCCGACTCCGGAGTTCCGCACGCGATAGGCTATGCAAACCGCAGCGGCATACCGTTTGCCCGCCCGTTTATAAAATATACCCCGACATGGCCGAGAAGCTTTATGCCAACCAACCAGACAATGAGAAATCAGGTTGCAAAGATGAAGCTTATACCCGTACATGAGCTGATTGAGGGTAAAAAGCTGCTGTTTGTAGATGACAGTATCGTAAGAGGAACACAGATGAGAGAGACAGTAGAGTTCCTTTACGAAAACGGCGCTAAAGAGGTTCATATGCGCAGCGCGTGTCCTCCGATTATGTATGGCTGTAAGTATCTCAACTTTTCACGCAGTACGTCGGAGCTTGAACTGATAGCGCGTCTGATTATCGATGAGACCGAGGGTGCAGAAGGCGTAAAATACATCGAAGAATACAGCGACCCGAATACACAGCGCGGAAAGCGGCTCAGAGACGAGATATGCCGCAGGCTCAAGCTTACATCGCTTGAGTTCCAGACGCTGGAGGGTACTGTGCGTGCAATAGGCAAGCCCGAGTGCGGACTTTGCACCTATTGCTGGAACGGAAAGGAATGAAACCCATTTGATGAATAAGGGCTTGCACGAAGAATGCGGCGTATTCGGCGTTTTTGCTAAATCAAAGACAAACGTTGCCGCTACGGCCTATTACGGACTTTTTGCACTTCAGCACCGCGGACAGGAAAGCTGCGGAATTGTGGTAAACGATGACGGAATTTTTAATTCCTATAAGGACGTCGGACTGGTAAACGATGTTTTCACCCCC